>JBDKFR010000023.1:0-15153 GCA_039798645.1 Bacteroidota bacterium
CTTTAGAAAAGGTTAAACTAACCTGTGCATTTGTTTTATCATTAATAAATAATGAAATGACTAAAAATATTAATACAAGCATTCTTGTATTTGTAAAGTTTTTTAGGCTGATTTGGCTGAAAAATTTGGACATAATTATGCATTCAATGGTTTTCTAGATGTTACGAAAATAATCGAAAAACATCTATAAATATTTAATTATATCATATAAATACCCTGATTTTAATAACAACTGATAAATTATTAATCTATGCAGTGATCACATATAAAAAAGCCCCCCATTTCTGGAGGGCTTCCTAACTAAAACCTTATCAATGATGGATAATTTATTACCCAATAACCTTATTTAACTTCCTCAAACTGAGCGTCTTCAACAGTATCATTGCTTGCACCACCATTTGCTTGACCTGCGTCAGCTCCTGGAGCAGCACCTGCACTAGCACCCTCAGCCTGCGCTTTGTAAATTTCTTCACTTGCAGCAGTCCATGCAGTGTTCATAGCTTCTAAAGCAGTGTTCACTTGAGCAACATCCTGCGCTTGGTGAGCAGCTTTCAAATTAGCTAAAGCAGTTTCAATTGGTGCTTTTTTATCAGCAGAGATCTTATCACCAAACTCTTTCAATTGCTTTTCTGTTTGGAAAATCAAACTGTCAGCTTCATTTAATTTATCAACTCTTTCTCTTTCCGCTTTATCAGATGCTTCGTTAGCTTTTGCTTCGGCTTTCATTTTTTCAATTTCTTCCTTAGTCAAACCACTACCCGCTTCGATTCTGATTTTTTGTTCTTTTCCAGTTCCTTTATCTTTTGCGCTTACGTTTAAGATACCGTTTGCATCAATATCAAAAGTCACTTCAATTTGAGGTACGCCTCTTGGTGCTGGTGGAATACCATCCAAGTTAAACATACCTAAACTCTTATTTTGATTCGCCATTGGACGCTCACCTTGTAATACATGAATTTGTACACCTGGTTGATTATCGCTAGCAGTTGAATACACTTCAGTTTTCTTAGTTGGAATGGTTGTGTTAGAAGCAATCATCGTTGTCATTACACCACCCATTGTTTCGATACCTAAGTTTAATGGAGTAACGTCTAATAATAAAACGTCTTTCACATCACCTGTTAATACCGCACCTTGTATACCTGCACCAATTGCAACAACTTCATCAGGGTTAACTGAACGGTTTGGTTTTTTACCAAAGAACTTTTCAACCAACTCTTGCACTTTCGGAATTCTTGAAGAACCTCCTACTAAAATTACTTCATCAATTTGACCAATTGAGTAACCTGCATCTTTCAATGCAACTTCACATGGCTTAATACAACGTGCAAATAAATTATCAGCTAATGATTCAAATTTTGCTCTTGTTAATTTTAATACTAAGTGCTTTGGAACCCCGTCTACTGCAGTGATATAAGGCAAGTTGATTTCTGTTTCTGTTGAAGAACTTAATTCAACTTTTGCTTTTTCTGCAGCTTCTTTTAAACGTTGTAAAGCCATTGGATCTTTTCTTAAATCAATTGCTTCTTGATTTTTAAATTCATCTGCTAAAAAGTCCATGATTACTTTATCAAAGTCATCACCACCTAAGTGTGTATCACCATTTGTTGATTTAACTTCAAATACGCCATCACCTAAATCAAGGATAGAGATATCAAAAGTACCACCACCTAAGTCGAACACGGCAATTTTTTGCTCCACATTCTTTTTATCTAAACCATAAGCTAATGCAGCAGCTGTTGGCTCGTTTACAATACGACGTACTGTTAAACCAGCAATTTCTCCTGCTTCTTTAGTAGCTTGTCTTTGTGCATCATTAAAGTATGCTGGAACAGTAATTACTGCTTCTGTTACTTCTTGGCCTAAATAATCTTCTGCAGTTTTTTTCATTTTTTGTAAAACCATTGCAGAAATTTCTTGAGGTGTATACATACGACCATCAATGTCAACACGAACAGTATCGTTTTCACCTTGAACTACTTTATAACTCCAATGAGATTTTTCTTCTGTAATTTCATTAAAACGACGACCCATAAAACGCTTCACACTTGAAATCGTGTTTTCAGGGTTTGTGATGGCTTGTCTTTTAGCAGGATCACCCACCTTACGTTCGCCATTCTTTAAAAACGCTACAACCGAAGGGGTCGTTCTACGCCCTTCATCATTAGCGATTACTACAGGTTCGCCACCTTCCATAACTGATACACAACTGTTTGTGGTACCTAAGTCAATTCCTATTATTTTTGCCATAATGCTTGATTTTCAATGATTAATTATCCATAGAAGAGCAATGATTATGCCACAATGACTTGGAGCAATTATGGGTGTAAAAATGTCATAAATGGCAGAAATTAATACATAAAATGACCTAATAATGGCATTAATAAGTATAAAATGAGTAGAAAAGGCAGTTAAATAGATTCAACGTCACCAGAATTAGACGACTTAAACGTGAAATTCTTTTGACTCGTATAGCTAAAAATGACCACGAAGAAGGTGGTTACAATTTTAGCGGGTGTCGCAAACCAACCCATATAATCGACGAATAATTTTAAAAAAACATAGTTGAGTAATATGCAACCAATAACAACCAAGAAATACTTTAATAATTGTGCTGTTTTTTTAACAGCTGTTTCTTGAAATACAACATACCTGCTTAAGTAAAATCCAATGGGGAATGTAACACAAAAGCTGACCATAAAGGAAGCTATATGTGGACTAATGGTGAGCCACCCAATATGTATGGGCATTTTATGAAACAAGAAGTTATAAGATAGGAAAAATCCCAAAATATCTAATACTGTATTACCACCTCCGCATGCAGCATATCGGAATGTTTGTAAAGGCATAAACTTCCTAAATAAAGGATATACCCAATCAATTAGGTCAAGGATTAGTTTACTAATAAAATCGTGTAGTTTCAACATGAATAGTTCAAAGGTAATCTTAATTAATTACTTTTGCAGTCGGTAACCCTTTTTTATGAATTTGATAACGAATTTAAAGCAGTCAACTGCCAATTGTTTACAACAGTTATATGGTGTAACAATCCAACCCGAACAAGTATTAGTGAATGCCACTAAATCTGAATTTGAAGGCGATTATACCATTGTACTTTTTGCATTTGTAAAACAGTTAGGCAAAAGCCCCGAAGTTTTAGGAAATGAATTAGGAGCTGCTATGCTAACTGCAATGCCAGGGGTAATTACTCAATTTAATATTGTAAAAGGTTTTTTAAATTTTTCCATCAGCAATCAGTTTTGGTTTGACACTATAAAAAATGCAAGTGCTGATAATTTATTACCTATAAATAATAGTCCTCGAAAAATTATGGTGGAGTACTCCTCCCCTAATACCAATAAACCTTTACACTTAGGCCATTTAAGAAATAACTTTTTAGGTTGGAGCATTGCTGAAATTTTAAAATTACAGGGCAATGATGTAGTTAAAACTTGCATTGTAAATGATAGAGGGATTCATATTTGCAAGAGTATGATTGCTTGGCAATTATTTGCAAACGGAGCAACACCTGCTGACACAAATCAAAAAGGAGATCATTTTGTAGGCGACTACTATGTAAAATATAACGATTCCTATAAAGCAGAAGTAGCAGCATTAGTAGCGGGAGGTATGACACAAGAACTTGCTGAAAAAGAAGCCCCTATTCAAAAAGCTGCGCAGGAAATGTTGTTGAAATGGGAACAAGGAGATGCTGCAACCATTGATTTATGGAAGCGCATGAATACTTGGGTGTATGAAGGGTTTGATACCACTTATAAAAAAATAGGATCCGATTTTGCTAAAACATACTACGAGAGCAATACTTATTTATTAGGTAAGGAATTGGTGGAACAAGGATTGGAAAAGAAAGTATTTTATCAAAAGGAAGACGGATCCGTTTGGATAGATTTAACGGGCGATGGTTTAGATGAAAAAATTGTACGTCGCAAGGATGGCACTTCCGTTTACATTACGCAGGATATTGGACTTGCCGAAGTAAAACAAAAAGAATTCAATACCGATGCAAGTATTTATGTAGTTGGTGATGAACAAAATTATCACTTCAAAGTATTGAAATTAATTTGTCAAAAATTACAATTACCCGCATCAGATGGTATATATCATTTAAGTTATGGTATGGTTGAATTACCTACTGGTAAAATGAAAAGCCGTGAAGGAACTGTGGTGGACGCTGATGATTTAGTAGAAGAAATGATTAATATTTCAAAAGAAAAAACTGAATCATTAGGAAAGGTTTCTGAATTCACTACCGATCAATTAAATGAACTATATAATACCATTGGATTAGGTGCCTTAAAGTTTTTCTTATTAAGAGTAGACCCTAAAAAGAAAATGATATTTAACCCTGAAGAAAGCATTGATTTCCATGGTTTCACTGGGCCATTTATCCAATATACACATGCACGTATAAAAAGTATTTTAAGAAAAACAGGTACAGCCATTCAATTAAACCCATCTGAATTATTACCGCTTGAAAAATCGCTGGCTATTGAATTATATAATTTTCCTGCAGTAATTAATGAAGCAGCTGAAACATTAGATCCTTCTAAAGTAGCTATATATACTTTTAATTTAGCTAAATTATTTAATAGCCTTTACGCAGAACTATCCATTGCAAATGCTGAGTCTGAGGACAAGAAAAACTTAAGAATTCAATTGGGCATTTTAACAGCAGCCACCTTGCAAAAAGGTATGCGTGCATTAGGAATTGATGTGCCGGAACAAATGTAATTACTTACGCTTTGGCTTGTAGGGAACATAAGTTTCAGGCGTTAATTCCTCCACACCCCATTGCGTCAACAATCCATCCATTTGATCCTTGGGTAAACTAGCATGATCATAATGTCCTGCTACCATTTTTTGACGCATAGCTTCATAAATACTTACTGCACAAGCAACAGAAATATTTAAGCTTTGTATAATACCCATTTGAGGAATAATGAAATTGCCATCGGCTAAAGCCCTACATTCATCTGTTACTCCTGAGTGTTCATTTCCAAATACCAAGGCAACCGAATCTGTAAAATCAATATCATATAATTGTACCGCGTCACTTGATAAATGTGTTGTTAATATTTTAGAGAAGTTTTTTCTTACAGCTTTCATACATTCTTCTAAATTATCAAACTCATGAATAGTTAACCATTTTAAAGCACTACTACTGCTCTTATATCCAAATTTTTTATGCCTTGGAATTTTTGTTGTTAAAATATACACATCCTGGATACCTACTGCATCACAGGTTCTTAGCACCGCTGATATATTATGAGGGTCCTGAACATTTTCCATCACCACAGTCAAATTCGATTGACGCTTACTTAATACTTTAATTAATTTATCGGTACGCTCAGGTGTCATAATTCAATGCTGTTATTACTATGTTCTTATTGTTCAATTTACTTTTTAAAAGGAGTTCTATATTGAACGCCTAAGCCATAATATTTTAAAGGTTCAATGCGGCCATTTTCATTTTCAAAACTAAAGTTCAGTCCTACCCCGTTTACTTCCGTCATCAATAAAGGTCCATCCATATCTACATAATCAAGTTGAGGCAAAAACTGTGCAATTGCCGCTGAACCGATAACAGATTCATTCATACTTCCCATCATTACTTTCAATCCTAAAGAACGAGCTTCGTTAATCATTCTTAAGGCTGGAGTTAATCCACTGCACTTAGTTAACTTAATATTGATACCGTCAAAATAATTAGCACAGGTAGCCACATCTTTTTCATACACACAACTTTCGTCCGCAAACAAAGGCAATATTCCTTGTTGTTTTAATTGTTGCATTCCTTCCCAATTATCTTTTGCTAAAGGCTGCTCCACTAATTCAACGCCAAGGGTAGCAAGTGCAGGTATTTTTATTAATGCTTCTTCAGTAGTCCAACCAGCGTTGGCGTCTACACGAATGGGTTTATCAGTATGCTGCCTTAAAGCAGTGATCATTTCAATGTCATACTCGGTTCCCACTTTAACTTTATAAATTGGCCAAGGATGCGCTTCCATTTTTTGAACCATTTTTTCAATAGGATCAATACCTAAAGTATAATCGCATATGGGTGGCAAACTTGTTACGGAATCAGACTTTGTTGCATACCACTCGGTTCCCCATAATTTATGCAAGGGTTGCTTTTTCATTTGCCCCCACAAATCCCATCCTGCCATATCTAATGCACAAACTAAAAAAGGGTCATTAGGTAATAAGTGATGTAAAAAATGCCAAAAACGTTCTGGGTCAATCAATGCGAATTTCTCAATTACTTTTCGGTGCTTTTCTAATTGCTCCATCATACCTTCAACCGATACATTGTAATAAACAATTGCCGGAGCTTCTCCAAATCCATCCCAATTACCTAATGATAAACGAACCATCAAACTATGTTGATGCGTTTTAGTTCTACCATTTGAAATGGTAAAAGGATATTCGAAAGGTAATTTTTGCTCCCAAAAAGATAGTTCCACTTAACTGATTTTTACGAAGATACTAAACAGGATCTTAATTAACGCCCACTTGCTTTAATAGCCATACTCCATTCAGTGTTAAATGCGTTTGATTTAATTAAATCTTCTAAATTTAAATGCATTCTATACCTCCAGTAATGTTTAGGGTTAGCGGGTACATTAATACGCTCTTCATTTGGATCACTTCGACGAATTGTTTCATCCACCCCTAAATAATCCTGCAATTGAAAAATAGCCCACATAGCAGGAGAATATAAATGTTGTAATAATATGGCTTTATTAATCCATGCCTCACAATGCAAAGGTGCATCACCCCATTGACCTATTTCATGATTATAAAACTGTTGTGTTTTTGTACGATCTTCCTCCCACCATCCACGAATGGTACTTGTATCATGAGAGGAAGGTGTTACTACACTTAAATATGGCGCATCATTTGGATGGAAGAAGGTTTTATGCGAAGCCTTTGGCATACGCTGCACTTCTAAACTTAACATACCTAATTGATACATCACATTCGGAACACAGGATGGAACTAAACCCAAATCCTCCCCACAAATCAACATGTTAGTTGACAATTTAAGCATTGGTAATTTTTGCATGGCTTCTTTTTCCCATGCTGCATCCTGACGCTTAAAGAAATAATCAACATATAAGTCTTTCAATAAATGTTGTGTGTTATGATCCAAATGTTGGAATGAACTTGTTGCTTCTATATTAAATCTAAAGTGAAAAGTATGCGGTTTCTCTCCATCAAATAAAATCACGTTACTTATTAAACTGTATAGGCCATGTTTGATCTTTTCATGCCATTCGTCCTGAGGCAAATTATTAAAATATGCTTCTACTTGTCTTTGCGTTTTAAAATCCGGCAATAACTCATAATGACCTTCGCCAATGGATGTTAAATATTCTTTTTTAATACGATCATTATCATACCCAAACAGTTGAAACAAAATGGTTTCATTTATATAAGGATGCGTTAATCTGTAATGATCACATCGAATTCCTTTTGCATTTAATTCATTAATGGATACGGGAATTGCTGGCACAAAATGACCCATAATTCCTTCCACTGCGTGCATGGGTATACTCCATATTCGGAAGAACCCTAAAATGTGATCAATTCTAAATGCGTCAAAATAAAATTTCATTTGATCAAAGCGCGACTTCCACCAAGCAAACCCATCACTTGCCATCACATCCCAATTATAAGTTGGGAAACCCCAGTTTTGGCCACTCACCGCAAAATCATCAGGAGGTGCACCAGCCTGCATATTCATATGAAACAATCCAGGACTTTGCCATGCATCAGCACCGAAGCGATACACACCAATAGGTATATCACCTTTTACGATAACTCCATTTTCGTGTGCATAATTGGTGGCATCTAATAATTGTAAATGCAAATGATATTGAACAAAAAAGAAAAACGCAATAGCTTGATAGGTGGTTGACTTAGGATCAATCAACTTAGCAACAGCAGCTTCCTCATACTTTGAATGTGTTGGCCATTTATTAAAATCAACTGTACCATGTAAATCTCTTAAATATGAAAATACGCTATAAGAAACTAACCAGTTTTTATTTTGTTCGAAAAAGTTTTTAAATTCTTTAGAAGTTAAATCCTTTTTCCCATTTTGATCATAAATTAACCTTAACACTTCCCATTTCAATTTCATTACTTCATCATAGTCGACATCAGTCTGACTGTTTAATGATGCAATTTTAGTTTGATAAGGCTTCAGTATACTTTTCTGATCCTTACCAAGCATTGCATCAAGTCTAATATACATTGGATGTAATGCAAATGCTGAAATCGCGGCATAAGGATAAGAGTCCATCCAGGTATGCGTCGCAGTAGTATCATTAATTGGTAAAATTTGTATCAACTTCAACCCTACTTTATTTGACCAATCAACTAATAATTTCATGTCAGCAAACTCACCTACACCCGCACTATCATTTGACCTTAATGAAAAAATAGGTATTGCAACGCCAGCACCTTTCCAATTACCAGTTGACATTTGCACGAAACCATCATTAACAATGACTAATTTGTCTTTTGCAACGGGTTCATATAAAACGCGGTTATCTCCATTCTCAAAACTTACAAAAGTTTTTGTATTCAAATCAACAATACCATATTTATAAACAAAAGGGAAATTACTTTTCTTCGTATCAATGCTTAATTCATAAAAATCTTCTCCTTTGACCTTCGATAATGGAACTGCCTTTGTAGCATCCCAAGCTCCTATAACGGGTGATTCACCAACAATACAAATAGATTGATGCGCTGATAACAATGGGGCTTTTACCCTAAATACATGTGTAGCCGTTTTATTTATGGATACCCCTTTTTGCGTCTCAGGTTGTTTTAATAAAACATTTTTGAAGGGAGAGGTATAAAAAGTATTTTCCTTGTACCCAGTAAAATTCCAACTATCAATAATAACTAATGCGGAATGATTAATCTCAGTTAAATTAAAGGACTTATCACTTCCGGCTTCAAATGACTTTGTACCATCTTCATTTTGAATAAAATAATGGTAAACTATTTTTGTATTTTCTTTCGACGGATCTAACTCCAAATGTAATACCCAATAATCGTTATTAAGATATACGAGTGGAACTGCATTTTCAATATTATTATTTCCTAATGATGGGTGGTTACCATAAATATATATTCCTTGACCAAAATGGGTTTTATACTTAAGGTGAAAGCTCACTTTTATAAACTGGGTATCAACAGACTTCATATGAGGGCTATTTGTCAAACAATCGTTAAATATTAATCAAGCGACTAAAGATAAAAAAATAGTGTGTAAAAAAAACACATTAGTCATTATTTGCTTTTGTAATTAAACTCAAAAATGGTATATTTATATATATTATTAATTATCAATCGTTTAGGCTCCTTAAATGGATAAAATAGTCATTTATACCGATGGTTCCTCAAGAGGTAATCCTGGCCCAGGAGGTTATGGAGCCATTTTAATGTGGGGTGAGAAAGTAAAGGAAATGCGGGGTGCATTTAGAAAAACGACTAATAACAGAATGGAACTGTTAGCCGTTATACAAGCATTGAACGCCTTAAAAACCAAACAATTACCGATTCACATTTATACCGATAGTAAATATGTAGTTGAATCTGTTGAAAAAAAATGGTTAGACAATTGGATTAGAACAGACTTTAAAGGCGGCAAGAAAAATAAAGATTTATGGAAGGCCTATTACGAATTAGCAAAACCCTATAATATTAAATTCCATTGGGTTAAAGGCCATGCCGACAATCCATATAATAACAGATGTGACGAATTAGCTACACTTGCAGCCGATAACGGTCCTTGGGAAATTGATGTGGAGTACGAATCGCTCCCCTAGTAATTGAATGGAATACTAAATAGCCTTGAACTTAGGCACTAATACTCGGAAACTACCAAATAATAAAGCACCAAATACCACTGTACTTACCAAACTATAAGGGTAAAAAGGTAAACCATCTACCATTGTTTGAACCAATCCAGTGAAAGTTATTGGATGATGATATCCGCCGCCTTGTGCCCATACTAAAAAATTGGAAACTAAAAAGAAAGCAGTTGGAGCTGAAAGAAATGATAAAATAAACTTAGAAGGCTTTGCAGTTTGCAAACTAAATCCAAACACAGTTGTTGCAGCAATTAAAATATAATTCTCCAGTTGACCTGTATAAAAACCTTGGATTGATGTTAAACCATTTACATACAAAACTTGATACAACAAATCTGAAATAAACAAAGAAAGTATCGGTAATAAGAATGAATATTTTTTATTGCTTGAAAACAAAGAACCACTAAATAATGCAATGGCAATTTGAGGAGCAAAACCTAAAGGTCTTCCTGGCATAACTCTATAAAGAGCGCTAATTAAAACCATAATTACTAATGCTAGGATAATTTGTTTATTCAATTTCATAAAGTATCTTTTGTAAGAATGAAACAAAAATAAGGGTTAACGCGCTTATTTTATGATATTGATTTTCCTCAAATGTGAATAACCTAAGGCACAAAGCTTTTAAACATAACTGCGGGTTGAATTCCGATAAGGGTAATTTCCTGCAGAGGCTTTACCATGGCCACTTCCCCAGCTTTGTAAACCTGCCCGTCAATATCTACTTCTCCCTCAATAACTAAAACCATTTCTATATGTAGGGATTTTATTGTGTAAGATTCAGTGCCCTTTAATACTATTTTGCTTAAACCAAAATCAGGAACAGGACAAGGATATATAGTCTCATTGATATTAATATTATCCCCTGATAACACCTCCGGATAAGTAGGTACAAAATTTACATGTTTTAATAATTCGTCAATGTCAATGTGCTTTGGCGTTAATCCACCTCTTAAAACATTGTCGCTATTGGCCATTAATTCAATGTTTTGTCCTTCCAAATAAGCATGTAATAAACCTGCTCCCTGAAAAACTCCTTGGTACTTTTTAACAGAAACAATATTTAAAATATAAATGGAGAAAATCCCCTTATCAATATTACTTTCAGGCACTACCCCATTGTAATATTTATTTGCCCACCAATGCGGGTGTGTTTTATCAACCTCTCCATTTTTTACTGCAGTGACAGCTTCTATCAGCAATGGCTTTAATATTTTATCAGCAGCTTGCGATGGCAGCTGCATAAAATATTGATATAAACCTTGATAGTCAGTTCCATTGAAATGCGTTAACAAGGAATGAAAACAATCATATGCTTGTAAACGTTCAATTAATAATTCAGGAGCTAAAAAACCATGTAATAACCAAAAATCACTCAAAGCCACCATGACTTCAGGCTTGTGATTTTGATCCTTATAATTTCTATTGGATGCGTCAATGGCAATTCCTGCTTGTTGCTCCAATTCAAATCCAATTAATGCATTTTCCTTTGTTGGATGAACTTGTATGCTTAACATTTTTGCCACATCTAACACCTTAAATAAATATGGAATACTGCCAAATTCATTAATAGAAACCGGCCCCTCCTTTGTATCTATCAAAGCTGGAGCAGATACATGCGCCCCCATCCAATATTCGGCAAAAGGTTTTTTTGTTTCATTATTGACATTCATTAATTTAGGAATAAACTCATTGCCTCCCCAATCATAATGCCTATGCACTCCATGTAATTTATACGCTTTCTGCATATTTAATATTTCCCTATTATTACTTAAATATATGTATGAATAACAAAGATACTGGGTTTTTAGGCGAAAATATGGCAGCTCAATATTTAATCAATTTAGGACATGAAATTTTAGAAAAAAATTGGCGATACAAGCATTTGGAAATTGATATTATCACAAGCTTACCCGGGATGTTGCATATTGTTGAAGTAAAAACAAGAGGTTCTATTGATTATGGCTTCCCTGAAAAAATGATTAATAAAACAAAAATGCAATTTCTTAAAAACGCAGCAGCTCATTATCAATATACAAACCCTCAATGGAAATGGCTCCAATTTGATGTCATAGCTATATATAAAAAACCCACTAACGAGTGGGCTTTAGATTATTTTGAAGACGTGTATTTTTAAAATAGGATTTATCCAATTAAATCTTTCATTTTCTCAACCATCTTATAAGTTGCAGGACAATATTCAACGTTTTGTTTGTGAACATGAATATACTCCGTCATTTTCTTTTTTGTTAAATGAGGGAAACCCGCACAATCCGCTGGTCTTACTTCATAAATGCTACACATATTTGTTTTAAGATCTAAAAATTGGCAGGGCCTTAATTTATTCAGCCAATCTTTGTCTTTTTTATCATACTCAAGCCACTCTTCCGTAAATGCTTTAGGTGTCGTATTTAAATGTGCGGAAATTCTTTTAATATCTGTCTTAGTAAAAGTTGGACTCATGGTTTTACAACAATTCGCACAACTCAAGCAATCAACTTCAGCCCATACTTGTGGACTTACATATTCTGCTAAATGATCTAATCCTTTCGGAGCTCTTTTTTCTAACTTAGTTAAAAACGATCTGAATTGTTTTGAATGTCTGCTGACTTTTTGCCTAAATGCCCTTAAATTTACTTGCATATCTTTATTTGTATCAAATGCGAAATAAACTCATTCTCATTTAACTATCAAATCTTTTATACCTATTTATGAATTGGGCCATCTACAAAAAAGGTTTTAAAGCATTTCTTCAATTAGAGAAATCATTGAGTGCTCATTCAGTAGAGGCATATTTACGAGATATTGATAAACTTACTAATTACTTTGAAGGCATTGGTGAATCATTAGGTCCAGCTGATGTTACCCTTTCACATTTACAGCTATTTATACAATCCATTGGCAAAATGGAAATGGCACCTACTTCACAAGCTCGTATTATTTCAGGTATTAAATCCTTTTTCAAATACTGTGTACTTGAACAAATTTGCACCGTTAATCCAACCACCTTATTACCAACTCCAAAAACAAGACGCAAGTTGCCGGATGTTTTAAGCTTTGAAGAAATTGAAAGCATGATTGGACATATCGATTTAAGTAAACCCGAAGGTGGCCGAAACAAAGCTATCTTAGAGACGATGTATAGTTCAGGATTACGCGTAACGGAAGCCATTAATTTGAAAATATCCTGTTTATATTTAGACGTTGGATTTATAAGAGTCATTGGAAAAGGAGATAAAGAAAGATTGGTGCCAATTGGATCAGATGCAATTAAATATATAAAACTATATAAAGACACCATTAGGGTTCACCAAACACCTGCAAAGGATTACGAAGACATTCTTTTCTTAAATAACAGAGGCAAAGGCCTTAGCAGGGTAATGATATTCTATATTATTAAAGACTTAATATTAAAAACAGGCATTAAAAAAACAATATCTCCCCATAGCTTTAGACACTCTTTTGCCACCCATTTAGTGGAAGGCGGAGCCGATTTAAGAGCCGTTCAGGAAATGTTAGGGCATGAAAGCATCACTACAACCGAAATATATACACATATTAATAGAGAGTTTTTAAGGGATACCCTTGACAGGTTTCACCCTGCATTTCAAAAAAAATAATACAACCTTAAACTAAAATCATTTAGGTTTGTTATCTAATAAATTAAAAAAATATGAAAAGAATAATTTTTGCCGTGTTAACTATCATTGGATTAAGTGCAAATGCGCAAATTAAAATGCCAGCTGCTAGTCCAACACAAACCCTATCTCAAGAATTTGGACTTGGGAAAATCGAAATTACTTACTCTCGCCCATCTTTAAAAGGCCGTTCTGTTTTTGGAACAGGTACCTTATTAGCGCCTGTTGGTGATGTATGGAGAACTGGTGCAAATGGTGCAACTAAATTAACTTTTTCTGATCCAGTAAATATTGGCAATAAAACGCTACCTGCAGGATCATATGGCTTATTCACTATTCCAGGCAATGGCGAATGGACAATCATTCTTAATACTAACTCTAAGGGTTGGGGCAGTTTTGATTATAAAGAAGCTGAAGACGTTGTTCGTTTTAAAGTAGTACCTGAAACTACTAGTACTTCAACTGAAACTTTCACCATTAATATTGATAACATTACAGCACAAACTGCAACAATCAGTTTGAATTGGGGTAAAACAAAAGTAAATATCCCAATTAGCACTGACATCAAACCAACAGTTCGTGCACAAATTGAAGCAGCAACTTCTGGAGCAACTGTAAACCCAAATGTTTACCAAGCAGCTGCTACTTTTTATTTAGAAATCGATCATGATTACAATAAAGCATTAGTATTTGCTGACAAAGCAGTTGCATCAAATGCAAAAGCATATTGGTTACAATTAATGAAAGCAAAAGTACACGTTGCTTTAAATGATAAAAAAGGTGCTAAAGCTGCTGCTGAAGCTTGCAAGCAATTAGCAACAGAAGCAAAAAACATGGACTATGTTAGATCAGCTGATGAAGTATTAAAATCTTTATAAGCTTAATCATACTTTATTGCAAAAGCCCTTCCATTTTTTGGGAGGGCTTTTTTTGTACATTTGCACCACAAGCGGAGGTGGCGAAATTGGTAGACGCACTACCTTGAGGTGGTAGCGCCCACACCCGGGCGTGGGAGTTCGAATCTCCTCTTCCGCACAAAGCCTGTCACGAATGTGACAGGCTTTTATATTATAAGCGTGCGTCAGGAGCTTGCTCATGAAAGCATGCGAATAATATAAAAGCCAACGAGCTTCTTTAAAATTTATTTAAAGAAGCTCGTTGAAAGGCTTTGGGTAAGCGTCACCCTCACAGATCAGCGAGCACGAAATGCGAGCTGATCTCAATAATTCCATAACAAAGCATGATTAATGACTTACTGTAAAACAAGTAACACAAACATAATCCTCACCAAAGTGATAATCCAAATGCACCTTTTGATTCATTCCTTTATGTAAAATTTGAGCTGGTATAATTCCACTTTGTTCATTTGCTAATTGTAACACATTAAAATCCTTGGCAAAATCAATTCCCAGGTTTTCATATTGTTTATACATAGCCTCCTTCGCTGCCCAAAAAAAAGCCATTTGATTCAGTTGTGCTCCTTCAGGTAATGTGGCTATCAAATTCTTTTCTGATTCATTTAAAAATTTATGTGCCACTTTCAAAATACGAGGATGTATTATTTCAATATCAATACCTATAGAATCGGTATCACTAACAGC
>JBDKFR010000024.1:0-2741 GCA_039798645.1 Bacteroidota bacterium
GATAAATTTCCAGTACATACGCCCTTTACGGTAATTGTTTCTCCTATTTTTTGAGTAATAGGTTGTTCGCTTAAAAGGGTAATGGATACATTTGAAAAAGCGTCAGCCTTTCCCATTAAAAGGGTTGTATGATTTGCTTGATCCTTATCAATAGACAAAATAGTGCCAGTTACTTCAACCGCTTTATTTAAAAACCTTGTATTGGCTTTTTGTTCATCTAATTGATAAGCTGCAGATAAAGAGTCAGCTGTAATGACTAAGGAAGTTTCTGCTTGTGCATCCCTATGGTGTGTTTTTGAATAAATAAAAGTATAATAGTAAAAACTTGCAGCAAGTACAAAAAGGAAGACAAGAATAAAGATAAATTTTTTCATAATTAAGCTTGAATTACCATTTAATACCTTTTAATTCTTTTGGCTTTTTAATACTAAAGGCGCGCACTATATTAAAACCAAAACATAAATCACCATCCATCCAATTACCAGTTGTTTCATTGATAAAGGTTCTTTCGGTCATGCCTTTTGAATTGCTAACATGTAATTGAAACACGTGTCCACCCGTTTCAATATCAACCCCTAATGATAAAGGATTATAATACCCTGCTAATTTGTCAAACCTAATATAGTATTCAGAAGTTATGTTTACGCGCTTGCTAACTCTTAACCTTGATGATATACCTAGTGATTTAAAATCGTTTGGTATTTTAGTGCTATCCACTAAATTATAATGCACAATAGTAGGTGATAATTGAATTGACAAGTAATCATTTATTTTGCTTGCAATTAAAATTTGTTGCGCAAATGATAATCGGTCGGTAATGTAAGGAGTATAGGATGTACTAGCTTCTTTTATAGTTTTAAAAATCGAACTAGCTACATAACTGATACCTACTGGAATATTTTTCTCACCTGTTTGTTGCTGCAAAATCTTAAACTTTAAAAATGCATCATATTGTTTTTCATAAGTGCTACGACCAACTCCAACAGTTAAACGAGGCAAAACACCATAATCTAAACCAATACGCATGGTAGCTTGGTCCAATCCAAATAAATTATATCCTCCTTGACTAAGGGCTCCAAAACGGTGAGAAATTCTAAAGTCCATAACACCAGCACCAACATTTTCAATGGACTGTCCATTTACGATTCTTGTTGATTTAAAGGTACTGGTTACAATATCAGTAACTTTTTTATTATTTTCCTCTGCAAATAAATCAACGGTCTGAGCCTTTAATCGAACGCTTGCTAAAAAAATAAGAAAGAAAATAACAACATTTTTAATTTGCATATTTTTTTAGTTTTGATATTTACAGTTCACTTTTATTTTTGCTTCGTTCGCTATTTTTTCACCAATATATAAACCCTTAATTCCGTAGTCTTTTATTTTTACACTAAACTCACCAATAATGGTAGGCTTTCCCTGAGCGACTTCCAGTGTGCCTGCTGCATTCACTTTTTGAGTTACGCCATGAATCGTTAAATTTCCTTCAATCGCAATTGGATATTTACCTTCTTTTGTAAAGTCGACTTCTTTTATATTTTTTATATAGCCTTTAAAATCTGCTTTAGGAAATTGGGTAGACTCCATATAATTTTCATTAAAATGATCTTCCATTAATTGATTTTCAAACTTGAATCCTTTAACCAATACCCCAAAAATAATTTGACCAGTAGCATCTACAAATTTTGAATCTACTTGGTTATTCACTGCAGCAATTTTTTCGATACCACCTGTAGCGTTAAAAAAAAGTTGTCCTGTTTTAGTAGCAAAAACCTTTTGTGCATTCAACTGAAAAGATGCTACCAATGCTAAAATTGATATTAGTACACTTATTTTTTTCATAAATTATAATTTAATTATTTAAAGCCCCTCTATTTACCCATGCAGTGATCTTACTAATATCACAGGCGTTCATTTTAGCGCCATTCAAGGGCATCGGAGTGATTCCTCCTGTATGATTGATTGAGTTTATTAATTGATTATTGGTTACATAAGTTTTTAAACTTGTGTAGTTATCTAATACAATACTAGCACCAATACTTTTTGCCACTGAAGCTGCATGGCAGTTATTACAATTTGAATTTAATATTGGAACTACTGTAGTCGCATAAGTGCTATTTGTAGTGTCACAGGTGGTGGTTAATGCTTGCGGATAAATCTCGTTTTTTTTGTCATAGAAACATGACGAAAACATAAGCGTAGAGAACAAAGCGATTGTTATAAAAAATATTTTTTTCATTTTATTGAGGGTAACCGTTGTTAATCCATTTTTCAATTTGAGTGATTTTGCATTGTACCATTTTACCAGATTGAGGCATATTTTTAGATAAAGTGGTTGCCGTATAATTGATTGATTTTAAAAACAATGTTTTATTAGCACTTATATATGATTTAGCACTTGCATAGTCTCCTAAATATATATTTGCAGTACCAGGTTTATTGCCATGACAACCACTGCAATTTGTTTCAATGATGGTTTTAATAGCACCTGCATAGGTGAAAATAGTTGTATCACAAACATTGGAACATTGAGTATTTAGGGCACCTTGATCAATCCATTTTTTTATAGTGGCGATATTAGCAGCAGACATTTGTGGTGAATTTCGTGGAGGCATTCCCTGTCCAATAATGGTATAATATTTACTGCTGTTTGGCAATTTCGCTCTAATGCCCTTCATAATCCGAGTATAGTCTGTCAAAATAACGCCGTCCTCATGACTATTCAAATCATGACATCCCGA
>JBDKFR010000025.1:0-2797 GCA_039798645.1 Bacteroidota bacterium
ATTAAAGCAAACCATACTTATAACCAACAACAAATTGAGTGGTTTAAAGCTGGTGGTGCATTAAACATTATCAGAAAGCAGGTTGCAGGATAGTTTTAAAATATAGATTAATTATACAAACCCTCTGAATATTCAGAGGGTTTTTGTTTTTTACTTGTCCCTAAATGTTTTAAAATACTTCTGATAACTCAGCGGTATTTTTTATCTTTAGCTTATGATAAACACAGCACTTGTATCCTTTGGCATGAGCGGAAAAGTATTCCATGCGCCATTCATAGCAACCAATCCAAACTTTAATTTAGTGGGAAGCTGGGAGCGATCTACAAAAAACATTGAAGCAGCCTACCCTGGTACAAAATCATTTAATAGTTATGAAGAATTACTAGCTGACTCAAGTATTGATTTAGTGATTGTAAACAGTCCGAATGATTCGCATTACGCTTATGTTAAGAGTGCATTACTTGCAGGCAAGCATGTAGTATGTGAAAAAGCGTTTACCAATACTTCTGCAGAAGCTCAAGAACTAGATGATTTAGCCAATAAAAAAGGACTGAAATTGGCAGTATATCAAAACCGACGATATGATGCTGATTTTTTAACCTTGCAAAAATTAATTCAGGAAGATGAAATTGGAGAATTGTTGGATGTGCAAATTTCCTTTGAAAGATACCGTACTACATTAAGTCCTAAAAAACATAAAGAGGCCGTAACACCTGGTGCAGGTTTATTGTTTGACTTAGGCCCACATTTAGTGGATCAAGCCTTGGTTTTATCAGGCATGCCTTTAGCTGTATTTGCAGACATCAGAATTACCAGAAAAGTATCCTTAGTGGATGATTACTTTAGCATGATTCTATACTACCCTGGTCATAGAATAACACTTACAAGTGGCATGGTGTTTATGACACAGTTACCAGGTTATAAAGTATACGGCACCAAGGGAAGCTTTATTAAAAATAGATCCGATGTTCAAGAAAATGAATTGATAGCTGGCAAAAAACCAAATACACCGAATTGGGGTGCAGAAGCCGAAAGTGATTATGGCACTTTATATACCGATCACAATGGTTTAATAACAAGCAAAATAATTCCAAGTATACCAGGTGATTATAAAATATTTTATGAAAAAATGGCTGATGCTATTTTGAATAATGCACCCGTGCCGACAACTGCACAAGAAGGTAAAAATATTATCCGTGTTTTAGAAGCAGCTCGAAACAGTGCATTTAATAAAAGAGTAGTAGGTATTTAAATAATATTAAAATGTCCCACCCCTATTTAAAAGAAATTAAAAAAATATATGCCGCTAACGCCGATGCTACTATTGCAAAAGGCGCAAAAGCTTATTTATTAAATCAATTTGAGTTTTACGGTATAAAAACCCCCTTAAGGCGAAAAATTTGTAAAGAATTTTACAAAGCAAACCCCATAAAGGACCACAATGAATTAAGCGCAATTATAAAAGAGTGCTTTCATGAACCCCAAAGAGAGCTTCATTATTTCGCTATTGAATTATTAGGACATCATAAAAAATTATGGTCAAAAAAAACACTTCCACTCATTGAATGGATGATAACGCATAATAGCTGGTGGGATTCCGTAGATAGTACTAATACCCATGTAATTGGAAAATTCTTTTTACAATTCCCTGAATACACCGAAAGCTACACTTTCAAATGGAATAGATCCGATAACAAATGGTTGAAGCGAATGAGCATTTTATTTCAACTCGTTTATCATGAAAAAACGAATACTAACCTACTTACAGAATATATAGAGTATTGTCAGTTGGAAGAGGATTTTTTTATTCGCAAAGCCATTGGTTGGGCCTTACGAGCATATGCATACACAGATTCGAAATGGGTAATTAAATTTGTGAAATCACACCCTCAACTTTCTAATTTATCCAAGCGAGAGGCACTTAAACATCAATAAATTTTATGAACCATCCAATCAATGCTTTGAAATACCGGGAGGCGAAAAATTACAGAAAACGTTGGGTTGCGATTAAAGCAGAAAGTAGAAATGCAATATTAATTGCCCTAGGAATTTTTTCAGCAGCATTCGGCTTTAAAGGTTTTTTATTGCCAAGTCATTTCATAGATGGTGGCGTAACAGGTGTATCACTATTAATAACAGAAATTACAAAATTTCCATTATCACCACTTGTGATAGTCATTAATATTCCATTTGTTTTTCTAAGCTATTTTATATTGGGCAAACAATTTGCCATTAAAACTGCAATAGCCATTTTGGGATTAGGTTTATGTATCGCATTTATTGATTTTCCTAATATTACCAATGACAAATTATTAGTCTCTGTTTTTGGCGGCATTTTTTTAGGCGCAGGAATTGGTCTTACAATAAGGGGCGGAGGAGTAATTGATGGAACAGAAGTTCTTGCTATTTATTTAAGTAAAAAGTTGAGTGTTACCATTGGAGATATCATCATTGTGATCAACATTTTAATTTTTGGATCAGCTGCATTTTTACTTTCTATCGAAGCTGCACTCTACTCCATGATTACATATTTTGCTGCATCGAAAACGCTTGATTTTATTATTGAGGGGATTGATGAATACATTGGAGTTACCATTGTTTCCTCTCATTGCAAAGAAATAAAAGAAATGATTGTACAAACAATGGGCAGAGGGGTCACTGTTTATAAAGGATCTAAGGGGATTGGGAAAAGAGGTGAACGCGACGATGTTGATATAATTTATACCGTTATAACAAGACTCGAGATTAATAAATTAAATATTGAGATTGAAAAAATTAGTCCTACCGCTTTTGTAGT
>JBDKFR010000026.1:0-12975 GCA_039798645.1 Bacteroidota bacterium
AGTTCTGATATCGGTAAAAAATCCGCAATAAGTTGCTGGATTACTTCTTGGTGTTCGTCCTATAGGCGATTGATCAATTTCAATTACTTTATCAATATGCTCTAAGCCAGTTACTTTGCTATATGGCATTGGCTTTGTTTTGCTATTGTAACAAAACTGAGACAATATTGGATAAAGCGTTTCATTAATTAAAGTGGATTTCCCACTTCCGCTCACACCTGACACTACGATAAATTTACCCAATGGAAAATCACAGTCTACCTTTCTTAATGTATTGCCAGTTGCACCTTTTATTGAAATTGTATGACCATTCCCTTTTCTTCTTTCAGTTGGCACTTCAATCATCTTTTTGCCTGCCAAGTACAAGGAAGTTTCTGATTTTAATTTTAAAATTTCTTTGGGTGTACCCTGCGCCACAATATGCCCACCATGAATTCCAGCACGTGGACCAATATCAACTAAGTAATCTGAAGCCATCATAATATCCTTATCATGCTCTACCACTAATACGGTATTACCTATGTCCCTTAATTGTTTCAAGGCAGTAATTAATCGCTGATTGTCTCTTTGATGTAATCCTATACTTGGCTCATCTAATATATAAGTAATGCCTTGTAATTGTGATCCAATTTGAGTAGCTAATCTAATACGCTGCGACTCTCCACCACTAAGCGATTTAGATGGTCTGCTTAAAGACAAATAGGACAATCCTACGTTCATTAAAAAGGAAATACGATCATCAATCTCTTTTAAAATTCCTGCGGCAATTTGCGTGTCTTTTTTATCTAACTTTTTAGGAAGTGCTAAAAACCATTGTTGCAAATCATCCAAATGCATATCATTCAGTGCTGCAATATTTTGATCGTTCACTTTAAACCATAAACTGTCCTTTCTCAACTTTGTGCCATTACAAGTCGAACAAGTATTAAGTTCCATAAAACTCTCCACCCACCCCTTTAAATGATCAGTACTTTGGGAGGAAGTAAACCAACGCTTTAACATCGGAACGATACCTTCGTAACTTCCTGTATAGGCATCAGGAATATCTTCGTCATTTAAATCCAAGTCAAAACTGTTGGTAATATTTTTATCTCCAAATAAAATCAAATCCATTTGCTCTTTGGTCAAATCTTTCAAAGGTTTATCCAAACTTATTTTATGCTTTCTAGCAAATTGTTTCACCTGTGTGAAAACACTTGCTTCTCGAGCCTCCCCTAAAGGTGATATACCACCAGCATTAATACTTAGGGTATTATCAGGCATGATTAGATTCAAATCTATCGCGTATACATTACCCAATCCTTTACAAACAGGGCAAGCCCCATATGGACTGTTAAATGAAAAACTATTGGGAGAAGGTTCTTCATAGCTCAATCCGGTTTCCAAGCACATTAATTGCTTGGAGAATTGAACCACTTTTGTTTTACCTTCTTCTAATAAAAATAGTAGATCATTACCCATCTTTAAGCACTGTGAAACACTTTCACCGAGTCTCGTTTTCATCGCATCAGTTACAGGAATTCGGTCTACTACAATTTCAATGTCATGTATTTTATAACGATCCACTTGAAACTTTGGTCTCAACTCAATAATTTCTCCATCCACCCTAGCTTTTACAAAACCTTTTTTACGAATTTCTTCAAATAATTCTCTATAATGTCCTTTTCGTCCACGCACCACCGGTGCTAATAAATTAATTTTCTTGTCCTTGAATTGAGTGAAAATATTTTGTACTATTTCAGCCTCTGTAAACTTCACCATGGGTTTGCCTGTATTATAACTATAAGCTTTCCCAATACGTGCGTATAATAACCTTAAAAAGTCATATAATTCTGTCACCGTTCCTACAGTAGACCTTGGGTTTTTATTGGTCGTTTTTTGTTCAATGGCTATCACAGGCGAAAGTCCTGTAATTTGATCCACATCGGGACGTTCCATATCCCCCATAAATTGACGCGCATAAGCACTAAAACTTTCCATATACCTGCGTTGGCCCTCATTATATAAGGTATCAAAGGCCAATGAGGATTTTCCGCTACCACTTACTCCCGTAAAAACAACTAATTGGTTTTTGGGTATGGCTATATCAAAGTTTTTTAGATTATGTTCCCTGGCGCCAACAACTTTTATCTGGTCTTTTTCCTTATTCATACTATTTCGTAAAGATATAACAAGGAATTAAATAATAAGTTGACTATAAGCTATAAACAATCCCTAATTTTGTGTGCATTTAAGATAATACCCTCGTATGTATTCAAATATTAGCAAAATATTCAAAATTGCCATAGGCTTATGCTTAGGAATCGCAATATTGCTTTTTTTTGTTAGTTATACTGCTGGCAGGGAAGTTGTTTTTTTATGGTTAAATATTGACCTTGGCAATACAGCTGATTTAGTTTTTAATTTTTTTAGCCATTTAGCTGAGGGGTGGATTTGGATACCCTATTTTTTGTTGATTTTTGGTTGGTTTAAAAAAGATGGGATTTTTATTTTATTGAACTTTTTGGTATCGACCTTATTAACACAAATACCCAAAAATTTCATTTGGGCAAAAGTGAGTCGACCTTTAGCAAGTAATATTGCTCCAGAACAAATTCATACTGTAAAAGGAGTTGAAATGCATTTTTGGAATAGTTTCCCATCTGGCCATACGGCAACGGCATTTACCCTTTTCTTATTGACTGTTTATTTATTTCCAAAAAGAATTGTTTTAGCGATTGGATTATTGTATGCAGTAGCTTGTGGATATTCAAGAATATATTTAGGACAACATTTTCCACTTGATGTGGCTGGAGGAATCACTGTAGCCATCACTACCTTATTGATTTGTATTTTCATCAGAAAAAAAGAGACATATGTATCATAAAATTGTTAAAACTATTTTGGTTTTCTTAATTACCGTTACAGGTATCAGTCAGGATACTTCACAGCAAATTATTCAAGGACGTCAAAATGATAAAATTCAACAATCAAAGCCTTATGTAATTTTGATTTCAGCAGATGGATTTAGGGCAGATTTTACCGAAAAGTATAATGCTCAGTTTTTAAAATCCATTCAACAATTTGGGATACGTGCAAAATATATGCAACCTTCTTTCCCGAGCGTTACTTTCCCAAATCATTATTCTATTGTTACAGGTTTATACCCTTCTCATCATGGCATTGTTGATAATAGTTTTATAGATAAAGCATCCGGTATTCAGTATAATATGAGTAATAAAAAAATGGCTGCGGAAGGAAAATGGTATGGTGGAACCCCATTATGGGTTTTGGCAGAGCAACAAAAAATGATCACTGCTAGTTATTATTGGGTGGGATCTGAAGCTGAAATACAAGGCATTAAACCTACCTACCACTTTATTTATAATGATATAACCCCGATACAACAAAGAATTCAAACAGTAAAAAATTGGCTCTCTTTACCCGAAGATAAACGTCCTCACTTAATTACATTTTACTTTCCGGATGTTGACCATGATGCACATAGTTTTGGACCTGAAAATCCATTAGTTCAAAAGTCTGTTCAATTTGTTGATAGTAGTATTAATGCTTTACAAAATGCTTTAGCCCCCTTGAACCTACCAATAAATTATATTTTTGTATCTGATCATGGAATGACAACAGTGGATGTTGACAATACCTTAGGCTACCCAGCGTCAGTAAATAAAAATGATTTTAATATCCCATGGGGAGATGCGTTATTGCATTTATACGCCAAGGATAGTAGTAATATAATGAGTACTTATAGTGCTTTAAAAAAGGATACTAATTTTAAAACTTATCTTTTTGATGAAACACCTGATTATTGGCATTACAAAAAATCAGATGATCGATACCATAGACTTGGTGATATTGTTTTAGTACCCAATACGATTCATCGTGTATTTAATTTAGGTACAAGAAAGCCTACTCCTGGTAAACACGGGTTTGACAATAAAGAAGTAGATATGCGTGCAAGCTTTATGGCATGGGGGCCTGCCTTTAAAAAAGGCTTATTGATTGATGGATTTGAAAATGTCAACATATATCCACTTATTGCAAATATTTTAGGATTAAATATGGATGAGCAAACTATTGATGGTAAATTAAAGATATTAAAACCAATACTACTCCCACCTCCAGTATTAATGAAGGCGGCAAAAAATAATTAAGTTTAATTTTTTATGCACCTTACTGACACACCTCCTTGTAAAACAAAGGAGTTTGATTCAGTAAATGCTCCACTTGAATAAACCACATATCTTATATAATTGGTTGAACCGCCTCCTGTAATTGGTGTTGAGGTCCAAAAATATCCCTGATTATTGATATTTGAAGAGGAGTTTGCATTTCCCATATATCCACCAGGCAAGGCCGTAAATCCGGTAGAATTTGTAGCGCCTGTATTAGGTGTTGTCCAATTTGTAGTGCCAGTTTCTTTCAATTTTCCTCCATTTGAGTTACCTCCAATGGAAGTCGCCAAGGTATTAAAGTCAGCTTGCGTTGGCACCCTAAACCCAACTGGACAAATATTTCTTGAATCATTCACCGCAAATCCATTATATAATTTACCATAGGTAGCATTATTTGCAGCATTATGCGCATAATAACACCAAGCAGGTGTGGTTATATTATTATTAAAAGCAAGGTCAGCACGTTCTATAACTTCTCCATTCTGATAAGTAGTAACATCCAAATTAAATTTCATCCAAATTTGTGAACCAATGGTAACAGTTTGCGTAGGAGGATTTACTAAAAAACCTTGTGGTACAACTTGTGCAATAATTAGACCGTGCGTAAATAATATTACACCAATAATGATGATACTTTTTTTCATCTTAAAAATTTTGAACGATCGTTGTGTAATAAGAAGTACCGTCATAAATCAACGTCACAATATCAATTTTACTTGCTGTATTGGTTAAACTTGGACTAACCCCTCCTGCCCATTTCCATCCAGCAGGAAAAGTTACATCTCTAGTACCAGTTGCATCTTGTACAAACTTTATTAGGTATGTTCCTACCACTGGATTCGTTAAGTTTAATGTTGTAATATTCAATCCCATATTAATCGTAAATAAATTTCCTCCACTTAAATCAATATTTGTGGTAGCAGCTGCAGTAATAGCAGTTGGCATGGTTAACTTAAATCTTTTAGCTGTAATATCACCGGATACATTAACACTTGTAGATGAAATCGTTCCTGCATTAATACTTGTTGCCGTCGCATCCCCTAAAATAGGTGTTACTAATGTGGGACTGATAGACCTGACTATACTTCCCGTTCCAGTTGTAGTGGTCGTACTCAATACACCACCAGCAGTATTGGTAACTAAACCCGCAACATTTAATCCAGACAAGGTTATTGTATTAAAGGTTGGAGAGGCTGTTGTTGCTACTGACTGTCCAATTGAAACTGTATTACCTCCACTAACTGTTACACCCAATCCAGCAACAACCGATGATTGTTTTGAATTAAATAAATTCCAATCTGTTGAAGTCAAATAACCACTTGAACTTGTTGTAGCAGCAGTGATTGAAATTGCATTCGAGCTTCTTGATAAAGGCGCATTAAAGGTTAAAGGATTTTCGAAATCAACTCCTGTAGTGGCGGCAGAAACAACACCTGCTCCATTCGCTTTTAAAACACCATTAATATTCCCAGCACCACCATGAAATGCATCAATAATATTACCCAACCAAGTACCTGTTGTAATGGAACCTAATGTTATAATTGCAGTTGATCCAACTGCAGGTGCAGCTCCAATGGTATTGTATGAAATAGTCTTAGCGACAGATCCATTAAAAGTAGTTGTTGTGACACCACCAAGACCACTATCATCAAATGTAATGGGACTAGGGACATTTGAAAAGATGGTGATATTTGCCGAACCATCGAAAGGCACACCATTAATTGTTTTGGTTGCTGCCAGTTTAGTTGCTGTAGCGGCATTACCCGTTGTGTTTTGATTTAAAGTTGGCACATCCCCTGCAACAATAGTTCTAAAAGTAGGTGTTGCATTCACACCTGAACCAGGTCCAGCATAAAAAGTATTTGCTGATTGTGCACCAAATGCTCCAATTTTATTATTAAAAACATTCCAGTCCGCTGTTGTTAAATAGCCTGATACAGAAGTCGACGCTGCAGGAATGGAAATGATACCAGTGCTAGCTGAATAAGATAATGGGCTGTTTGCACTAATAGCATTTCGAGCCCTCGTCGTTGTATAATATAAATTAGTTCCTTCGGGAATTTCAGTAGTGATTAAAGTAAAACTACTTTCTGTATGCCCATTTACTGATGAGATCGCAGCGGGCATTAAAAGTTCTAACCAATTGGATAAAGTAGTCGCAGGCAAACCACTTAATACATAATTTTTACTATTATCGGTTCTGATTGCTATACTTCCTACAACCGCTGCAGAAAGTCCTAACATTGCCGATTGACTGGTTACCACATAACCACTTGAAAATGATATAGAAGGAATTTGAGATGCTGGAATTTTTCCATTCACATCCAAAGTTGCTACCCCATTTTGAATTCCCTTTTCAGTTAAATCAATTTTATTATTGAATATGGTCCAATCGCCATTTGTTAAATATCCACTATTAAACCCATTTGCTTGTGGAATAGTAATAGCATTTGAAGTATTCACCAAAGGGCTTGAAAAAGTTAAAGGCATTTGAAAATCAGTTCCAGCTGAAGCAACAGAAACTATACCTAAACCGTTGGCTCTTAAAATTCCATTATTGTTACCTGCACCACCAAAATTTGCACCAATAATATTAGCTGCCCAAGTACCAGTGCTAATAGATCCTAAAGTGGTTATACTCATTGATCCAATAGTCGGAGCTGCACCAATACTATTATAAGATATATCGGTGCTAACGGCACCATTAAAGTTACTTCCTGCATTAACTCCTAATCCTGTAGCAATAAAATTTAGCGAATTACTAGTATTGGCAACTATTGAAATATCAGCTGTGCCATCAAAGGAGACATTATTTATGGTTCGTGCAGTTAATAATTTGGATGCGGTACCTGCATTACCACTAGTATTTGCTCCATTATTAGGAATATCTGCTGAAACTAAACTTCTAAATCCTGCAGTACTAGCTGCACCTGAACTTGGTCCAGCAAAAACAATATTCGCATTTACATTACCTGCTAATCCAACTAGTGTATACGAAGGAATATTTAATATGTTACTATTCAAAGTAGCACTTCCATTATTACCAGTAGTAGTTAAACTATTAATAGTATTGGCATATGAAGAATTAAAATGATCATAGTCAACTTTACTAATTAAACCTGCAGTAACAGAACTTGCTGAAGCTAATGGAATATTTAAAGTATGATTAGCCCCCACTGATATCCAATTAGGAGACAAACCAATTGAACCAGGAATTGATAAGTTCTGAATCTGAGCAGTCAACCCATTTAAACTATATAATTGAGCATGATTTGATACATTACCAAGTCCTACTTTAGATGAACTAATACCATTTGCTAATTTTGCATCTGTAACAGCAGCATCCTGAATTTTATTGGTGGAAATGGCATTAAGGGCAACCAAAGGACTTGTTGCGGTTCCAGTCAAGTCTCCGCTCAACATTACAATTCCTTTATTAACTGAAGTTGCATCAGGTGCCCCAGCAATTAAAGCAGCGTCTACATATGATTTAATGGCTTTTACAGATGGGTATTTGATATCATTGAAATCACCAACCAAACTAACATCAACTGATTTATTTGCAATATCTTCTTTCAAATTGATTCTATTGGATAAGAAAAAAGTATCTCTTGCAAACCTATTATTTAGCATGAATGAAGTATCTGAAATATTAAGTTTTAGATTAATGTTGTTGGAATTATTGGATGTCTCTATTTTTTGTAATGACAATTGATAAGGCGTTACATAGGTTGTTGAATCTGCAATTGAAATTTTCGAATCCACTCTCTTAGATAAATACAAAGTGTCAGATTTTGACAATTTTAGATTAATTCTATTTGACAAGCTACTTGTATCAAGTGTTTTTAGTGCTAATTGATAGGGAGTTATATATTTCAAACTATCTCCAATAAATATAGCTTTTTGATATGGCAATAACATTTTAGCGGTATCCGTTAAATTTAATTTGGCATTTAAAACAGCCGTATCCATCCCTGCAGCATTAGATGATAAGGATTGAATTGCATAAGGAACAACTCCAAATTCAACAGCACCTAAATCAATCCATTCTTTATTATAGTCCCAATTTAAATCAGGTGCAACTGGTGTGATGGATATTTTTAAATGAAAAAAGTAATTACCTTTCGACCAATCAATTGCGAAAATGTCTTTTGCACCCACGAATCGAATACCTTTACCTATTGTTAAGTTGAAGATGCCAAATTCATTCGTATTCACATTATGATTTTCTCCATATACAACAATTGGATTCGTTAACCCATTTTCTATTGTACACTTTACATAAATTTTTCTATTATTTGCAGCGTTTTGTTCTTTATCTCTAGCAACCGCTTGAAAGTTAATTCCTGTATTAGAGACTTGAGCTGTTAATGAATTGAAAGAAGTTAATAAAATAAGGGAAAATGATATGTATTTTATGAATTGAATGTAGGTTTTAGATAACATATAGTTTAGCTTATTAAGGGGTAAATGAATTATTAATCCCAACTAACAAATAAACACTAATTAACATCAACGGGCAATGAGTCTTAAGCCTCATTTTACAAAACAATTATATATGAGTAATACGGCTATAATCCTTTACTATATTGAATCAAATGGCTTTGAAGAAAAATATTCAACAAACTATCATAAGACTAAAAGAAAACTTATACAAGATATTATAGATACATTGCGCATGACAAATACAAAATGATTAGAATAAAAGCATATAGGTTATTAACAATATTAATATTATTTAATTTAATTAATATATATGCTATTGGGCAAATAAAAATATACAACCATTCTAGTGGTGAAAACTTAATTAAACTATGGGATAGCGTCAATAATAGTGCTGATTATATTATTGATCCATTCAAAATCGAAATTTGGGAAGCAAAATTTGAAAGTGAATATTTCAAAGCAATAAAAAATAACGATTTAGACTTTGCTTTTAAATTGAGTATTCCCTTAAGTTACATATATCATTCAGAAACTAAATTTAAAAAAGGGCTACCCTTATTAATAAACATTTATAATCATAAAAGGGAATTAGATAACAGACAACTAAAAGAAGTTTTAATCAAATTAGAGGAAGAGTATAGATCTACAAACGATATCGAACATGCTATTGTGATAAGAAAAGAAAGGATTAGCAACAGGTTCATAAATAATTACTGGGAAATATACAAGGATTGTGGACTATTTGAAGCAGCAAAGAAGGACTTAATTCACTTTGAAAAAATTCCTCCGGCTTATACCACAAATCGATTACATTATTATTTTTTACTAGGGGATTTATTCATGCAAATGAAGCAATATGATAGTGCCAGAAACATTTATAAAATGGGGCTTGACGCTGCAAAAAACACTATCATAGTTAATAATAATACACATCAATATAGTAAAGATAAATTACTTTATTGGGAGGCATGTTTCATGGGGCTTATTATAAAAAGCAATATTGGCAAAGGAAATTACAGAAACGCAATATCTATTCTTAAGTATGATATTTCACATAGTTATGAAAACACCGACAATAAAATTGAAAAAATGTTGATATTGAGTCAATGCTATTTACATTTTAAAAATTTATCAGAGGCTAAAATATATTTAGACAGTTCTAGGAAATTATTGTCAGAAAAAATTTCAAAACCTATTCAATTAAGTTATTTATTAACCAGCTCTGACTATTATAAAGCCATTAACAAAATAGACTCGGCATTAATATTTTATCACTCCTATAATAATTATAGAGATACGCTTTATAATAAAATACAAAAAAATCAGTCGATACTATTGCTTGTTCAATTAGAAGTAGCGAACAGGAGAAGCGAATTACTAGAAAGTAAACAATCTTTGATTGATAGTAATAAACAAAACAATCAACAAAAAACACTTTTATTAATACTAATGTTTTTTCTTATTATTTCCATTACAGTTAGTGCTGCCATTTATTTAAACAGTATTGCGAATACGAAATCAAAGAATAAAATTGAGGCGCAAAACATTATGATCAACGCCCACTCTGATAAAATCGAAGCGCAATTTAATCACAATGAAATATTATTAAAAGAGCTACACCATCGAGTAAAAAATAATTTACAGGTCATGTATAGTCTACTTAATCTTCAGAAAAGAAGAAATAAAGACGTAGATACCATTGAAACCCTATCCGCCATTCAAAATAGAATTCAAACGATGGCATTGGTTCATCAAAATTTATACAACAGTGGTGATTTTGAAATGGTGGAAGTACTAAATTATATCACTACCCTTGCCAACCACCTTGCTTTAATTTACAAAGTAGATAAACAAAAAATAGCCATTCAATTTGAAATTGATGTTACTTTAAAATTACCCATTGAAACAGTAGTTGCTATAGGCTTAATAGTCAATGAAGCCGTTTCAAATTCATTTAAATATGCATTTAAGCATAAAGAAAGTGGCGCAATTCTAATCAAAATTGAAAGTGACAATAATGAAATAGAAATTACCGTTCAAGATAATGGAAATGGTATTAAGCAAGAAAATACTAAAGAAAATAGCTTGGGGATGAAACTCATAAAACTAATGTGTTTACAATTGAAAGCAACACATACATTAGAAAAAATAAATGGTGTTAAACATCATATAAAATTTAATAAAGTATAATTATGGAAAAAAGAATTTTATTACTTGAAGACGAAATTATAGTTGCGCTTGATTTACAAGAAATATTAGAGTCAGCAGGATATATTGTAGTCGTTGCACATAATCATAAAGAAGCCATTGACGCTACCAAAAAACATAAGCCACATCTTGCCATTTGCGACATCAATTTAGGCAATGGTGATACAGGCATTGACTTCGCCATTGAAGCAAAATTGATGCTCCCTAAATTAGAAATCATTTACGTTACTGCTTTTAGTGACCAGAAAATGGTTGAATCTGCAGATTTAACCAATCCCTTTAATTATATCGTAAAGCCCTGGAATGAAGAGCAGATTAAGGTATCAGTTAATATGGCTTTTAAATTTTTAATTGACAAAATGAAAAAAGACAGCCTCATTGAGTCGTTGAGCTTGTCAGAATATAAGATTTTGGATTTAATAGCAAAGCAAAAAAAGAGTAAAGAAATAGCTGATTTGTTATTTATTGCCGAAAAAACAGTAAGAAATCATCGCTATAATATCATAAAAAAGCTAAACCTTCCAAATGATAATAATAGTTTACTAAAGTGGGCCATTACTCATTTTAGTAAATAAAAACATGTGAAATAATTGAGGCATTAGCCCTATTTACCTATACTTGTTTTCATCGTATTTTGTATGGATTGAAATGGACGATCTAGACTAACACCAACTCATACCATATGAATAAATATATACGACCCTTCTCATTAGTGACATGCCTCTTTATTGCGCATATTCCATCCTTCTCGCAAACAAAATTTCCCGCAGTAAATAAATTTGAAAACAAATCAACTTTTTCAAAATTGGTTCAAAATAAGCTGTATTTAACTGCAGGAATGAATTTTAGCAAGCAGACTATTTCGCTTAATAGTTATAGTTCGAAGTTTATTTATGACTTAAATAATTATAATAAAAACCTTTACAAGCCTGGATATTTTATAGGAATAAGGTATGAGGGGAATAGTAAACGAAGTCAAAAAATGATGTACGCTATAAGTCTTGAAAAAGTAGTAGCAGGAAGCAAATATTTAGATGGTCTTAATTTGCCCCCTTTTTTAAAATATTTTACTCCATTTAAAGCCGATGATCAATTAGTGATAATGAGTTTAACAAGTTATTATAAACAAGAATTCCCTTTTGGTGACATGAATAAGTATAAACTTAGTTTGGTTTTAGGACCAAGTATGAACATTCGATTATCTGAACAAAGTCCTGATAATTTAATAAACAAAAATTACAAACAAATTTACTTCAGTGGCAACGGTGGTATTGAATTTAATAACCCCTCATTTTACACTGTTTTCGTACATTATAAATTAGCATTAAGCTCATTCACAAAAACGCCTATTCAAACCAATATGAATAGTGTTGAAATTGGCACCATCATTAAAACAAGTGATCTATTTTAAATCAACATTTATGAAGAACCTATTTTCAACGCTACCCTTTTATCTACTAATTATAATGTTTAGCTCATTGGCTTGTTCCAAGGATGTTAAGGATGTAGACGTTAACCTGAGTTATCAATTAATTGGAAATAAAACCTGGTATTTGGATTATGCACAAACAACGACAAATTCCATCATCAATACTAAAACATACTTAGGGCAACCCACCTATTTCATTAATTACTTGAAAAATAAAACAACAACAGATTCGGATGGGTTAACGGGTACTTATTCTATTATGAAAATGGGCACATTATTACAAATTCAAGTAGATGCAAAAACATTAAGCGGAAATCCAAGTGCTTACACTTATGAAATCGAAAATATAGGTTCCAAAAATATGATACTAAGTTATGAGTTAAACAATACCAAAACACGCTTATTTTTTACAGCGCAACAATAATATATATCAATCAAATTATCATGGCGCACCCTTTTTCAAAAACTTATCTATATGCTTTAACTACTTTATGTAGTTTACTATTTATAGTTATCAATGTAAAAGGGCAAAGCATTTTAATGAGTAGTATGGGAATGCTTCCTGGCACGACAAATAATGCAGCAAGCGTTATATTTAAGAGTAATGCGAATTGTATTGAAGTTCAGTCTGGACTTACACTATTCAATAATTCCACACGCAATGGTGAATTCAATATGAACTGCACAGTTACCCAAAAATTTAATGTGCTAGGAATGAAA
>JBDKFR010000027.1:0-11649 GCA_039798645.1 Bacteroidota bacterium
GCTACTGCTTCGGCGTTAATAGTATGCGCTAACTCATTCTCTGTTTCAGCTTTATCTACAGCTGTATATGCTGCGGTATTGATAATTGCATCAGGTGCGAATAATTCCACAATGCTTAATAATTCATTGGGATTTGATAAATCCATGGCGTTTCTATCCACAAATACAAACTCGAAATTGGGAAATAATTTAGCTGCTTGTGCTATTTCCCAACCCAATTGTCCATTGGCACCAGAAACTAAAACTTTTTGTATTGACATGGGTCAAGAATCGTTTAAATAAATAAATGTTGGAACTATTTTGACGTAAATTCTTTTGGAAGTTTAGTCCATTCACTTGGAGGCAAGGCTTTGAAGTAATCATATGTTCTTCTTAAACCTTCTGCACGATCAATTTTTGGCTCCCACCCTAAAATAGTTTTTGCCTTGGTAATATCTGGTTGTCTTTGCTTTGGATCGTCGACCGGCAAGTCCTTGTATATAATTTTTACAGTTGATCCTGTTAACTTCAATACCTCTTCCGCAAAATCCTTTAAACTTATTTCATTGGGGTTGCCAATATTCACTGGCTTATCATAATCACTTAATAATAATCTGTAAATACCTTCTACTAAATCATCAACATAACAAAAACTCCTTGTTTGAGAACCATCACCAAACACCGTCATGTCCTCTCCCCTTAATGCTTGTCCTATAAATGCAGGCAATGCTCTTCCATCATTAAGACGCATTCTTGGTCCATAAGTATTAAATATGCGAATGATTCTTGTTTCTACATGATGGAATGTATGATATGCCATTGTAATGGATTCCATATATCGTTTTGCTTCATCATACACACCTCTTGGACCTACTGGATTTACATTACCCCAATACTCCTCAGTTTGTGGATGCACTAATGGATCTCCGTATACCTCACTTGTACTTGCCACCAATATTCTCGCTCCTTTTGCTTTAGCCAATCCCAAACAATTATGTGTACCCATTGCACCTACTTTCAAGGTTTGAATAGGGATTTTTAAATAGTCAATGGGGCTAGCTGGTGATGCAAAATGCAAAATGTAATCAAGCGACCCCTCAATATTTATATACTCGGTAACATCATGAAGTATAAATTCAAAATTGGGGTTAGTTCTTAAATGCTCAATATTTTGCAAGTCACCAGTAATTAAATTATCCATCGCAATTACATAGTAGCCTTCCTTTATAAAGCGATCACTTAAATGCGATCCTAAAAATCCGGCAGCTCCTGTAATTAATATTCTTTTTTGACTCATTCTATTGTTTGTTTATAAAGTATTTAATAGCTGGATTAAATTTCAGTATCCGCTCTTCCAATACTTTCATAATGATAACCTAATTCATTCATTTTTGATACATCAAATAAATTACGACCATCAAAAATGATTTTATTTTTTGCCATCAACTGCTCCATTCTTTCAAAATCAGGAGTCCTAAACTCACTCCACTCTGTTGCTATCAATAATGCATCAGCACCTTCTAAGGCTTGGTATTGATTGGATGCATATTTGATTTTATCTCCAATTTTTTCCTTCACATTTGGCATCGCCTCTGGATCAAATGATGTTAAAGTTGCACCCGCTTCAGTCAATGCATCAATGATACTCAATGCTGGTGCTTCTCTAATATCATCCGTGTTAGGCTTAAAAGCAAGTCCCCACAATGCAAAGTGTTTACCCTGCAAATTATTGTTGTAATACTTCTTAACCTTATCCACTAAATGTAACTTTTGATTTGCATTTACTTTTTCAACTGCTTTTAAAATCTCAAATTCATAATTCACTTCATCCGATGACATGATTAAAGCCTGCACATCCTTTGGAAAACAACTTCCCCCATAACCAATTCCTGGGAATAAAAAACGCTTCCCTATTCTGTCATCGCTTCCAATGCCTCTGCGCACCATGTCCACATCAGCTCCCATGCGCTCACATAATTGTGCAACCTCGTTCATGAAGGATATTTTTGTCGCAAGAAAACTATTCGCTGCATATTTCGTTAACTCCGAACTACGCTCATCCATAAATATGACAGGATTACCTTGTCTTACAAATGGCGCGTATAATTCACTCATTAATTTTTTTGCTCTGTCCGATTTTGTACCCACCACCACACGGTCCGGTTTCATAAAATCATCTACCGCCACACCCTCTCTTAAAAACTCTGGATTACTCACCACATCAAATTCACCTTGATAATTTTTTGCAATCGCTGCTTTAACCTTATCAGCAGTACCTACTGGAACAGTACTTTTATTAACAATAACTTTATACTCTTTTAATATTTTACCTAAATGATCTGCTACGCCTAATACATATTTTAAGTCAGCACTTCCATCGGCACCAGGAGGTGTTGGTAATGCTAAAAATATAATTTGAGCATCTACTATCGCTTCCTCTAATTGTGTCGAAAACTTTAAACGCTCCTCCTTGATATTTCTTAAAAAAATCTTTTCAAGTCCTGGCTCGTATATAGTGATTTGTCCTGCACTTAGTTTGTCAACCTTCGCTTTATCAATATCTACACAAGTAACCTTGTTACCTGTCTCCGCGAAACAAGTGCCTGTAACCAATCCAACATATCCTGTACCTACAACTGCTATTCTCATTTGTAAATATTATGAATTAAAAAAAGAAGTAACTCCTTCGACAATATATGCCAACTGCTCTGAATCCATTTCAGTATGAATGGGTAAAGAACATACACATGGCGTTAATGCGTTTGTAACTGGCAAATCCAATTGATTATTATTTTGTCCACCAAACATTTTTTGTAAATGACCTGGTACTGGATAATAAATCATACATGGAATATCCTTAGCTGCTAAATGTGCAATAAATTTATCCCTATCAACACCTTTTAACTGCATGGTGTATTGATGAAATACATGTGTAGTATATTCAGCAGTCGCCGGTGTTACAATTTGCTCGATTTTCGAAAATGAATCCGAATAATATTTTGCAACTGCTTGCCTTGCTTTATTATAAGCATTCAAATGTGTCAACTTAATATTTAATATAGCTGCTTGTATGGAATCTAATCTTGAATTACATCCCACAACATCATGATAGTATCTTTCTGATTGACCATGATTTGCAATCATCGCCATTTTATCTGCTAATGCTTTGTCATTGGTGAACAATGCACCACCGTCTCCAAATGCACCTAAATTTTTACTTGGATAAAATGAGGTTGCACCAATATGTCCAATCGTACCGGTTTTCTTTTGAGTGCCATCCGAGAATGTATAATCACACCCTATGGCTTGTGCATTATCCTCAATGACATAAATATTATGTTGCTTTGCGATTGCCATTATTTGCTCCATAGGTGCGGCTTGTCCATATAAATGTACTGGAACAATTGCTTTTGTTTTTGGCGTTATTGCTTTTTTCAAACTTTCAATATCCATACAATAAGTGACTGGATCAACGTCTACAAAAACAGGTGTTAATTTTAACAATGCAACTACCTCTGTTGTCGCGATATAAGTAAATGATGGCGTAATTACTTCGTCACCTGGTTGTAGGTTTAAAGCCATCATAGCAATTTGCAAAGCATCCGTACCATTTGCACATGGAATTACGTACTCCACCCCTAAATAATTGCCTAAATGCTGTGAAAAATCCTTAACAGCTTTTCCATTAATATAGGCAGCTGAATCCAAAACATCATGTATGGCAGCATCAACTTGATCCTTAATGGCTAAATACTGCGTTTTGGTGTCAACCATCTGAATTTTTCGCATCCTATAAATTTTAGCAAAATTACAATAAAAAGACTGATTTTTGCCCTCAGAACCCCCTTTCCATGTTATTGTATAAACTATTCTTATTTACATATCCTAAAGTAGCTAAATGGCTTGGCTTATTTAACCAAAAAGCCAAACAATGGACTATTGGACAAAATGGGGTTTGGGCTGAAATAGAGGAAAAACAAAAACAACTATCCGGTTTTCAAATCGTTTGGTTTCATGCAGCCTCTTTTGGCGAATTTGAACAAGGATTACCGATCATCGAAGCCCTCAAATTAAAACATCCTCAATATAAAATATGGGTGACTTTTTTTTCACCTTCCGGCTATTTACATCGAAAAAATGATCCTTCTGTTGATGCTGTTACTTACCTCCCATTTGATAGCCCCGAAAATGCAGTTAGGTTTATGAATACTGTAAACCCCAAATTAATTGTATTTATAAAATATGAGTTTTGGTTTTACTATTTAACAGAAGCAAGAAATCGACAAATTCCCATCATATTAGCATCTGCCATATTTAGACCTAATCAAATATTTTTTAAATGGTATGGTGGATTTTATAAAAAAATGCTTTCGCTATTTTCAAGCATCCTAGTACAAGATGAAGAAATGTATGAATTAGTGGCGCCCAATGTTAAAAAAACCAGACTGTTTATAAGCGGTGACACTCGATTTGACAGGGTATTTCAAACATCAAAGGAATTGAATTCAATTGATTGGATGCAGTTATTGAGTAGTCATAAAAATATTATTGCAGGTAGTACATGGAAGGAAGATGAAATTATTTTATTTAAGACCACTGCACACTTTACTCAATTTAACTGGATCATCGTACCACATCATGTTGATGAAAAAAGTATTGCTTCAAGTAAGAAAATATTTACAAATGCCATTACGCTTACCGAATTGTTACAAAACGGAATAAAACATACAAAACCAATTGTATTGATAGTGGATAAAATTGGATTACTAAGGACCTTATATCAATATGCTTATATAAGTTATGTTGGCGGAGGATTTGGGAAAGACGGTGTTCATAATGTATTAGAGCCTGCCGCCTTTGGCATTCCTGTTATTTGGGGGCACAATGACATTAAGTATAAAGAGGCCATTGGGCTCAGAAAAAATAATGGAGGCTACCATATAAAAAATGAGGCTGAGTTAGTGATGCATTTAAATGAATTACTAAATACCGCTGGCCGTTATGAGCAAGTTAGCAATAATGCAAGCAATTATATTGTAAGCAATACAGGAGCTACCAAAAAAACAATGAAAGAAATTGATATACAATTAGACAAGCCTTAAGTAAGTATTGTTTACTTTTGTACGAATTAATCTGAAAATATAATTAAGAAAGCAAATGTTTATTGAACAAAATATAAGAGGCGAAAAAAGAGGATTTATTGAAGTCATCTGTGGCAGTATGTTTAGCGGGAAAACCGAGGAATTAATTAGACGCTTAAAACGTGCGAAAATCGCCAATTTAAATGTGGAAATATTCAAACCAGCTATTGATACAAGATACGATCAAAATAAAGTAGTTAGTCACGATGCGAATTCAATACATTCAACACCAGTTGACCATTCAAGCAAAATATTATTACTTGCTGAAAATGCTGATGTGGTTGGCATAGATGAAGCTCAATTTTTTGACGAGGATGTGATTCGTGTAGCAGAACAATTAGCCATGCAAGGTAAAAGAGTAATTGTAGCAGGTTTAGATATGGACTACTTGGGTAAACCATTTGGGCCAATGCCTCAATTACTTTCAATTGGTGATTTCATTACCAAACTACATGCCATTTGTGTACAATGTGGCCACCTCGCAAATATCTCCTATCGTACGAGCGAGGAAGATGGCACAGTTGTGTTAGGTGAAAAAAATAATTACGAACCAAGATGCAGAATATGTGCGAGCAAGTAAAAAATATATTTACGCTCTTGAAAAAAGATATGCTTTTGGAATTTCGCCAACAGTATACTTTTTTTGGTATTCTTTTATATATCGCCTCTACTACATTTGTTATTTATTTAACCATGGGGCAACCTGATGACAGGGTTTGGAATGGCTTATTTTGGGTGATTTTATTATTTATATGCATTAATGCTGTAGCAAGAAGTTTTTTACAAGAAGGACGCGGACGAATGCTATATTTTTATACCATTGCAAGCCCGATACATTTTATTTTATCTAAACTTATTTACAATAGTATTTTAATGGTGTTGATGAGTGGATTAAGCTTACTGCTTTTCACTTTATTATTAGGCAACCCATTACAACATAGCCTTTTGTTTTTTGGAATTAGTTGCTTAGGTGGTATAAGCCTAAGCCTTGTATTTAGCTTCCTTGCGGCCATTGCAGCTAAAGCACAACAACCATCCGCTATTATGGCTATTCTTGGCTTTCCTTTGATTATACCTCAAATTCTTTTATTAATGCGTATCGCCAATATCGCTTTTGCCGATGTTGTTCAAAATGGTCTAATTAATTTAGTTGGAATGCTTGTTGGATTTGACATTATGATTATTGCACTTGCCTACATCCTTTTTCCGTTCCTTTGGAAAGATTAAATTTTCTTATAAATTATTAAAACTGAAGGTGGCGAACTGTCTGTCCGTTATTGATTAATTGCTTTAAAGAGTCCACTCCTATTTTTAAATGTCGTTCTACAAATTGTGCGGTTACTTTACTATCACTCGCTTCAGTTTTTACTCCTTCAGGTATCATTGGTGAATCACTCACTAACAATAATGCTCCCGTAGGAATTTTATTGTAAAAACCTACTGTGAATATGGTAGCTGTTTCCATGTCAATGGCATAAGCGCGAAGCTTGGTTAAGTATTCTTTAAAATCATCATCGTGTTCCCAAACTCGTCTATTAGTTGTGTAAACTGTACCTGTCCAATAATCAACGTTGTTATCTCTAATGGTTGTTGATATTGCTTTTTGTAAGGCGAAAGCCGGTAAAGCAGGCACTTCCGCTGGGAAGTAGTCATTGGATGTACCCTCTCCTCTGATAGCTGCAATTGGCAAAATTAAATCACCAATCGTATTTCTTTTTTTCAGACCACCGCACTTTCCCAAAAATAAAACGGCTTCAGGTTGAATTGCAGTCAATAAATCCATAATAGTGGCAGCTCCTGGACTTCCCATACCAAAATTAATAATGGTGATTCCATCAGCTGTTGCACATTGCATGGGTCTATCTTTTCCAATTACCTCCACACCATTCCAACTCGCGAACATATTTACATAGTTGCTAAAGTTGGTTAATAATATATATTTCCCAAATTGATCCAAACTTGCACCCGTATATCTAGGTAACCAGTTATTTACAATTTCTTCTTTTGTTTTCATAATCATTTTTTAAAACCTATATCAAATCTCTACTTATCTTTAGCATAGGTTACAATTAAAATTACAAATTTTATTGGACTTTTAAATGATGGAAATAAACTACCCAAAATATCCCTTTAAGATTCGCCCAAATGAGGGAGGCAGTTTTGGGGACATTGCAAAGGATCAAATATTCGATCCTTTTAGAAAAAAATGGGTGGCGCTTACCCCCGAGGAATGGGTACGTCAAAATATATTACAATACCTAAGTCAAGTATGTCATTATCCTGCAGCCCTTATCGCGATTGAAAAATCAATTCAATTAGGCGAACTCACAAAAAGATTTGACATACTAATATATAAAGAAGATAAACCATGGATGATTATAGAATGTAAAGAAGCCAATACTCCCATTTCTGATAAAACCATCTCTCAACTTTACCAATATCAGCAAGTATTGAATGCTGAATATTTAATAGCTAGCAATGGCCATGAAACGGTTGGCGCACAAATAGTAACGGGGAAACTGCATGCACTGCAAAATTTCCCCGCTTATTTATAAGTAAGGCTAGCCTACGTTTAACCTACCCTTTAAAATATTTCCTATTATGGGAAAATACCTAATTCAGCATAAGAAGTTCCCACTTTATTAATCGCACAAACATATGCCGCTGTTCTCATATCAGGTATGGAAGGATTTTCTTTCCAAATTTCCATAATTTCCTTTGTTGCAGTAATCATTGTTTCTTCTAATCCGCTATGCACTAAATCAATTTCATCTGGACCATGTGCAATCATTAATTTTTCGGTTGTAGTTACTTGTTTGCCAGTTAAGTCTTCAATTTGTTTTAAAATTTGCATGTTGGCATTTTCCGTAAATCTTTTTTCTAAACGTCCATAACGAACGTGACTTAAGTTTTTTAACCATTCAAAATAGGAAACTGTTACCCCACCCGCGTTTAGATACATATCTGGAATAACTAAGATTCCTTTTTTTGCAAAAATATCATCAGCTTCAGGTGTCAATGGTCCATTCGCAGCTTCTCCAATAATTTTTGCTTTAATGCGAGGCGCATTGTTACCATCAATAACATTTTCAAGTGCAGCTGGAATTAAAATATCACATTCCATTTCTAATGCATCACTGCTTTTTTCAATATTCGTTGCACCAGGAAAATTTAAAATACTCCCTGTTGCTTTACGATGTTGAAATACGGCCTCCTCATTTAATCCTTCTTTACAATAAATAGCTCCTTCATATTCAGCAATGGCAACTACTTTAGCACCATGTTCTCTAAAAAACTTGGCAGTGTAATAACCCACATTACCTAATCCTTGTACAACCACATTTTTATTTTCAATGCCAACAGTCAATCCAACTTTAGCCATCACATCAGGCATTAAACATACTTCTCTAACACCGTAAAATACGCCCAATCCTGTAGCTTCCTTACGACCTCTTACACCACCTAATGAAATAGGCTTACCGGTAACACAACCTGCGGCATCAATTTCACCCGGCTTTAAAGACTGATAAGTATCAACAATCCATGCCATTTCACGCTCACCGGTTCCATAATCAGGAGCAGGAACATCAATACCAGGACCAATAAAATTTTTCTTCACTAATTCCGAAGTATATCTTCTTGTAATCTTTTCTAATTCATATGCACTTAAAGTTCTAGGACTAATTTTAATACCCCCTTTAGCACCACCAAAAGGCACATTAACAATAGCACATTTGTATGTCATCAAAGCTGCCAATGCCATCACCTCGTCTTGATTTACCGCCATACTAAAACGAATACCACCTTTACAAGGAGATTTATGTTGTGAATGCTGAACACGATATGCTTCAATTACTTCAATGCGTCCATCGTCCATTTTAACTGGGAAACGCATACTGTATACACTGTTACATGCTTTGATTTGTTCTAATATACCATTTTCCCATTTTGTAAATTTTGATGCTTTATCAAAACTTCTTTCCACACTTTGAAAAAAACTATAATCTTTTTCTGTTGACATATACTTCGTATTTAAATGAATAATTATTTTTTCTCTAATTGCGTTATTTTTCTATCAATACTTGAAACGTAAATAAATAAGCCAATCAAAATGATAGAAACAATGGTCATCACTAAGAATATTTTTCCATCTTGTACCATGATGCTTTCATTGTTAGCCGCCTGTGTTTGTAATAAATTGAACATATAAATATGATTATTTTGAATAAAATTGTTTGATTATAAAAGACCTTCTTTTTTCAGTTGCATTAATTCTAAGCGAATTTTTAATGTGCTTATCCAAACACCTAACAAGGTCCAACCAATCACTGCTGGATAAAATACGGTGCGCATATTAGCTGTCATATCTTTTCCATTCATTCCTGGATTTCCTTCGCTACCCTGTCCTCCTGGATGAAGTGATTCTGTTAATCTTGGCAAAATCCAAAGTGTTGGGAACAACATGAAAAATGAAAAAATATTATAAACAGCCGATAATCTTGCGCGCTTTTCCATGTCAATTAAACTTCCACGTAAAACGAAATAGGCAAAATATATGAGCAAAGCAATGGCAGCTCCGTTTTGTTTTGGATCACCCACCCATGGACTTCCCCACTGATAATTTGCCCAAAAAGCGCCGGTAATAATTCCTAATGTTCCAAAAACCAAACCCATGGAAGCAAATGCATATGAATAAACGTCGTGAATGATATTTCCAGAACGCAAATATTTAACAGCATAAACTAAAGAAACAAACAATAAAATCATCATCCCAAACCACATAGGAACATGGAAGAAAAAATTTCGAATAGACTCCTTCATTCGGTCATCCAACTTGGGAATTTTAACTAAAAAACCATAGGTACAGGTGTATAGTAATAATACAAAAGACAATACTTTCCACCATTTCGCTCTAAGCATAATTAATTGTTTTTAGACCAAGAAATCCTTAAACTAACAATTGTTTGCAAACATACTATTTTTTGCATAAAATGTTGAATTTTAGGTTAAATACTTGTAACACAAAATTACTGCTAAAGTTGTACATTTGCCTCCATAATTTTCATGCCGTAACATGAAGCGAACTGCCCCGTAAGGCTGTAGTAAACTTAATGTGGCTATCACCAAAAAAATAGACACAAATGAAACTTTCACAATTCAGGTACGATCTTCCATTAAACCTGATCGCACAGTATCCAACTAAGCGTAGAGAAGACAGCAGATTGATGGTTGTTAACCGTCAAAATGGTCACATGGAGAACAGAAATTTCTCGGACTTATTAGAGTATTATGATGACAAAGATGTTTTTGTAGTGAACAACACAAAAGTATTCCCTGCAAGAATGTATGGCCGTAAAGAAAAAACAGGCGCTAAAATTGAAGTTTTCTTATTGAGAGAATTAAATAAGCCAAACCGTTTATGGGATGTTATCGTTGATCCCGCAAGAAAAATTCGTGTAGGAAACAAATTGTATTTTGGCGAGAATGAAGAATTAGTAGCTGAAGTAATTGACAATACCACTAGCCGTGGCCGTACCATTCGTTTTTTATGGGAAGGTGACGATGAAGGTTTTAAAAAAATGTTGGAATTTTTAGGCGAAACTCCATTACCTAAATACATTAAGCGAAAACCAGACGAAGAAGATAAAGACAGATACCAAACAGTATATGCTAAGCATGAAGGTGCTGTTGCTGCTCCTACTGCTGGCTTACACTTTAGTAAAGAATTAATTAAGCGCGCCGAAATTATTGGTATCCGTTTTGCAGAAGTTACCTTACATACTGGCTTAAGTACTTTCCGTCCGATTGAAGTGGAAGATTTAAGTAAGCATAAAATGGACGCTGAATATTTTAAAATAGATGATGATGCATGTCGCATTATTAATACCGCTAAAGAAAATGGCCGTCGTGTATGTTCTATTGGCACTACTGCAATGCGTGCTATGGAAAGCAGCGTTACTGCACAACGTTTATTAAAACCAGCTGAAGGTTGGACAAACCATTTCATCCACCCTCCTTACAATTTTAATATTGCTGATAGTTTAGTAACTAACTTCCACTTACCAAAAACAAGTTTATTAATTATGACTTGCGCTTTTGCTGGTTATGAATTAGCCATGGAAGCATATAAAAAAGCGATTAAAGATAAGTACAGATTTTTCTCGTACGGAGATGCCTTACTGTTTATCTAATTTTTTTGAAAAATACAAAAGAGGGTTAGGTGCAATATCTGACCCTCTTTTTTTTCCCAAATCCATAAATCGCTTTTCCCTTTTTCAAAAATTTCTCTTTTTGTAAGCTACGAGTTTTGCGGCTCAAGAATTGAATCAATGAGAAGAGTTTATATCCTATTTGCATTTATTTGTATCGCTATATTTAGAACTTCCGCACAAACAACAATAATAGATACCCTTCAGTGGAAAAGATTGCCCGATGTAACTATTGTTGGTAGAAATAGTAAATCAGATTATCAGCAAATGCCCGAGATAGTTGGCACCAATATTTATGCTGGTAAGAAGAATGCACTAAT
>JBDKFR010000028.1:0-2595 GCA_039798645.1 Bacteroidota bacterium
GCAGCTACCCCCGAACAAGAAAAATTTATTGGTTATCAAACGGGCGGTCGTGTATTTTTATTTTTATACACTGACAACTTTTATAGAGATTTTGAAAACTATACTTCCAAAGGTGTTGAGTTTACCATTCCTCCTCACGTTGAAGATTATGGAACTGTTGCTGTATTTAAAGACATTTATGGAAACTTGTGGGACCTGATCGAGCCAACGGAAAAATAATTATTACCCAGTTTGTTCATTTTATTATTTCGATTGTCTTTATGATTAATTAATTATTTTTTCTTAGACATAGCCTCAACCATATGCTTACAAGCAGGTGCTCCTTTACTAAGTTCATTTACAATATTGGCATGTGAAGCCTCGTCTCTGTTTTGGCTTAACTTAAAAACATGTTGTAAGTCCGTTACCACCAAATCAAATGAGTATATAGCTTTCATGTTTTGCTGCATATATTCCTCCGATAAATTTTTAACCTGTGTTGGCGAGTCTGCATCTTTTTCAAAATGCAAAGTCAAATCCGTAAGTAACTGGCGCAAATGGGTTTCATCCTTAATTTCCAGTATGCCTCGTGCATGAACTGTTTGATAATTCCAAGTGCTTCCCATATTTTTTGTGGTATACCAACTTGCACTTACAAAAGCAGAAGGTGCTGAAAAAATGACCAACACATTTTTATTAATTTCAAAAGCGTTTGAATGATCCTGCTTGCGCATCATATGGCCGCTAATGGTAACCAAATCGTTTTCTATTTTTATGAGCACTGGAATATGTGTTGCTACAGGTAGACCATTTGCATCCACGCCACAAATGGTAACAAATGGATTGGCCTGCATAAAGTCAATAACTTCTTGATGATTGCTTGCTTTGAAATAGGGAATATTATACATAAACTATTTTTTAAAAGAAGATTTTATTATTTAATGTCGCGAAATAAATAGCGATTAATAATTAAAGTGGCAATGCAGTTGTTGTTTTAATTTCATCCATTACAAATAAGCTATTAATATGTGCAACCATTGGAAGCACTGCTAATTTTTCCTGGTAAAATTTATTATAAGTTTCTACATCTTTGGTGACTACTTTTAAATAATAATCAAAGCTACCCGACACCAAGCTACAAGAAATTATTTCATCAAATTGTAAAATGATTTGCTCAAATTCGGCAAAGTTATTTTTTGTTTGTTTATCTAAAGTAACATGACAAAATACCACCATGCCTAATTCAATTTTCTTACGATTAATTAAGGCAACATAATTCGCTATGACGCCATCAGCCTCCAATCTTTTAATGCGGTCATGCGTTGGGCTAACGGATAAGTTAATTTCAGCACTAATATCCTTTAAAGTAGCTAATGCATTTTTTTGAAGGATACGCAAAATAGATAAGTCGATAGGATCTAGATTCATTGCTATATTTTTTTGAACGTAAATATTTCTGAAAAACAGCCAAAAGCAAGCTAAAAATACTGCATATTTCTATAATAAATTAATTTAGAAGTATTTTTTACTGTATTTATTAAATTAATTAAAAATATTTTCTTTTAACTGAACTTTACGCAGTAATAAAACTACCAATTATGATTATCGGTTGCCCAAAAGAAATTAAAATTCAAGAGTACAGAGTAGGTTTAACGCCTGAAGGTGTGGATGCTTTAGTGAGACAGGGTCATCAAGTATTCATTGAAACCAATGCCGGTATTGGCTCTGGTTTTACTGATGAGGCTTATAAAGCAGTTGGGGCAAGTATATTAAATACTGCGAAAGAGGTTTATGAAATAGCGGAGATGATTGTAAAAGTAAAAGAGCCTTTAGCTGCCGAGTTCCCATTAATAAAAGCAGGACAAATATTATTCACCTATTTCCACTTTGCAGCTTCAAAAGAATTGACGGAAGCAATGATGAAAACACAGGCCGTTTGTATTGCCTATGAAACAGTAGAATTAGCAGATGGATCCTTACCATTGTTAGTGCCTATGTCGGAGGTTGCAGGAAGAATGGCTATTAATGTAGGGGCCTATTATTTAGGCAAACCTTTTGGTGGGAAAGGAAAATTATTAGGTGGTGTACCAGGTGTGAAACCTGCTGAAGTACTCGTAATTGGAGGTGGTATTGTAGGAACACAAGCAGCTAAAATGGCTGCAGGATTAGGCGCAAATGTAACTTTAATGGATACTAATTTAGCACGTTTAAGATATTTAAGTGATGTCATGCCTGCAAATGTGGTGACACAATATTCAACCATATTAGCTATTAAAGAAAAATTACCAACAACCGATTTATTAATTGGAGCTGTTTTATTACACGGAGCGAAAGCACCGCATTTAGTGAAGAAAGAAGATTTAAAATTAATGGAAGCAGGTTCAGTGATTGTTGACGTTGCTGTTGACCAAGGTGGTTGTATTGAAACATGTAAACCAACAACACACGAAAATCCTGTATTCACGATTGATAATATCACACACTATTGTGTTGCGAATATGCCAGGTGCTGTTCCGCAAACAAGTACACGTGCATTAACGCAAGCAACATTGCCTTATGCCATTGCCATTGCTAATAAAGGATGGGAAAAAGCAATCATGGAAAATGCTGCACTTG
>JBDKFR010000029.1:0-13661 GCA_039798645.1 Bacteroidota bacterium
ACCGTTCAATTAAAAAAATTAATTCCAACTGTTTCTACAAGCTTGGCTGAAAAAATTGCCGCTACGGTAATGCAAATTTGGCCTGACTCCTTTGCGGTTAAACCTGCCCCTGGAGCTAGAGCAAGATGGAGTTATGATCAAGGGGTTATTTTAAAAGGTATCGAAGAGTTATGGTATGCAACAGGCGACCCTCAATATTTTAAATACATCCAACACAGTATGGATTATTATGTAAGAGAAGATGGAACGGTTTATGATTACAAACCTGACGAGTATAATATTGATCATTTAAATAATGGCAAACTTCTATTGACTTTATTTCAAATAACAGGAAAAGAAAAGTATAAGAAAGCATTGGATCAAATGCAAAATCAGTGGAAGTTGCAACCACGAAATGAGTACGGGGGTTTATGGCATAAAAATATTTACCCGCATCAAATGTGGCTAGATGGTTTGTATATGGGTGCTGCTTTTTATGCGCAGTTTGCAAGCGTATTTCATGATACAAGTTTATATGATGAAATAACAAGACAATTTGTGTTAGCTGAAACGTATACTAGAGATGCAAAAACCGGTTTATTGTTTCATGCATGGGATGCAAAAAAAGTACAAAAGTGGGCGGATCCTGAAACAGGTAAGTCACCTCATATTTGGGGCAGGGCCATGGGCTGGTATGGTATGGCTTTAGTGGATGCGTTGGATTATTATCCAGTAAATCATCCAGGTAGAGATACTTTAATCCAAATTTTAAATAGATACGCTACTGCGATAGTGAAAGTGCAAAACAGCAATGGCTTATGGTATGATATCATCGACGCACCTAATGATCCTCGAAATTATTTCGAATCATCGGCTTCTGCAATGATTGGCAGGGTGCTATTTAAGGCTGTAAAAAATGGTTATTTGAATAGTGCATATTTACAAAATGCGCAAAAAGCATTTACAGGTTTAGTTGCATTAAGTGTGAAAGATAATAATGGCGAAATTGCATTAAATAATACGGTTTCTGTTTCAGGTTTAGGAGGTAATCCATATCGAGATGGTAGTTTGGATTATTATTTCAAAGAACCTATTGTGGTGAATGATCCAAAAGGAATAGGTGCACTATTACAATTTGCTGTTCAAGCTTTCACGAATGAAAAATTAAATGTTAAAGCAAGCCCAATTGTAACCCTTGATGCCTATTATAATAATGAATTTAAAAAAGATGCTAATGGAAATGATTATCGTTGGCATTATACTTGGGAAGAAGTTGGAAATAGTGGCAACGCTTGCTTAGGACAACAATTTATTGATAGAGGCGCCAAATTAAGGACATTAACATCGGCTCCGACTGCAGCTAATTTAAAAAATACACAGGTATATATCATCATTGATGCGGATCATGTAAAAGACAATCCAAATCCAAACTACATGAATGATAAGGATGCTAGCGTAATCGCATCTTGGGTAAATCAAGGTGGTACTTTGTTAGTCATGACAAATGACAGTTCCAATTCTGATTTAGAACACATGAATATTTTACTTGAAAAATTTGGCGTAACAGCAACCAATCAATCAGTAAATATGGTAAAAAATAATGCTTTTGAAATGGGGAATGTATTTGCCGAAAAGGGTAATGGTGTTTTTTCAGAAAATATTAAAATGCATTTAAAAGAAGTAAGTGCTTTGCAAGTTAAAGCGCCTGCAGTAACTATTGCAACTAATGGAACAGTGCCCGTGATTGCAAAAGCAAATATGGGAAAAGGCAAAGTAATCATAGTAGGAGATCCATGGCTATATAATGAATATATAGATGGAAGAAAGTTGCCAAAGCAGTATCAAAACTTTCAAGCTGCCCAAGAATTAGTTAATTGGTTATTAAAATAATTATAGAAGTATAAAATGAGTAAGTTGTTATTAAATAAAAACATTGCAGTAGAAAAAGGCATTTATAAGTCATTGCCTGAAAAAGTATTACAATTCGGAACCGGTGTATTGCTTAGGGGCCTACCTGATTTTTTCATTCACAAAGCAAATGAACAGGGGGTATTTAATGGTAGCGTTGTCATTGTTAAATCAACAGCACAAGGAGGTGTGGGTGAGTTTACTGCTCAGGATAATTTATTTACCCATTGTACAAGAGGAGTATATAAAGGGAGTTTAGTAAATGATTCGTTTATCAATACTTCCATTAGCAGGGTAATTGAGGCAAAAGCTTCCTGGAGTACTTTATTAGAATTAGCCATTTCCGAAAATATAGAAGTTATTATTTCGAATACAACGGAAGCGGGCTTAATATTAGATAAGGAAGACAGCCTAGGACCAGAAGCACCTAATTCTTTTCCAGCAAAATTATTGGCGTTATTATATGCTAGGTACAATCACTTTAATGGTGACCCATCAAAAGGATGGGTAATTTTACCTACAGAGCTTATTCCAGATAATGCCATTTTATTAAAGTCAATAATAAAAGAGCTCATTCAAATTCATCAATTGCCTCAAGCATTTACCAATTGGTTGGATGAAGCCAATGAGTTTTGCAACACTTTGGTGGATAGAATTGTGCCAGGAAAATTAAATGAAAAAGAAACCCAAGAGTTGCAAGAAAACTTGGGTTATGAAGATAAGTTATTAATTAGCAGCGAGCCTTTTGCATTATGGGCTATTGAATCCAATAAACCTTCCACTATTGCTAAAATTTCATTTACTACGATTGATGAAAGAGTGGTCGTGGCTCCAGCCATTGTTAAGTTTAGAGAATTAAAATTAAGGCTGTTAAATGGCACACATACTTTTTGTACTGCAGTAGCTATCATGGCAGGTTTTGAAACAGTCATTCAAGCGATGGAAAATAAAGCGTTCAACACCTTTATTACGAGCTTGGCTTTAGAAGAAATCGCTCCATGTGTTGTGGGTGGAAATATTAGTGCCGAGGACGCAAGCAATTTTGCAAAAAGTGTGTTAGAGCGTTTCGCCAATCCTTTTATAGAGCACAAATGGATAAGTATAGCGTTGAATTTTGAAGAAAAAATGAAAATGCGCAATCAATTTTTAATGGAAAAATTTGCAACCATTTCAAATGCAACTTCTGAGAGAATGAGTTTAGGATTTGCAGCATTTGCATTGTACATGAATAAGGAACATAATAGACAAATTAACACAGCTGATTTTTGTGCCAACGCTCAATTTATTGAAAAAGTGGAAGCATGGAAATTGAAGATTCATTCAGACGGCATGAAAACTATATTGGGAATATGAAAAAGAACGTTTTAAAAATTAATCCAAAAGATAATGTTTGGGTAGCCTTACAAAACATTGCGAAGGGTACACAAGTTGCTATTGGAGATGAGCAAGTAACTGTTTTAGAAGATATTGCTGCTAAACATAAAATTTATCCTACTGATTTCAAAAAAGGGGATGCCATTTTTATGTACGGGGTATTGGTGGGAAAGTTAACCATGGACGTAGCGGCAGGAACCCGCATGTCAACTGAAAATTTACACCATGCAGCGGAACCTTATACATTCCAACCTTATAATTATAGCTGGCAAGCACCTGATGTGAGTGCTTATGCTGGTCGAACTTTTAATGGGTATCACCGAGCGGATGGACGTGTAGGAACTGCCAATTACTGGTTGTTTGTACCTACTGTTTTTTGTGAGAATCGAAATTTAGATGTGATTAAAGAAGCCTTGCATAATGAGTTAGGATATGCGGTATCAAACAAGTATAAAAACTACACGCGTCAATTATTAGACGCTTACCAGGAGGGGAAAGATATTTCTCTTCCAATTGATTTATCGGCAACAGAAAAACAAAATCGTGTTTTTGAAAATATTGATGGCATTAAATTTTTAAATCATCAAGGCGGTTGTGGAGGAATTAGGCAAGACGCTGCTGTATTAAGTAAATTACTTGCGGCCTATGCTGATCATCCAAATGTAGCGGGTATTACTGTTTTAAGTTTAGGTTGTCAAAATTTGCAATTGTCTGATTTTGAAAATGACATTAAAGCAAGAAATCCAAATTTCAACAAGCCTTTATTTATTTTCGAACAACAACAATCTAAAAGTGAACCTGAATTATTAGCGGATGCTATTCAGGCTACATTCAAAGGATTGGTAGATGCGAATAAATTAAAAAGAGCACCAGCGCCCTTAAGTAAATTTTGTTTAGGGGTAAAGTGTGGAGGTAGTGACGGCTTTAGTGGTATATCTGCTAATCCTGCGGTAGGTTATTGTGCTGATTTAGTAGTAGCCTTGGGAGGACAAGTATTACTTGCCGAATTTCCTGAACTTTGTGGCGTAGAGCAAGAATTAATTACCAGGACAATTGAACCAACTGCTGCTAAAAAATTCATTCAATTAATGACTGCCTATAGTGATTCGGCTTTAAAAGCGGGATCAGGTTTTCATATGAATCCATCGCCAGGAAATATTAAAGACGGTTTAATTACGGATGCGATTAAATCGGCAGGAGCGGCAAAAAAAGGAGGTAATGCACCAATTGTTGATGTACTAGATTATACTGAACCTGCTGTTAAACCCGGGTTGCATTTAGTATGTACTCCTGGAAATGATGTAGAAGCAACGACTGGTAAAGCAGGATCGGGTGCTACTTTGATTTTATTTACAACAGGCTTAGGTACACCAACAGGAAATCCAGTTTGTCCTACCATTAAAGTGGCAAGCAATTCAGCATTGGCTAAGCGCATGGCTGATATTATTGATATTGATACGGGTCCAGTCATTGAGGGTGAAAAAACCATCGAACAAATGGGCGCCGAAATTTTAGAATATTGCATTAAAGCTGCAAGTGGTGAAGTAACCCCTAAGGCAGTATTATTAAATCAAGATGATTTTATTCCATGGAAGCGTGGAGTAAGTCTGTAAACAAGTTTTTCTATGAAATCTTTTTTAGATCAAAATTTTTTATTGAGTAACAAAACGGCTGAAAAATTATACCATGATTTTGCTGTTAAAATGCCTTTGATTGATTATCACTGTCATTTGTCACCTGAACAAATCGCCAACAACATTCAGTTTAAAAATTTAACGGATGCTTGGTTAGCTGGCGATCATTATAAATGGCGTGCCATGAGAACCAATGGTGTGGAGGAAGCTTATTGCACAGGCAATAAATCAGATGAAGAAAAATTTATGAAGTGGGCCGAGACGGTTCCATATACAATGCGAAATCCATTATATCATTGGACGCATTTGGAACTGCAACGTTATTTTGATGTGCATGAAGTTTTAAATCCTAGCTCAGCAAAAAAAATATATGATCAAGCCTCAGCGAAATTGCAAACAGCTGATTATTCGACACAAGGAATGATCAAAAAAATGAACGTACGTGTTATATGTACAACCGATGATCCTATTGATTCTTTGGAATATCACAAGCAAATTGCAGCTTCAGGTTTTGAAGTGAAAGTATTTCCTGCTTTTAGACCGGACAAAGCCATGGAAGTGAGTAATGCTAAAAATTTCGTCGACTATATTGGAAAATTAGCTACTGCGAGTGGCGTGACGATTAAGAAGTTTGATGATTATTTAGCTGCTTTACAAAATAGACACGACTTTTTTGCAAGCATGGGTTGCAATGTTAGTGATCATGGATTAGAAGAAATTTATGCAGATGATTTCACAACAGCTGAAATTGCCGCCATATTTGATAAGGTAAGTGCTGGTAATGAAATTAACTTAACTGATCAACGCAAGTTTAAGTCATGTATGTTATTGTTATTTGCAGAATGGGATTGGAAAAAAGGTTGGATTCAACAGTATCATTTAGGCGCTTTGAGAAATAATAATACAAGGATGCTTAAATTGTTAGGTCCTGATACTGGATGGGATAGTATTGGTGATTTTTCTCAAGCAGCCGCATTGTCTAAATTCTTAAACAAGTTAGACACCAATGATAAATTAACTAAAACAATTATTTACAATTTAAATCCAGCCGACAACGAGTTAATGGCAACCATGATAGGTAATTTTAACGATGGTTCGGTTGCGGGTAAAATACAATTTGGTTCAGGATGGTGGTTCTTGGATCAAAAAGATGGTATGGAGAGACAAATAAATGCATTAAGCAATATGGGCTTGTTGAGCCGATTTGTGGGAATGCTAACTGATTCAAGAAGTTTCTTATCTTACCCAAGACATGAATATTTCAGAAGAATCCTTTGTAATATTTTAGGTAAAGAAATTGAAAACGGTGAATTGCCCAATGACATAGATTGGATTGGGAATATGGTACAAGACATTTGCTTTAACAATGCAAATGAATATTTTGGATGGAAAGCAAATAAATAAATAACCGCATGAGTGTATTAAACAACTTTAGTCTTCAAGGAAAAACAGCATTAATAACGGGCTGTAATAAAGGTATAGGATTTGCGATGGCCGAAGGCTTAGCAGAGGCAGGTGCCAACATTATTGGTGTTTCGAGTGGGGGTGACTTTGCTGCTATTGAAGCGTCGGTAAAAAAATTAGGCAAATCATTTTCTTATCATCAAGTGGACTTAGGAGATCGAGATGCATTATATCAATTTATACATTCAATTCAGGATCAGCACATTGATATTTTAGTAAATAATGCTGGAATCATTATGCGCAATCCTGCCGCTGATCATACTGACGAATTTTGGGACAAAGTAATTTCTATCAATTTAGATGCTCAATTTATTTTAGCACGTGAAATGGGCAAAAAAATGATTGCACAAGGAAATGGTAAAATTATTTTCACTTGTTCTTTATTGAGTTTCCAAGGAGGTATTAATGTTCCTGGATACACGGCTGCTAAATCGGCAGTTGCAGGTTTGGTTAAAGCATTGGCCAATGAATGGGCTTCAAAAGGGGTAAATGTAAATGGAATCGCGCCAGGTTATATTGAAACCGATAATACCAAAGCATTGAGAGAGGATATAGAAAGAAATAAATCTATCTTAAGCAGAATTCCAGCAGCTAGATGGGGACAGCCTGAAGATTTCAAAGGACCAACTGTATTTTTAGCATCGGATGCATCCAATTATGTCCATGGTGAAATATTGGTAGTCGATGGGGGATGGATGGGACGATAACAAATAAAGAAAATAAAAAAAATTAGCGCCGAATAAAAATATAAACATGAAAGTAAGATTTGCAAATAGCCCAGGTGAAACTAGGGCGATGAACACACAAACATTAAGAGATCAATATTTAATAAATGATTTGTTTACTAAAGATCAAATTAATTTAACCTATTCTCATTATGATAGAATGATTGTAGGAGGTGCACAGCCAGTTGATAAAACCATCACTTTGCAAAACCCCGAAGAATTAAAAGCTAACTTTTTTTTAGAGCGCCGTGAAATGGGTATCATTAATGTAGGTGGTGCAGGTGTTGTGATTGCTGATGGAAAAGAATACCCTTTACAAAAAATGGATTGTGTTTATGTTGGTAGAGGTACTAAAGAAGTTTCATTCAAATCTAATAATAGCGCTGAACCAGCTCATTTTTATTTATTATCTGCGCCTGCACATCATAATTATCCTACTGCTGTTTGTACCAAGGAAAATGCACAACCTGTTCAATTAGGTGCTGCCGAAACTTCCAATAAAAGAACGGTTTATAAATACATTCACTTGGAAGGTATTCAAAGTTGTCAGCTTGTAATGGGACTTACGATTCTTGAAACGGGTTCCGTTTGGAATTCAGTACCACCACATACACACACTAGACGCATGGAAGTTTATTTCTATTTTGATGTACCAGCGGAACATCGCATTTTTCACTTTATGGGTGAGCCACAAGCAACACAGCATATGGTGATTACCAATCATGATGCAGTATTATCAGCGCCATGGAGCATGCACTTTGGATGTGGCACAAGTAATTATGGATTTATTTGGGGTATGGCCGGTGAAAATTTAGTTTATTCTGATATGGATCCAGCACCTATCGCAACTTTATTATAGTATGAAAAAAGTATTTTGTTTTGGTGAACTATTGTTGAGATTCTCTCCTGCTTTACAACAGGAGTGGATACGTACGCAATCGATGCCTGTTCATATTGGAGGCGCTGAATTAAATGTGGCCAAGGCATTGGCTAAATGGAATATACCTGTTGCTTATTGTAGTTCTATACCCAATAATTATATAAGTGCCGAAATTCTAGCATCTTTAGATAAGGAGAATATAGCTACAAGTTCGGTATTACTTCAAGGAGAAAGAATAGGAACTTATACTTTACCAATGGGAGCGGATTTAAAAAATGCAGGGGTGATTTATGATCGCGCTTATTCTGCTTTTTCATTTTTGAAACCTGGCATGATAAAATGGGAGGAGGTATTAAAAGGATATGAATGGTTTCATTTTAGCGCGATTAGTCCAGCCTTAAATGAAAATGTGGTGGCAGTTTGTGAAGAGGCTTTGCAGGTCGCTCGTAAAATGGGTTTGACTATTTCGGTGGATTTGAATTACAGGGCCAAGCTTTGGCAGTATGGTAAACAACCGGTTCAAATAATGCCTACACTGAGTAAATATTGTCAGGTTATTATGGGGAACATTTGGAGCGCGCATCAATTATTAGGAACTACCCTAAATCCTTTATTGAACGGTCCTTGTGAAAAAGAATTTTATGTGGATCAAGCCAAATTATTGTCGGAGGAAATTTTCACCAACTATCCTAATTGTCAATATGTTGCGAATACTTATCGTTTTACCGAGGGCGAAGAGATTGATTATTATGCAACCCTAACTACGCGTAAACAGCATGAGGTTTCCCAAGCATACCATATCAATTCAACGATTGATAAAGTTGGAAGTGGGGACTGCTTTATGGCAGGATTAATATATGGAGACTTGAAAGGTTTTACTCCCGCTGAACAAATAAACTTTGCTGCAAGTGCTGCTTTTGGTAAATTACAAGAGGTTGGAGATAGCACTAAACAAACAGTTGAAACAATTGAATCAAGATATAAAATTTAAATATGCATAGTAGCGATACTGTATTGAAACACATTTTACAGGAAAAATTAATTCCTCTGTTTTATGAGGATGATGTGGATGTTTGTATTCAAGTTGTTAGTGCTTTATATAAAGGCGGTGTGAGAACGATTGAGTTTACACATAGAGGTCCAAAAGCATTGGATAATTTCAAGGCATTAGTTTCCAAAAAAGCAGAAATGCCTGGTTTGATGCTGGGAATAGGAACCATTAAAAATCCACAAGATGCACAAGCCTATCTTCAAGCAGGTGCTGATTTTTTAATTAGTCCTGTATTTGATAGTGCAGTTGCTGATTTTGCATACTTGCATAAAATATTATGGATACCGGGATGTATGACGCCTACTGAAATTCATGTTGCACAACAAGCAGGATGTGATTTGGTAAAATTATTTCCAGGTAATGTCTTAGGTCCAGGATTTATTGAAGCCATTCGACCATTATTTAAAGAGGTGTCATTTTTAGTAACAGGCGGGGTGGATGCTACCGAAGAAAGTATTTCAAAATGGTTGAAGGCTGGTGCAGCAGGAGTTGGATTAGGAAGTAAGCTAATTACGAAAGAAGCCTTACAACAAAAACAGTATGATAAAATTGAAAATAAAATAAAAGAATTATTATCCATTCAGGGATTAAAGTAAGCATATGAAAAAATCAATAGGAAGTTATAGATGGACGATTTGTGGCTTGATATTTTTTGCAACAACCATTAATTATTTAGACCGTGCCGTTATTAGTTTATTAAAAAGCACGTTAACAACAGAAATGCATTGGGATGATGCAGATTATGCAAATGTTGAAATTGCATTTAAATTATCCTACGCGATAGGTTTATTATTAGCAGGAAGAGTTATTGATAAAATGGGTACTAAAAAAGGCTATGCATGGGCAACAGGATTGTGGAGTTTGTCTGCAGTGGCACATGCTTTAGCTAAAAGTGTTTTTGGATTTGGTGTGGCAAGAACTGCACTGGGTTTGACGGAAGCTGGAAATTTTCCTGCAGCTATCAAAACTGTTGCGGAGTGGTTTCCTAAAAAAGAAAGAGCATTAGCAACAGGTATATTTAATTCGGGTGCTAATATTGGAGCGATTGTTGCGCCATTATCAGTTCCTTTTATTGCTATGCATTATGGGTGGAAATGGACTTTTGTAATTACCGGTATGCTGGGCTTTGTGTGGTTATTTTTCTGGTTAAGAATGTATACTACCCCTAAGGATAGCAAAAAACTTTCTAAAGAGGAATTTGATTATATTCATAGTGATGATGTAGCGCCAACCGAAGAATCAATTATTGAAGATGGCGTTAAATATACTTGGAGCAAATTATTAAGCTATAAACAAACTTGGGCATTTGCCATTGGAAAATTGTTAACCGATCCAATTTGGTGGTTTTATTTATTCTGGTTACCGGATTTTTTAGAAAGCCAATACCAATTAAAAGGTACGGCAGTAGCGCTTCCTGTTGCAGCAGTATATACGATTTCAACAGTTGGAAGTGTTTGGGGTGGATGGTTACCAATGTCATTGATCAAAAAAAATTGGCCAAGCTTTAAGGCTAGAAAAACGTCCATGTTGATTTATGCCTTTTTAGTGTTACCTATTTTATTTGCACAATATTTAGGTAGTATAAATATGTGGTTAGCTGTATTGGTTATAGGTATTGCTGCTGCAGCGCATCAGGCTTGGAGTGCAAATATATTTACAACTGCAAGTGATATGTTCCCTAAAAGAGCGGTGGGTTCTGTTACAGGTATAGGAGGTATGTTTGGTTCACTAGGTGGCATTTTACTTTCCTTATTAGTACAGAAAAAACTGTTTGTTTATTATCGTTCTATTGATCAAATTGAAACGGCTTACTATATCATGTTTGTATTCTGCGGCTTAGCTTACTTATCAGCTTGGCTATTTATGCATTTATTGGCACCTAAAATGGATAGAGTAAAATAATCACATTAAAGTATTAATGATTTTATGAAAAAAATAACCTTATTATTAGCACTATCCACAGCCCTTATGCTGCAATCGTTTGCACAGAAAGCGAGTTGGAAATCTTTGTTCAATGGGAAGGATTTAAACAACTGGGTTTTATATAATGGTCATGCAAATTACCGTATTGAAAAGGATGAAATTGTGGGTACAACTGTTTACGGAGAACCCAATAGTTTTTTAAGTACTAAGGAATTGTATGGTGATTTTATTTTAGAATTAGATTATAAAGTAAATGACACTATGAATTCTGGCATTCAAATTCGTTCAGAATTACATGATGCAAATGATAAATGTGAAGTAACAGATAAAAAAACGCCTAATCGTGTTCACGGCTTTCAAATAGAGATTGATCCATCATCACGAGGATGGGCTGCTGGAATTTACGACGAGGCAAGACGTGATTGGGTATATCCATTGTCATTCAATGAAAAAGCAAGAACAGCGTTCAAGCATAATGATTGGAACCATGTAAGAGTGGAAGCAATAGGTACCCATGTAAGAACCTGGTTAAATGGCGTGCCTTGTGCGCATGTTGTAGACGATATGACACTTAAGGGATTTATCTCTTTACAAGTTCATCAAATTGAAAAACCAAATCAAGCAGGAGAAGAAATTCGTTGGAAAAATATTCGCATTCAAACTGAAAATTTAAAACCAAGTGCTCCTGACAATATATTTGTCGCTAATTTAATTCCTAATAATTTGTCTGATGCCGAAATAGCATTAGGCTACAAATTATTATTCGATGGGGTTAGCACAAAGGGCTGGAAAAGTCCATACAACAAGGACTTTCCTGCTAATACTTGGTCTGTAAAAAATGGCGAATTAAGTGTAAGTGCAGGTGGTGCAGGACCAAGTTTTTCAAATGGTGGCGATATTGTTACCGAAGAAAAATATAAAGCCTTTGATTTACAATTTGAATTTAAATTAACGGATACTGCTAATAGTGGTGTAAAATATTTTGTAACTGATCCGGCTGAAAATAAAGGGGCAGCCTTAGGGTTGGAATATCAAATATTAGATGACGACAAACATCCAGATGCTAAACAAGGAACAGCTGAAAATAGAACCAATGCTTCCTTATATGATTTAATTCCTGCTTTAAGAATTGGAAGTTATCGCCGTGAAAAATTTCCAATCGGAAAATGGAATAGAGGAAGAATTATTGCTTTCACTGATGGAAAAGTAGAGCATTGGATTAACGGGTGGAAAGTAATTGAATACCAACGTGGTACTCAATATTTTAAAGCATTGATTGCTAGAAGTAAATATGCTAGCTACCCTAATTTTGGAATGGCCGAAAGTGGACGTATATTGCTACAGGAGCATGGAACAAATGTTTCTTATAGAAGTATAAAAATCAAAGAACTTAAATAATTTTAATAAAAATATTACTTTAAACAAAACCATATGAAAAATTCAAGACGAAAGTTTATTGTTCAATCTGCCAAGGCAGTTTCTGGAGCTTATTTGGGTGTGTTAGGCTTTTCAGCAAAGAGTTACGCTAACATTATTGGCGCCAACGATCGAGTTCGTGTTGGTGTAGTAGGTTTTTCGGATCGTTTTAGAGGGTCACATCTACCTTCTTTTATGCAACATAATAAAGAGTTGAATTTTGATATCGTTGCAGTATCTGATATTTGGAAGGTAAGAAGAGAAGAAGGCGTTGCTTACTTAAAGCAAAAATTAAATCATGATATTAGAGGTGCCGTAAATAACGATGCCTTATACGACGCAAAAGATATTGACGCAGTATTTATTAGTACGGCTGATTTTCAACATGCGAATCATGCGGCTGAAGCTGTTAAAGCTGGAGTAGATGTATATTGTGAAAAGCCATTTGCGGAAACAATGGAAGACAATCGCAATGCTTATAAAATCATTAAAGCGTCTGATAGAATTGTACAAATTGGATCACAGCGTCGAAGTGGTGCAAACTATAAAGCAGCGGCTGAATTTATTCAAGCGGGAAAGTTTGGCCCTATTACAATGGTTGAGTTAGCATGGAATGTAAACCAACCTGGTCGTTGGAGAAGACCAGCTTTAGTTGAAAAATGTAAAAAAGAAGATTTGGATTGGAATAGATATTTGATGAATAGACCTTACGAAGATTTTGATCCAAGAAAATATTTAGAGTATCGTTTATTCTGGCCATATTCATCAGGTTTACCTGGACAATGGATGTCTCACCAAATAGATACGGTGCATTGGTTTAGTGGTTTACAAAATCCAAGATCAGTAACTGCTAATGGTGGCATTTATCAATGGAAGGATGGTCGTAAAAACTGGGATACGATTACTGCTGTATTTGATTACGGTCCGTCTAATGACCCAGCTAATGGATTCCAAGTGGTATTTAGTTCAAGAATGCATAATGGTGACGAGAAACCTACTGAAATGTACTATTCCAATGGCGGTGAATTAAACTTAATTAATAATACGGTTTCGCCAAAAGGTGGATTGAGTGCAGGTTTTGCAAAACAAATGAACATGCAGCCTAATTTATTACCTGAATTAAGTTTAACAAGTGAAGAGGTTAAAATAGTTGCATCTGCAAACACGGGTTCTGATCCTTTAACTTCTAGCCACGTTAGAAACTGGATGGAATGTATTCGTTCTAGAAAAACACCTAATGCACCAGTAGAAGCAGGTTACCAACATTCAATTGCTACCATCATGACCAATGCTGCAGCTAAAACTGG
>JBDKFR010000030.1:0-2820 GCA_039798645.1 Bacteroidota bacterium
CTAAGCTGAAACGCCATGCGCCTGCTAGCGAAATGTTTTGTGCATTTGTAAAACTAGTTAATGCTAAAAATAAAATTGCAAACAGATAGCGCAAACTGAATTATTTTAAGGTTACTACCACCACAGCATTAGGAGGTAATTGAATCGTTAACTTATTGTTATTCAATTTAGCACCATTAAATACAACCGGTTTAATTGCATCAGGATTTTCAAAAGAGTTAAAATCCTGTACTTTCTTTGAACTTAAAATTCTACCAGTTACTGTTGTATATTTTTCGCCTCGCATTTCTATTGAGATATCTTGTGCTTTTGCTGGGTCAATGTTTACTAAACTAACATGGGTAACACCTAGTGAATTTTTTGAAGCCGAAGCAGAAACAGCAGGTAACTTTTCATTACCAAAAACGTATTCATTTGTTTTGATATTCAGAGGCAGCATGGTTGCATCCTGATGTACGTTGTACATTTCCATCACGTGATAAGTTGGTGTTTTAATAATTGCTGTTCCGTTTGTTAAAATCACGGATTGCAAAACGTTTACGATTTGAGCTAAGTTGGCCATTTTTACACGATCACAATGATTGTTAAAAATGTTTAAAGTAACGCCTGCAATCATAGCATCACGGATCGTATTTTGTTGATATAAAAAACCTGGATTCGTTCCTGGCTCTACATCATACCAGCCACCCCACTCATCCACCACTAAGGCTACTTTTTTCTTAGGGTCGTATTTATCCATGATAGTTGAATGCTTAGTTACTAGCTCTTCCATTTGTAAGGCGTTCCTGATAATTGTGAAATATTGCTTTTCATCAAAACCTGTAGCAGGACCTTTCGCATTCCAATCAATCACTGCATAGTGATGTAAAGCAATTCCTTCCATTAGGTTATGTGGAATATCACGCATTAATACTTCGGTCCAATTGTAATCACTTCCACTACTACCAGAGGCGACTCTGAATAAATGTTCCCCATTAGTCCAGTCTCCCATAAAAGTGGAATATTGACGATAAATATTTGCATAATATTCAGGTTTCATATTTCCGCCACATCCCCATGCTTCATTACCTACGCCCCATATTTTTACATTCCAAGGATTGTCTCTTCCATTTTCAACTCTCCATTTACTCATTGGACTTGTTCCTTGTTTGCCATTTACGTATTGTGTCCAGTCAATTAAATTTTGCACCGTACCGCTTCCTACATTAGCTGCTAAATATGGATCAGCTCCCATTAGTTCACACATATTTAAAAAGTCGTGTGTTCCAAAACTATTATCCTCTGTTACGCCACCCCACCATCTATTTACTATTGAAGGTCGTTTGTCTTTAGGACCCACTCCATCCTTCCATTGATAGGTATCAGCAAAACATCCACCAGGCCAGCGCAAAACAGGCACTTTTAATTCTTTAAGCGCTTGAATTAAATCGTTTCTTACTCCATTTGTATTGGGAATAATTTTATTAGTGTCTCCTACGTAAAAACCATTATAAATACAATTGCCTAAATGTTCAGCAAAATGACCATAAATATTTTTATTGATTTTATCCTTGCCTAAATCAGCATTAATGACAATTGCATTTTGAGCAAAAACATTGGCAACTATAAAAAGTGCCACTACCGTTATTAGTTTTTTCATAGGGTTGTTTTAAGAAATAGATTGTAATGTTATTATTTTAATTATTAAAACTGCTTATTTCATTTTATAAATTTCAGTGCCTGCTAATAAGAAAGTACCTAATCCGTAATCCTCAAAATCTGGAACGCTATCGTAAGTAACAGGTTGCCCATCCTTGGGCTCTTTTCCAGTGCCTTGCACATAGCCTAACTTTCCATTCTCATGCAAGGCTTCGGAGGACATACCGTTCCATGCCTTTGTAATTGCAGATGAATATTTTTTCTTATCTAAAATACCTTGGTTGATGCCCCAGGCAAATCCATACGTAAATAAGGCGGTACCGGATGTTTCCTTTCCTCCAAAATGATTCGGATCCATTAAACTTACATTCCAAAATCCATCAGTTCTTTGTAATGGCAATATGGCAACAGCCATGTCTTTAAAGTCTTGAAGATATTCAGCATAATGTGGATCGGATTTTGGCAACAAGCTTAAGGTTCTTGCTAATGCAGCAAATGCCCAGCCATTACCCCTACTCCAATAACAATTTTCCCCATTGGGCTCTTTATAAGGGGGTACAAAATCCTTGTCCCTCCACCATAAATGCTCATTGCGATTGTATAAACCATTGCCGCCATGTTGATTTTTAGAAAATGAATATAAATCATACATTTTTCTAAAATAATTTGTGTCATTATAAATTACGCCTAATTTAGTAAACACTGGCATGGCCATTTGTAAAGCATCCACCCAGGACCAATCGTCTTTTTTATCGGTTTTTACCATCATATCAATTGACGCTTTGATATCTCTGATTCTTTCTTCTTTTTTATCTATCAAATACAAATCAATATATGTTTGACCCGCACAATGATTGTCTGCATGAAGCGATGTAGCACCCCATGCTAATTCCCATTTGTGTTTTTCACCCCATTGCACTGCATAGTCATAATACTTTGATTGAGGATCAATGGTATGTAAAGCCATTAGACCTTCATAGTAAACTGACCGAGTCCAAATAGTACTTTTACGCTCTTTATTCGTGATAATTGTTTTACCTGCATCTGGCCATTTATCCATAAAATATTGATTGGCTAATTGCATCGATGACAATATTTTATTTTTTGAAGTCAGTGATTGCGCTTGTATTTGCACAATTGTCAAAAGTCCTATTCCAAATAAAACCCATTTTTTCATACCGG
>JBDKFR010000031.1:0-2616 GCA_039798645.1 Bacteroidota bacterium
CTACTATATTGATTTTCAATTGTTTATATATATTGTAAATGTGGTTATATCGATGAGAATTTAAATTGTAACTTGAGTATCGTAAAACATTCCTCCAAAATGAACATCAGTTCTTTTTCTAGCACATTATTGCTCACCATTTTTTTACTTTCCACTATAACCATTTGGATTAGTGGGGTTAAACTAACTAAGGCAATTGATGCGATCACTTCGCATTTTAATTTAGGGGAAGCATTTGGAGGCATGGTGTTTTTGGCCATTGTGACCAACTTACCAGAAATTGCGATTACCTGTGTTGCTGCTTATTATAGAGATTATGATATTGCCATTAGTAATATTTTAGGTGGTATTGCGATTCAAACTGTTGTCTTAGTATTAATAGATATATTTGGTGTTGGCCGCTCTGCTCCCTTAACAGAAAAGGGACATTCAAAAACATTAATAGTAGAAGGTATTTCACTCATATTTATTTTATCGATCGTACTTATGGCAAGTCAATTTCCTAGTACATTTATTTTTGCTCGAAGTACACCTTTTGAATGGATTATTTTAGCAATATGGTTGGGCACTATTTACTTAACGTCATCTTTCATGACTAAAAAGAAATCATCGCTTATTCAACATAAAGTAATTCCGCAAAAAATACATATTTCTAAATCTAAATTTCAAAGAACTATTAATGCTGCTTTTATCGTATTGACACTTGGGGCAATTATTACACTTATTACTGGATGGGCATTAGTTATAACTGGTGAACAATTAGCAAACCGATGGGGTATGAGTGGCGTATTATTTGGAGGAACCATTTTAGCATTATGTACTGCACTACCAGAAATTTCAACAGGGATTGCATCTGCAAAAATTAGAGATTACAATATGGCAGTAAGTGATATTTTTGGAGGTAATGCTTTTTTACCTGTTTTGTTTTTAATGGCATCGTTCATTGGTGGTGATGCAATCCTACCAAATTTAAAACCATCTGATATTTATTTAACAGTATTAGGCATTATCTTAACCGGTATATACATGATTGGGATGGTTGTTCATTCCAAAAAACAAATACTCAGAATGGGAATTGATTCTTTTATTGTCATCATTGTTTATTTATTAGGATTGTGGGGATTTATGTCACTTGTTTAGTGCAAACCACACATCAAAGTCATTTTTTTAAATTACTATTTTCATTAACTTAGTTAAGTAAAATATAGTTTATGGCAAATCGACGAAACTTTGTAAAACAACTTGGTTTGATGGCAGGCGCATTTTCAGCAAGTAGTTTATTTAATCAAGCACATGCTGCCGAATTTGAACACCTGAACTTATTAAATAAAGATGTGAGTGCAAAAGACATTGCAATGGATGAAGATTATTGGTCTATCATTCAACAAAGCTATACCACTAGCCCTGCTTTAATTAATTTAAATAACGGAGGAGTTAGTCCTAGCCCAAGAATTGTTCAAGAAGCAGTCGATCGTTTTAATAAAATGACCAATGAAGGCCCTTCCTATTATATGTGGCGGATTTTAGATCAAGGACGTGAACCACTGAGGTATAAATTGGCTCAATTAGCAGGAGCTGATCCTGAAGAAATTGCGATCAACAGAAACGCAACAGAGGCCTTGAACACTATCATATTTGGACTCAACTTAAAAGCAGGGGATGAAGTAATAGGGACGAAACAGGATTATCCAAATATGATTAATGCTTGGAGACAACGCCAAGAAAGAGAAGGTATTGTATACAAGCAAATTAGTTTTGAATTTCCAATCGAGAATGATGAAGAAATTGTTGCGGGATTTGAAAAAGCAATTACACCAAAAACAAAAATTATACATATTACCCATATCATCAATTGGGTTGGTCAAATTTTACCCGTTAAAAAAATTACAGCTATGGCCAAAAAGCATGGTATTGAAACCATTGTTGACGGTGCGCATAGTTTTGGATTATTGGATTATAAAGTACCTGAATTAGGCTGTGATTATTATGGTACTTCATTACATAAGTTTTTATCAGCACCCATTGGAAGTGGAATGCTTTGGATTAAAAAAGAAAAAATTGAAAAAATTTGGCCTTTAGTGTGTAATGATAAACCTACAAGCGGTGATATCAGAAAATTTGAAACGATTGGAACTAGAAGCTTTCCCATTGAACAAGGAATTGGAGAAGCAGTTAACTTTCAAAATGGAATTGGTAATAAGCGAAAAGAAGAACGAATTAGATATTTAAAAAATTATTGGGCAACACGTGTTCAAAATATTCCAAAAGTAAAAATTCACACTTCCTTTAAAGACGAATATGCTTGTGCAATTTGTGGTGTAAGTGTAAATGGAATGACGCCCGGTGAATTAGATAGTGCCTTATTTAGCAATTATAAAATACACACGGTAGGAATTGTTTGGGAAAATATAAGTTGTGTTCGCGTTACTCCTCATGTATATACTCGATTACAAGATTTAGATAAACTAGTCATGGCCATAGAAACCATTGCTAAAAAAGCTAAGTAGCATTAACTAAGTATAAATTCGCGTCGGAAAATACTTTTTTTAGTACCCATACATTTGATTCAATGTAATTCAATTGTATGGGTATTCCTTTTTCAACAAAGCAAAAAAA
>JBDKFR010000032.1:0-3589 GCA_039798645.1 Bacteroidota bacterium
CCCTTAAATAATTTACTCATGACAGGACCTCAGCATATTTTAGAGAAGTTGCAGTTGAAAGAAGAGAAAAATTTACTTATCCAAGGGTTACCTTCTTCAGTTGAGAAACAATTCGCAAAATTAAACTATAACAAAAATATTACCCCTTTGTTGAAAACAAGGAAAATAGATTTTGCTTTAATTTTTGCAATTAATCAATTACAGTTAAATAATATTTTGAAGGAAGTGTTTTCAGCATTACATGTTGAAAGCAAACTTTGGATTGCTTATCCAAAAACAGCTTCAAAAATTGTATCTGATTTAAACAGAGACGCTAGCTGGGAAATTCTTTCAAAAAATGAATATGAAGCTATCCGTCAGGTAACGTTGGATCATGTATGGACTGCAATGCGTTTTAAGAAAGTAGATCAATTACCAAATAAGAATAGAACTTTCGTTGAATTTAAAGCAGCTGATATTAAAGTGGATGATTTTGAAAAAAGAATTATTGCACTTCCTATTGAACTAGATAAAATTTTAGCGGCACACGATGAGGCTAGAGACTTTTTCACTTCTCTTTCTATCATCAATCAAAAGGAGTATTTAAGTTGGATTCAAGGTGCTAAAAAGGAAGAAACAAAACAAAAGCGTTTAGAAGCTACATTAGAAAAATTATTAGCAGGAAAGAATAATCCTTCTGAGAAATAATTGTTTTATAGATGGGTTAGTTAGTATGAAATCCCTTAATTCATTTTAGGGGATTTTTTTTATTTCTATTTGTAAATAACAGTTCCAAGTGTTGAGGTAAGCTCCCTTTCAATATCTTTCAAATGCTTATGTATCTGCAATAGCTGTATTTGCTCATTTTCAGGGGCATGTTCAAGGTCAGATTGGTTTTGAGCAATCATCTTTTTAATTTTTCGAAGCTTGAAATAGGTCAATATTATGTTGACTTCAAGCATGATGTCCTTTTTTTCAACTTTCTTTTTTATGCCCAATTTGTCGTTCCATCTAAGGCTTAATTCAAGTTCAGGTTCGATAATGTTTACCACCCATTTTTGAATACGCTCATCCTCATGATATTGAAGGTTTTTGCCGTCTGGTAATTTACCTTCATAAAACCATTTTTTATAAGCATCCATTAAATAAACCATGTCGGCATTCTCCAATGGGAAACCTTCTATTTCATCAAAAACATGTTGTGCAATAAACTTATTTTCACTGTTTTTTTCAATTCCATGTTCAATGACTAAACGGACCAAGCTTTTTTCATGTGCTAAGTCATGGTCTGTAAATAAATCAAAATTAGGGTCGGAGGTATCTTCATTTGGAATGGTAGGCATTAAAATAGCCGCTTCATCAAAGGACATTTTTTTCTCCTCTTTCACTATTTTATCACGCTTGAACTTATTGACTAATTGAGTAAGTCCAGTTTCATCAATACGCAATAAGGAACTACATTTTCGAACATATTCCTGTAGCTTAGTGAAATCCTCGGCCTTATTTATTTTACTTAGGGTTTCAGCAATCTGATTTACTAATATGTTCTTTTTATTTAAATCAGTGCCTACATCTTTTAATTGAACTTCTAATTGAAATAATACAAAGTCCTTTTTATTCGCTTTTACAAATTCTCTAAATGCCTCCGGTCCAACTTTGTTTACATAACTATCCGGATCCTCCTTGTCAGGAATCAATACTAATTGCACATTCAAGCCTTCTTCCAAAGCCATATCCAATCCTCTCAAAGCCGCTTTGATACCTGCACTATCACCGTCATAAATGATGGTTAAGTTTTGGGTATACTTTTTTATTAGGCGTAATTGATCAATGGTTAAGGAAGTTCCTCCACTCGCCACCACATTTTCAATACCAGCTTGATGTAAACTGACTACGTCGGTGTAACCCTCCACCAATAAGCATTCTTCATTGCTGTTAATGGAATTTCGTGCAAAGTAGGAGCCGTAAAGAATTTTACTTTTTACATAAATCTCATTTTCGGGTGTATTAATATACTTGGGCGACTTGTCATTTTTTGCAATTTGACGCGCCCCAAAACCTATAATTTTCCCCGAGGTATTGTGTATTGGGAATATGATTCTATCTCTATAATTATCCTGCCATTCTCCGTTTCGCTCCACCACTAAACCAGTTCGTGCAAACAATTCAGGATTAAACTGATTTTGAACCAAGGCCTTTGCTAATCCGTCTCTATTGGAAGGGTTGTATCCAATTTTAAATTTATCAATAATGGGTTTTAAAAAACCTCTATGTTGTAAATATGTTTGTGCAATGGCTTGTCCATCCTCGGTTTCCCAATATTGATTGGTAAACCATTCCATGGCAAAATGGTTGATGGCATATAAACTGTCAGCCACCTGCTGAGCCATTTTTTGAGCAGGGCTGGTCTCCGTTTCTTCAATTTCAATATTATACCTTGCCGCTAACCACCTTAAAGTTTCAACATAACTAAACTTTTCATGTTCCATTAAAAAAGTGATGGTATTACCACTTTTACCACATCCAAAACATTTATAAATTTCCTTGGCAGGGGAAACCGTAAAGGAGGGCGATTTTTCATTATGGAAAGGGCAGTTGCCTAAATAATTGGTTCCTCGCTTCTTTAATTTTACAAATTCTCCCACAACATCGATAATATCAATGCGGCTTGTAATTTGTTGAATGGTTTGCGAGGTAATCATGAGTGCGAAAATAACTAATATTGAGGGCTATTCCTCATTCTGAAGGTTGAATTCCATGTCGTCACTATCTAAAAGTTCACGTTCAATTTCTTCCATTTGGACGATATCCCAGGCCTCTGACTCGGTAGGTGTCATATTCAGCAACTCGGCATACTCTGTTTTGTCTAAATTGTCTAATAATTGATCCGATAATGCACAAATGACAAAAGAGATGTTCTTCTCATAAAACTGCCCTTGGGATATAGTAATTTGTTCAATTACCGAATCGTCCCATTTTTCAACGTTTTGCAGGTTTATGATCAGGTTTTTTTGCAGTGTATTTCCCCATTTCGATGTCAAATCGGCCAATTCTGGCACGAGATTTGAACTAAGGTCCTTATTCAGGATGGTAATAACGTTGAATTTTTCCTTGGTGTCGATTTGGTATTGAATTAGGCTCATAAAAAAAGGTTAATAACAAGTGATACTATAACATACTTTAGGTCAAAAATATTCGTTATTCTTGTAACAGCCCTAAATAAATATATGGATAATAATTTTTCAACACAAGTTAAGGAAATCATCTCTTATAGTCGTGAAGAGGCATTGAGATTAGGGAATGATTTTATTGGTGCCGAGCATTTAATGCTAGGGCTTATAAGAGATCAAGAAAATACTGCTATTAAGGTGTTAAGACAGCTTAATGTTAATTTATCAGAACTGCGCAAGGAAATTGAATTAGCGGTTAAGGATAAGTCTGGTAAAAATGTAGCCAACATCAATAGCTTGCCACTTACAAAGCAGGCTGAAAAGGTAATAAGAGTAACCGTTTTAGAAGCCAAGGCTTTGAAAAGCCCAATGGTGGAAACGGAGCACTTATTATTAAGTATTTTAAAAAACAAGGAAAATATTGCTACGCAAATTTTAAA
>JBDKFR010000033.1:0-38211 GCA_039798645.1 Bacteroidota bacterium
TTCTGCCCAATTAGGTTGCTCTGGGGATTTAGAATACAAATCATATGGGTTAAATAAATTCACCCATTTAAGCATTTCTTTATCATGGCTATCTAATAAATAAGAGTACTCCCCCTCTCTATGCCAAGCATAAAAGGAGTGGTATCTTAACATATATAAGCCTTCTTCTGGTAAATGATCTTTCATCATTTGATACACATATTCATCATGCCCCCATGACATATGAACATTTCTTAAACCACAACCTTCCTCGTAAATTCCAAGTTTTGTATTGTAAAGAGGATTATGATAGTCTGGATTGTCTTTAAAAAATTCAGGATAAACAATTTTGTCAGAATAAGCGCAGCCTACAGGGAAGGTATCACCTACCACTGCCCATTGAGGCTCGCCAAATAAACAAAGCACCTTTCCCATGTCATGCATCAAACCCGTTAAAACCATCCAATCAGGATGACCGTCTCTTCGGATTGCCTCAGAAGTTTGTAATAAATGTTGGAATTGATCTAAGTCAGTATCAGGATCAGAATCGTCTACCAATTGATTTAAAAAATCAAAAGCTTCCCAAACGCTCATCTCTTTTTTATTAAACTGCAAATACTCGTTATGTTTTTCCATCACAAAATCATAAGTCTGATAAGTATGGTTTAATCTGTAAAATTCTTTTACAGTATCACGTCCTGGCTCCTCATAATTTCTGAACTCCTCGACAGTTTTGGACTGCGCAATAGCATCTGCATCAGGATATCTTTCAAGCACCGCATCTTCCCAATGGTCTAAACTTGCTAAAGGGTTAATTTCCTTTTCCGTGAACTGATGCTTTGTAGTTGACATAAAATTCAATTTAATAAATAAATGATGGGTTAAATATAATAAAAAAGGGCGTTTATCATATTAAAATTAAAAAAATTATGAAAGAAATTCAGTAAGTTGTATCCTACAAGATTGCGAATTCTTAAACCATAGAATGCTATGAAATTACATTTGGCCGACTACCTTATCATTTTCGTGTATTTTTTATTTGTGATAGGAGTAGGTATTATCATCAAAAACAAGATAAAATCAAGTAACGACTTTTTAAATAGTAGCCGAGGCATCCCATTATGGATTACAAGCTTAGCCTTTATTTCAGCCAATTTAGGGGCACAGGAAGTACTTGGAATGGTTGCTTCAGGAGCCAAATATGGTATCATGACGGTTCACTTTTATTGGGTTGGAGCGATATTTGCCATGATATTTTTAGGCGTTTTTATGATGCCTTTTTATTATGGTAGCAAAGCTCGAAGTGTGCCTGAATATTTGTCGCTAAGATTCGATGAAAAAACCAGGGCGCTAAATGCAATCTCCTTCGCCATTATGACAATTTTTTCATCCGGTATTTCCTTATTCGCATTGGCTAAATTATTAGAAGTGGTTTTGCATTGGAATTTTGACATGTCCATTGCAATAGCAGCTGGAATTGTTATGATCTATACTTTTTTAGGCGGATTAACCAGCGCCGTATATAATGAGGTTCTTCAGTTTTTTTTAATCGTCTTGGGCTTGTCTCCTTTAGTAATTTTAGCACTTCATGATGTGGGTGGATGGAGTACTATACAAGCACAATTGAAACCCGAAATGACGCATGCATGGAAATATATGGGCAATGCAAATTCAAACCCAATGGGAATTAATTTTATGTCATTGATATTTGGATTAGGATTTGTTATGTCCTTTGGATATTTCTGTACTGACTTCTTAGTAGTACAAAGAGCCATGATTGCAAAAAATGTAAACGCCGCTCAACGCACTCCTATAATTGCAGCTATTCCTAAAATGTTTATGCCATTAATCGTCGTGTTACCCGGTTTGATTGCTATTACACTTATGCAACCTGCTTTATTATCTAAGGGTTTTCAAATTCCAACTAATGAAAGTGGCGAATTAGATTATACCATGACATTGCCATCCTTAATTTCGCATTATTACCCAACTGGTTTATTGGGCGTTGGAATTACTGCTTTACTTGCTTCCTTCATGAGTGGAATGGCCGGTAATGTAACTGCATTTAACTCCGTGTTTACCTACGATATTTATCAGTCATATTTTATGAAAAATAAATCTGATAAACATTATTTAAACGTTGGGAAAATGGCTACCGTGTTTGGCATTTTATTTTCTATTGTAACTGCCTACATTGCTAAAAGCTATAATAATATTAATGATTTTTTACAACTGGTATTCAGTTTCGTAAATGGACCTTTATTTGCAACTTTTTTATTGGGTATGTTTTGGAAAAGAACAACTTCCAATGGTGCATTTTGGGGTTTAGTAGCAGGTAGTATAGCTGCTGCCTTAACACACGGGTTAACATTAGCAGAAGGAAAAGGTGCTTGGATTTATAATTTGTATGAAATAGGAAGTGGCATGGGTCAAGCCTTTATCGTTGCTGCTATTTCATGGATTGCAAATTTCATAACTACGATTATTGTAAGTCTGTTTACAAAGCCAAAAGATGACGAGGAGTTAATAGGACTAGTATATTCCTTAACCGAAAAACCAAAATCTATTGATAATAAATGGTATCAAAAAACGATACCATTAAGTATAGCATTGATTATTGCTACAATTATTTTAAATATTATTTTCTTCTAAAAAAGATATTATGTACAAAAGATTTAACGAGTTAAGCTTCATCATTGGACTCTTCTTTTTTATTCTTTCATTGATTCTCATTATCAATGATATGGTAATCGCAAAATCAGAAAATAAAGCCGCCTTATATAGTGGTGTTGTGTTTTTTATATTTGGTATCTTCATGATGCTCATAAAAAATAATGACAACGAATAAATAAATGGGCGTTATTTTATTATTTTAAAATTTTAATAATAAAACTGACTTACCTAGCAACTGATCCGCCATCCATTACTAAATCGGCACCTGTCATAAATGAGGATTCATCTGATGCCAAAAACAAAGCCCCAGTAGCAATTTCCATAGGGTCAGCCATACGTCCTTGTGGTGACATTTGCTTGATCATATCTTCCATACCTTGAACTTTCAGTAACCCCTCAGTCATGGGTGTTAGTACTCCCCCTGGACAAATTGTATTTACACGTATTTTATCCTTGGCTAAGTTTACGGCTAAATCTTTACTAAATAAAACTAGGCCACCTTTAGATGAAGAATAGGCAGCGCCATTTCCTCCAACTACTCCAGCAATAGATGCTACATTTATGATGGACCCGCCACCTGACATTCTCAAATAAGGGATGCATGTTTTACAGCCAATAAATGGACCAGTTAAGTTTATTGCTAAAACATTGCCCCATAATTCAATAGGTGTGTTTTCACAGTCTACAAATCCAGGATAAATACCCGCATTATTGATTAGTATGTCAATCCTACCAAATAATTCCATTGCTTTGTCAGCGACCTTTGCCCAATCTGACTCACTTGTTACATTGTGTTTCATGTATTCAATAGCTAAGCCTTCGGCTTTAGCAGCTATCACCCAACTTTTCAATTTTTCTTCATTTGAATCAGTGGCTAATACTTTTGCACCTTCTTTTGCGAATAATTTGGCTTCAGCTGCTCCCATTCCACCAGCCGCACCTGTTATAATAGCGACCTTATCAGATAAACGTTTCATAAAATGAATTTGATACAAATTAATTCAATTACATCTATGAAATAATGACAATAATCATGAATGTAAAGAATATCGAAATTTGATATATTATGAGAGTGCGAAATAGTTAATCAAAACAACTTAGCCATCGAATATCAATAAATGAATTTATTTGCAATTAGAAGCAATAAATTGATCGGTGTTAGGATAATTCTTTTGCTTAGCTACTTGCAATGCATTACAAGCTTGGTCTTTTTTCCCTATGCTTATAAAACACATTGCTTTATAAAATTCTGATTTGCCAGTAGTCGCTTGTGCAAATTGTGCCGCTTTCTCAAAATAAGGAATTGCTTTTTCAAATTGCCTTGCAGAATAATAACAAATGCCAATATTTTCAAAATTTGTATAATTAGCAGGATCAGCCTGAGATGCCAATAAATATTGTTGAGCAGCTACAGTATACTGACCTTTTTGAAAAGCTTGCACCCCTTTAGTAATATAGTCATTTGATGCTGGAGCAACTGCAGCACCATTAGCTGCAAATAAGCCACGAATTTTTACAAATGTTGTCGTGTCTTTAGGGAATAACTTAATAGCGCTATCTAATATTTTTAAGGACAATGCGTTATTGGCTCCCAATAATTCAAAACGACCTAATAAATATTGATTCCAACCTTCTGGTTCATTTCGATACTTAATATAAGTCCTAAAGGCTTTATTGATTTCTGCCGTATCTTTTTGTCTTGACGCAGAGAAAATAACATTCTTATAATAACTGGTAGCTCTAGGCCAATTATAAAATGCTTTTTTAGAATAATAAGAAACACTATCAAAATTACCAAGTGAAGCAAAGACTGCTGTTTTAATAAAATCTGTGTAATGCAAATATGGATTGTCTTTCTCACATGATCTTAGTAATCTAAGAGATTCATCATACATTTTATCACGATAATAATATCTTGCTACCAATGCCTTAATAGGTAATGTCGAGGTTGATAAATTCGGGAAGTGAGGGAATGCATCTTTCACATCGTCTAAAGCCATTTTAGGATCGGCATCAATTTCACCCATCACATATTTTTGAACTTTAAGAGATTGATAAACTTGTTTGTTTATAAATATAGAGGAGCCGATTAAAATAAAGGAGAATACCATAAAAATAGGAATCCAGGTTTTTTCAGCATCCTGCTTAACATCTACTTTCTTTACTTTCTCATTAATTTGGATCAAAGAATAAGGTGCAAAAACTAAAAATGCAGAAACAGTCAACATAGTTTGCATGGACGTTCGCTCAGTAGGAAAGTTCAACATCGCATCAACAAAATAACAGACGATGGCCATCAAGGAAATAGTAGCCGCGAAATGATATTGTTTTAATTTTTCATCACGCCATATTTTTAAAGTGAACAGTCCTACTAATACAAATAATGCAATGTATAAGCAGCCGCCAACAATTCCAAGATCAGCAAAGGTTTCTAGGTAGTCATTGTGCGCATGATAAGGCACAAATAAATCATTTGCACGCTCTTTTTCATATGGGATAGATGCCAATTTCCAATTACCATAACCATCCCCAATAAAAGGATGCTTTGTTGCGTAATCAATGGCTGCCTTCCATAAATTTAAACGACCGGATGACCCTTCGTTTGTTATTTGAATGGATTTAATTCTTGAGGTTACAGCTCCGTCAACCAAACTTCCATCCGAATTACTATCAATTAATCCAAATACGAGATTTGCTGAAAAATAGGCTACCACAATAGGTATTAAGAAAAGTAAAATATTGGTGGCAATCGCTTTTTTATTATTCTTATCGCTAAAATAAATGGTGGTAATTGAAAAAATAATAAAAATTAAAAGCAACCCTACAAATGTAGAACGTGTACTTAAAATGAACAATGCAAATGTTCCTAAAAATATCGAGGCTGCTCCAATGAATTTGCCGGCAATTTTTGTATGTCTCATTAAGTATAAAGCAAAAGGAAACTTAATTAACAAACTAGCTGCCATTACGTTTTTATTTCCATTATTACCTACAATAGATGCTACACCCAATTTACTTTCCGGATCCGATACGATAATCTTAAATTGATTGATAACATAGAGTGCATCAAAGATTAAAATAAAAGTAAGAATGCATGCAACCACAAAATAAAGCTGATTCAACTCCTTTTTATGAAACAGTATAGACAAATTCATAAAAATTAAAAAGGTGCTCACTAAACGCGCTAAACAAACTAATGCTTCCGTTGGATTAATCGCATAATAATAGGAAGCTAATGCCCATATTAAAAAAGCGGTATAGACAATTGTGAATTTTAATTGAAAAACACCAGCTATGGCATCTTTGTACTGATTGTAGTTAAAGGCGATATAAGATAATACCAATAAATCAACGATACTAGTATACAGCCATTGCGCACCCATGACATCGGCTCCCTCAAAATCAGGGATAAAATGTACGATTAAATAAAGCGCTGTAAATATGTATAATAATATATTAGATTCTTTTTTCATGGAGTAAATTTAATAAAATTGCTCCAATTATAAGTAACCCATATTATTCCATAACAAAAGTTTCATGCATTTCAGGAACAATGACTTCTTTGAACCCTTTTTTTCTTAATCTTTCTGCAAAATGGTCTTGTACATCAGCTTCCCCATGCACTACAAAAATTTGCTTTACCAAATCAGGTGTCTGACAAGCTAAAAATTGCATTAAATCCTCATAATCACCATGCGCGCTCATACTTCTAATGGATCCAACTTTCGCAATAACTGGATATGTTTCACTATAAATTTTTACTTCTTTTTGACCATTCATTAATCGGCCTCCTAAAGAATGTGGCTCGCAATAACCTACTAACAAAATAGCAGATTTAGGATTTTCTATATTATTTTTTATGTGATGTTTAACCCTACCTGCATCCGCCATACCTGATGCGGAAATAATTACTTTAGGATGCATATCCTCATTTAAAGCTTTACTTTCCTCAACTGTTTTGATATAACGCAAACCTTCAAAATCAAATGGATCGTCATCAACCTCTAAAACATGTTGAATCGTTTTGTTAAAATATTTAGGGAACGCTTTAACTACTTCTGTCGCTTCAATACTTAAAGGACTATCTACATAAATCGGAACATGTGGTAATTTTCTTTCAATCGAAAGCTGATTTAACTCGTATAATATTTCCTGTGTACGACCAACACTAAATGCAGGAATAATTAAATTTCCTTTTTGTTCAACACAAGTTGTTTGAATCCAATGTAATAAATCATCAGGCGTTGTGTGAATCAAATCATGTAGTTTATCACCATAAGTGCTTTCAATAATGACAAAATCAGCAGGTGGAAAAACTGCAGGTGATCTTAAAATCATATCACGATACCTGCCAATATCACCACTAAAAGTCAAAGTTTTAACTTCAGCGCCTTCTTTAATTTTTAAACTAATAGCTGCACTACCTATGATATGGCCAGCATCCGTATATAATAATTCGACACTACTTGTTATTTGTGTTGGCTTTTCATATTCAATCACTGTTAATAAAGGCAATACTAAGGCTACATCATCAATATCGTATAAAGGTTCGATGGGTGGTAGTCCTTGTTTAGCGCGTCGCTTATTACCATATTTAGCATCATCGCGTTGAATCATTGCTGAATCTTTTAATAAAATTTCAGTCAACGCTTTTGTTGCAGGGGTACAATAAACATTCCCCTTAAAACCCTCTTTAGCTAGTTTTGGTAATAAACCTGTATGATCAATATGAGCATGTGATAATATTACATAGTCAATCGATGCGGCATCAAACCCGAAATTGGCATTCATGCCGTCGGTATCTCTTCCCATTCCTTGAAACAAACCACAGTCCAATAAAAAACGTTCCCCATTATCTAAATGTACTAAATGCTTAGAACCCGTTACTGTGCGGGCTGCTCCGTGAAAACTTATTTTCATTTGAAAAATTTATTAGTACTAAGATAAACTATAAAGCTAAAGAAGCCACTATATAGTCTGCAATTAAAATTAAAATGCAACTTACTACCACAGACTGCGTTCCCGCTTTTCCAATTTCTAACGCACCCCCTTTTACATAATAACCAAAATAGGCCGGTACCGTACTTATAATAAATGCGAAGATGAATGATTTATAAAAAGCAATATTGATATAACTTGTTTTTACCCCACTTCTAATTCCATCAATAAATAATTCATTAGGTACAGAGCCCGTCCAGCCGCCTACTAAATAACCGCCCCAAACGCCAATGACTGCCGAAATCCCTACTAGCATGGGAACCATGGTAAAAGCACCTAAAATCTTGGGCAGGATTAAATAGTTTTTTGAATTAATACCCACAATTTCTAAGGCATCAATTTGTTCAGTAGTGCGCATATTGCCTAATTCACTCGCAATTTTGCTACCCACTACACCTGCCAATACGATACAAAGAAAAGTAGGCGCAAATTCTAATATCATACCATCACGAACAATTATTCCAATGGTAGATAAAGGCACTAAAGGATTCACTAATTGTGAAGCAGTTTGAACGGTCATTACCGCGCCTAGAAAAAAGGAGATGATCACTACAATGGGTAAAGAGCCAATTCCAATATCATAACACTGTTTCATATATTCTTTCCAAAACATACTAGTATTGTCTGTTTTGGTGAACATCCCTTTTAACATTAAAAGGTATTTTCCAAAGTGAGTGAAAAAATTCATACTACAAAGTTAGTGTATTTCTATTGCTTACGCTTTTTCATACGTTTCCACCAACTTGTTCTTTGTATTTCAGCCTCGGTGTCAATCCTGGTTTTAAGTTGTGCATCCACTACTGAAACAGTAGCCATATTAATGATATTACGCACATCAGATCCCAACTGTAAAACGTTGACTGGTTTTTTTAGACCCAATAATATAGGTCCGATAATGTCAACACCTCCAACTTCTTTCAATAAATGATAGGATATATTGCCGGCCGTTAAGTTAGGGAAAATCAACACATTCACATCGGCATCCACTAAATCACTAAATGGATAATTATCTCTTAAAATTTCTTTATTAAATGCAAGCATACCCTGCATTTCTCCATCCACTATTAAATTGGGATTTTTTTGCTTCACAATCCTGGTAGCTTCTGCCATTTTTCTAGCTTCGGGTGTATCACTACTTCCAAAATTTGAATAGCTTAACATAGCTACTCTAGGCACCATATTAAAATTGCGCACTTCTTTTGCAACAAGTAATGTAATATCTGCTATTTCTTCGGCTGTTGGATCAATGTTAACAGTAGTATCTGCTAAAAATAAAGGGCCTTTCTTGGTAAGCAATAAATACATACCTGCAATCTTACTTCCATTTTCCTCAACACCAATGGTTTGTAATGCAGGCTTAATGCCGTCAGCATAGTTTCTGGTTAATCCTGATAACATAGCATCTGCCTCACCTGTTTCAACCATCATCGCACCAAAATAATTTTGCGTACGCATCAACTTTAAGCTTTCATATTTATTGACACCTTTGCGTTGTCTTTTTTGGAACAATAAGGAACCAAAAAATTCACGCTTTGATTCCATTGCATCACTTCTTACATCAATAATTGGTAAATCACTAATGTCAATATTGTTTGCTTCTGCAATGTTTCTTATTCTTGTTTCATTGCCTAATAATATTGGATAAGCAATCCCATCATCATAAACAATGCTAGCCGCTTTAAGCACTTTCGTATTTTCAGCATCAGCAAATACCAAACGTTTTGGATCGCGTCTTGCCTTATTACTTAAAATACGCATTAACTGATTATCAAGACCTAAACGTTTATTTAATTGTACGACATAGTTGTCCCAATTTGAAATAGTCAATTGCGCAACACCCGATTCAATAGCCGCTTTAGCTACAGCTGGCGCAAGCGTACTTAATAATCTTGGATCCAAAGGTTTTGGAATAATATACTCATTGCCAAAACATAAATTTTGTTGATTGTATGCCATGTTCACAATATCTGGAACAGCTGTTTTCGCCAATTCGGCCAAAGCTTTTACTGCAGCCAATTTCATGGCTTCATTAATTTGTTTAGCGCGAACATCTAAGGCACCTCTAAAAATATAAGGGAAGCCTAAAACATTATTTACTTGGTTAGGATAATCAGAGCGACCTGTTGCCATGATAATATCCTTTCGAACTGCAATAGCTGCATCATATGTAATTTCAGGATCTGGATTAGCCAATGCAAAAACAATTGGACTTTTTGGCATTGATGCAATCATTTCAGGTGTTACAACATTCCCCACACTTAAACCTAAAAACACATCCGCATTTTTTAAAGCTTGTGCTAAATTTATATTGCTTGATTTTACTGCAAATGGCTTTCGATCCTCGCCTAAATCAGTTCTACCTTCATGCAAAACCCCATCCTTATCAAACAATGTGAAGTTTTCATACCTCGCTCCCAATGCTACATATAATTTAATACACGCCATAGCCGCAGCACCTGCGCCACTAACAACAAACTTAGCCTTTTCAATTTTTTTCTTTTGTAATTCCAAAGCATTCAACAAAGCAGCACTACTAATGATGGCCGTACCATGTTGATCATCATGCATTACAGGAATATTCATTTGCTCCTTTAACTTTTGCTCGATATAAAAACATTCCGGTGCTTTAATATCTTCTAAGTTAATACCACCAAAAGTCGGTTCTAATGATTTTACAATTTGAACAAATTTATCAGGATCTGTTTCATTTATTTCAATATCAAATACATCAATGTCAGCGAAAATTTTGAATAATACCGCCTTACCCTCCATCACAGGCTTACTTGCTTCTGGCCCAATATTCCCAAGTCCTAAAACAGCTGTACCATTTGTAATTACACCCACTAAGTTTCCTTTCGCAGTATACTTATATACATCCGAAGGATTGTTTTGAATTTCAGTACAAGGAATGGCCACACCCGGACTATAGGCTAATGATAAATCTTTCTGCGTTTTAGTTTCTTTCGTAGGTATTACTTCGATCTTACCTGGACGACCATTGGCATGATATTCAAGGGCTTGATCTTTTCTTAATTTATCTTTATTAGACATGTAATAGATTTATAACAAATGTTAGTTTACAAGTAATACAAAGCTACTTAAATATTTGAAATCCTAACCAATTAGAAGCTAAATGATTGATTATGAATGAATTTTAAATAAAACTTTAATTGTACAAGCTTACGCCTAACCAAGCCATCATACCTACACCATGTGCGATGGCATCCTCGTCCACCTTAAAAACAGGAGTATGTACATTATGAATGGCATCCTTTGATTCATTGCGCACTCCTAATCGGAAAAAACATCCTGGTATCACTTGAGAATAATAACCAAAATCCTCAGCACCCATTCTTAGTTCTGTTTCTTCAACATTGTCAGCACCTATATATTGGTCGGCTAATTTCCAAGCCGCTTCCGTAATCATTGGTTCATTGTCAACTGTTGGATAACCTACATCCACTTTAAAATCAATTTCTGCACCAGTAGCAATGGCCAAGCCTTTTGCTTGTTGTAGCATTAATTCATGTGCTTTAAATCGCCATACTTCATCCATCGCACGAAATGTTCCCATTAGTTTTACTTCGCTTGGTATCACATTGGTTGTATTGCCCCCATGAATAGAACAGATTGATAACACTGAAGGATTTTGTGGATTTCTATTGCGAGAAATAATTGTTTGTAAACTCGTGATTAATTGTGCAGCTACTAAAACAGTGTCCACTGTTTGATGCGGTGTTGCAGCATGACCTCCGCTTGATTTAATACTTACGTATAATTCATCGGCACTTGCCATAACGCGCCCTTTTCTAAAACTTAATTTACCATATGGCAAACCTGGATGCACGTGTAACCCAATAATACCCTGAGGTGTAGGGTTTTGCAATGCGCCATCTCTAATCATATAACTAGCCCCGCCAGGATTTTTTTCTTCACCTGGTTGAAATAATAATTTTACAGTCCCTTCAAATTCATTGCGTAATTCCCACAAAATTTTTGCGGCACCTAATAAAATAGTAGTGTGAACGTCATGTCCACATGCATGCATAACACCATCATTCTTTGATTTATAATCAACATCATTTTCTTCCAAAATTGGCAATGCATCCATGTCGGCGCGTAATGCAATAACACGTTTGCTTGGGTTTTTTCCTTCTATAATTCCTAAAACACCCGTTGTGGCTATCACGGAAAAAGGAATACCAATTTTAGTTAATTGTGCTTGTACAAATTTGCAAGTTTCAAATTCTTGATAACTTAATTCCGGATGAGCATGTAAATGTCTGCGTATTGCAATATTTTCTGTTTGCCCTGCGGCTGCTAAAGTTTTAATCTTTTCTAGTAACATATATTTTGTACAAATAGATGATTGTAAAATTTACCCAATAATTAGGTGGTAATTAAAGTTACTAATTAATAATTGCTTTTTAAATTTTCTGTGTTAGCACCCGTTACAATTGCAACACCTGCGCTACAACCTATTCGTGTTGCACCTGCATCAATCATTTGCTTTGCAGAAGCATAGTCTCTAATTCCTCCAGATGCTTTTATATGAATAGCGTCTGGTAAATGTTTACGAAATAATTGCACTGCTTCCACACTTGCCCCTTTTTCAGCATAGCCTGTCGATGTTTTTAAAAAATCAATACCTGCAATCCCATAAATATCACAACACTTGATTATTTCGTCATCTGTTAAAACACCTGATTCTATAATTATTTTTACTGCCTTATCCTTTGAACGGATGATTGGCATAATATGATTTATTTCATCTGCAATGGCTGCCCAATCTCCATTTTTTATTGCCGAAATATTAGCTACCACGTCTAACTCGTCGGCACCATCAACCATCGCTAAAATGATTTCTGCTATTTTAGCTTCTGTTGCACTATATCCAAATGGGAAACCAATCACGGTTGCTACTTTAACATCAGTGCCAGCAACTTGCTCCTTTGCTAATTTTACAAAATTGGGTGGCACACAAACTGCGGCAAAATCATATTGTTTTGCTTCAGCACATAATTTTTCAATATCCGAAACCAAACAAGTTGGTTTTAAAATAGTGTGATCAATATATTTATTAATGGGCATCATAAGGTTTACTAATAATTTGAAAAAAGTAATTAATAAAAACCAATAGCAAAATTATACAGCATCCCTACCATGACATGCTTTATATTTTTTTCCACTTCCACAAGGACAAGGATCATTACGACCAATTTTTGGACCAACGGTTACAGGTGTTTGCTTTTGTTCGCTTGGATCATGGTATTGTTTTTCACCAACGCCTTCCTCCGTTCTACCTGCACTTAATTTACTTAAATCAGTTTTTTCTTGACGTCCTTCTTTCACCGCAGATTCAATTGGCAAATGAACATGACATAAAAACTGAACCAACTTATGATTAATCTCAATGTCCATTTTTCTAAACAATTCAAATGCTTCCATTTTATAAATCACCAATGGATCCTTTTGCTCATAAGTCGCTGTTTGAACCGATTGTTTTAAATCGTCCATGGCACGCAAATGTTCTTTCCAAGCATCGTCAATTAAATTTAATGAAATTGTTTTTTCAGATTGTGTTGCTAATGCTTGACCTGATGTACTTACATTTTTATCCAAATTAACCAACACATTGTAAGCCATTTTGCCATCACCTACTGGAACAATTACATTTTCAATATGATTGCCTTGTTCTAATCTTATTTTCTTAAATACAGGAATGCTTTCCTGCATAATGTCTTTTTTCTTGTACTCATAATGAGCAATAGCTTCTTGATAAACTGCTTCTACTAAATCATTTTCTTTAGCTGCAGCAAATTCATCAGCGGTAATTTTTGTATCAAATCCGCCACTCACTATCAAGGACAATTTAAAGTCCTCATAATTACCGGATGTTTTATGTCCAACAACAATACCTTCAATCACTTGATAAAAAGCGTTGTCAATATCTAATGCTAAGCGCTCTCCGAATAAGGCATGGCTACGTTTTTTATAAATAACTGCTCTTTGTTTATTCATTACATCATCGTACTCTAATAAACGCTTTCTTACGCCAAAGTTATTTTCCTCTACTTTCTTTTGTGCACGCTCAATGGATTTTGTAATCATGCTATGCTGAATAACTTCTCCTTCTTTATAACCTGCAAAGTCCATTACTTTAGCAATTCTTTCGCTACCAAACATGCGCATTAAATCGTCTTCCAAGGAAACAAAAAATTGTGAAGATCCCGGATCACCTTGACGTCCGGCACGTCCTCTTAACTGCCTGTCCACGCGACGAGACTCATGACGCTCAGTACCTAATATTGCTAAACCGCCTGCAGCTTTAACTTCAGGACTTAATTTAATATCCGTTCCACGACCTGCCATATTCGTTGCAATAGTAACCGCTCCTGTTAATCCGGCTTCTGCAACTACCTGTGCTTCACGTGCATGTTGTTTTGCGTTCAATACATTATGAGGAATATTTTTTTGACGAAGCATTCTAGATAATAATTCACTCACTTCAACACTTGTAGTTCCCACTAAACATGGTCTTCCTTTATCTCTCAACGCTTCAATAGCCTCGATTACAGCACCAAACTTTTCACGCTTTGTTTTGAATACCATATCCTGCTCGTCAATTCTTACAGCAGGAATATTTGTTGGAATAGATACTACATCTAGTTTATAAATACTCCAAAACTCTGAAGCTTCAGTTTCAGCTGTACCAGTCATACCTCCTAACTTATGGTACATTCTAAAAAAGTTCTGCAAAGTGATCGTTGCATAGGTTTGCGTAGCAGCTTCAATTTTTACATTTTCTTTTGCTTCAATCGCTTGGTGTAAACCATCGGAATATCGGCGACCTTCCATGATACGTCCCGTTTGCTCATCGACAATTTTTACTTGACCGTCGATTACCACATACTCAACATCTTTGTCAAATAAGGTATAAGATTTCAATAATTGATTCACCGTATGAATACGATCCGCCTTCACACTATAGTCGGTTATAATCACTTCCTTTTGTTGTAATTTTTCGTCGGCACTTAAAGCGGCATTAGTATCAATTGAATTTAATACAACACTGATATCTGGTAATAAGAAAAAGTTAGGATCTTCTCCTGCACCTGTAATTAAATGCAACCCTTTTTCAGTTAATTCAACCGAATTATTTTTTTCGTCAATGTGAAAATATAGCTCAGCATCCACATGGTGCATTTCTCTTTGTTGATCTGCTAAATAAAAGTTTTCCGCTTTTTGCATTTTAACTCTAACACCCGGCTCACTTAAATATTTAATTAAGGCGCCACTTTTTGGCAACCCTCTAAATGCACGATATAAGGCCAATCCGCCATCCTTCGGATCATCATTACCTTCACTCAATTTTTTCTTCGCTTCAATCAATGACTGACTTACAACTTTCTTTTGCGCTTCCACCAATTTTTCAATTCTTGGTTTTAATTCAAAAAATTGTTGCTCTCCAGTTTGATGTCCAATGGGACCTGAAATAATTAAAGGCGTACGTGCATCATCAATTAATACACTATCCACCTCATCCACCATTGCATAATGGTGCTTACGTTGTACCATTTCTTCAGGTGAGTGCACCATATTGTCTCTTAAATAATCGAAACCAAATTCGTTATTTGTTCCATAAGTAATGTCCGCTAAATAAGCGTTGCGACGGTCATCCGAATTTGGCTGATGTTTATCAATACAATCAACTGTTAAACCCAACCATTCAAACAATGTACCATTCCACTCACTATCTCTTTTTGCTAAATAATCATTCACCGTTACAATATGCACACCCTCTCCAGCCAATGCATTGAGGTAAGCAGGTAAAGTGGAAACTAAGGTTTTACCCTCACCTGTTGACATTTCGGCAATTTTACCCTCATGTAAAACGATACCTCCAATCAACTGCACATCATAATGCACCATATTCCAGGTAACAGGCGTACCTGCAGCCTTCCAAGTAGTTTGAAATACCGACTGATCCCCTTTTATTTCTACATATTCTTTTTTAACTGATAAATCACGGTCTAATTGCGTTGCACTTGATACCAATTCCTCATTGTCCGTAAAACGGCGAGCCGCTTCCTTCACCACAGCAAACGCTTCTGGCAAAATTTCCCAAAGTACTTTTTCAATTGCAGCGTCACGTTCCTTTTTGATTTTATCTATGTTTTCATAAATTGAATCGCGTCCCATTAATTCGCTCATTGGCAAAGCCTCCGCTTTTTCCTGTTCAGCAGCAATTAATGCGTCCAATTGGCTTGTATGTGACTTGATTTTAGCCTTTAATTCGGGGGTTTTAGCCCTTAACTGGTCATTAGTCAATGCTTTATAGCCTTCAAAATGGCCATTGATTACAGCTACTAAATGCTGTATTTTTTTAACGTCTTTCTCACTTTTTGAACCTCCAAAAAGCTTACTTATAATTTGCAACATATGCCTTGTAAATAAATGTGTTAATATCCCTATGTCAATATGCGTGCCAAACTCATTTTTGACGGCTACATAAGGGGTCCAAAGGTAAGGATTTGACCTCAGTTAGCCATTTTATAGCCTTCCCAATATAAAAATTAACATGAATAGTCTGAAAAGTGGAAAATGGACAAAAAATTGATACCTTTGCTCGCCCAAAAGAAAGGAAAATATAAAGCTATGGCAGGTCAATTAAAAGAAGTTAGAAATAGGATAAAAAGTACTCAAAGTACTCAGCAAATCACAAAAGCCATGAAAATGGTGAGTGCCGCTAAATTACGTCGTGCGCAAGACGCTATTACGCAGATGAGACCATATGCCCGCAAGTTACAGGATATGTTAAGCAATATCATTGGAAGCTTGGAGGGAGATATGAATTTAGCGCTGGCTGAAACACGTCCTGTAAACAATGTATTGTTGATTGTAATTACTTCTGACAGAGGTTTGTGTGGTGGTTATAATGCAAATGTGGTGAAGTTAGCTAAAGCAACCATTGCTGAAAAATATCCTACTCAAAAAATTACTATTTGGAATATTGGTAAAAAAGGTTTTGAAAGTTTATCAAAATCAGGCTTTAATACCAACGCCGATTATAAAGATATTTTCTTGAATTTAACTTTTAGTAATGTGCAAGCTGCTGCTAAAGCTGCGATGGATGCCTTTGCTAGCAAAGAGTTTGATGCGATTGAAATTATTTATAGCGAGTTTAAAAACGCTGCTACGCAAGAATTTAAAGCAGAAGCATTTTTGCCAATTCCAAAGATTGCAAAGAAAGCAAATCAAAAGAAAACTGATTTCATTTTTGAACCACAAAAAGAAACTTTAGTTGCTGAGTTGATGCCTAAAATTTTAAATACCCAATTATTCAAAGCAGTTTTAGATGCGAACGCAAGTGAGCATGGTGCAAGAATGACTGCGATGGATAAGGCTAGTGAAAATGCAAACGAATTATTAAAATCATTGAAAATATCTTACAACCGCGCAAGACAAGCTGCTATTACAACCGAGTTAACGGAAATTGTAAGTGGTGCAGCTGCATTAAACGGATAAGAACTATCTATTATGGAAATTAGTGAAATCATACCTCATATTGAAGCGTTAATATTTGCAAGCGATAAAGCCTTAAATGCAAATGACGTTACTGAATTAATCAATAATGCCTTCGGATTTTTAGAAGAACGTATTACTTTAGATCAAGTAGAAAGTGCATTAAATGGTATTCAGGAAAAATATGCAACTGAGTTTTATCCTTTTGAATTAAAACAAAGTGGCGGTGGATGGCAGTTTTTAACCAAGCCAACATTTCACTCAACCATAGCTCAATTAAACGGTGATAAGTTTTTAAAGCGTCTTTCAAATGCAGCTTTAGAATCATTAGCGATCATTGCTTACAAGCAACCAATTACTAAAGGAGAAGTGGAAGCCATTAGAGGTGTAAACAGCGATTATTCTATTCAAAAATTATTGGAAAAAGAATTGATTGTTATTAGTGGTCGTAACGAATTGTTGCCAGGCAAACCTTTGGTTTACTCAACGTCAAAAACATTCATGGATTATTTTGGCATTAACTCAACTGAGGATTTGCCAAAAATCAAAGAAGTACTAGCAGATCAAATTGTGGAAGCAACCGTGATTAAACCTGAGGACTTCACAGATAATAATGTTTACGAACAAGTTGCTGAGGAGGCTAACGAGGAGCGTTCCGAGGAGGAGACTCCGAACTTGCCCGAGGAAACCGGCGATTACGAAGCGGAATCAGGCGAAGCAGCATCTAGTCCTGAAAGCCCAATCGAATAACAAATATTAGTATTCTAGTTCCTCCTTTTTTTCTAAAATTATATTGTTGATATAATAACAGAACCTAGTTCTAATTGTATCTTCGTGTAATGAAGTCAAGTTTAACCTACGATCAATTAAAGTCGGCCGCGATTGAATATGGCACCCCATTGTACGTTTATCATGCTGAAAAAATTGTCAGCCAATACCAAAATTTATTGTCGCATTTTTCTTCCGCGAATACCCGCTTTTTTTATGCTTGTAAAGCCCTTACCAATATTCATATTTTGGATGTAGTTAAACGTGCAGGTTGTAATATTGATTGCAGTTCTATCAACGAAGCTAAAATAGCATTGCATGTAGGCTTTGCACCTCAAAATATTTTATATACTAGCAATAGTGTAAGCATTGATGAAATCTCTGAAGCAGTTAACCTAGGTATCCATGTTAATATAGATAGCTTATCAAACTTGGAAAAATTTGGTGCGAAATTTGGTGCTACTTATCCTGTAGGTGTTCGAGTGCGTCCAAATATTATGGCAGGTGGTAATTTAAAAATTTCAACTGGTCATGATAAAAGCAAGTTTGGTATCCCCGTAACACAGCTAAGCGAATTAAAAGCGATTCAAGTAAAGTACAATATTAATATTGCCACTTTGCATATTCATACAGGAAGTGAAATTAAAGACGTTGCTGTATTTATAAAATCGGCCGATGTGTTTGATACCTTATTGGAGCATTTTCCAACAGTAAACGTATTAGACTTTGGCGGTGGTTTTAAAGTACCATATCAACCGGATGAAAAAGGCACAGACATTAAATTGTTAGGCGCCGAAGTTGATAAAGCAATTGAACATTTGTCAACAAAATATAGCCGACAATTGACTGCATGGTTTGAGCCAGGTAAATATATGGTCAGCGAAAGTGGTTATTTTATTGCAGAAGTTAATGTATTAAAAAAATCAGGCGATATTGAGTTTGCAGGTATTAACACAGGGCTTAATCATTTAATTAGACCTATGTTTTATGACGCCTATCATTATATTGATAACATCAGCAATCCTAATGGTATCAAACAATCTTATGCAGTGGTAGGAAACATTTGCGAAACCGATACTTTTGCATGGGACCGAGCAATTCCAACTATTAAGGAAGGCGACTTTTTAGTATTTTACAATGCGGGAGCTTATGGATATGAAATGTCAAGTAACTACAACGCTAGGTATAAACCTGCGCAAGTATTATTTGAAAATGGAGCGTCAAAATTAATAAGTCGCCGTGATACATTTGAAGACTTACTTTTGCTTCAAACGCCATTAAACAAATAAACATGATTGAGATTCAACATATCAGCAAGAAGTTTGATGACAAAATTGTGTTAGAAGACATTTCTGCCAAATTTAAACCTGGTATGTGCAATTTAATTATTGGTGCAAGCGGAAGTGGTAAAACGGTATTAACAAAGTGTATAGTTGATTTAATTAAATCAGACAAGGGGCATATTTATTTCGACGGGGTGGAATTGAATGGAATGACTAAGGAAGAAAGAAAAGAACTTAGAAATAATATTGGGATGTTATTTCAAGGTAATGCCCTATTTGATTCCATGACAGTATTAGAAAATGTCAGGTTCCCTCTTGACATGTTTAGTAATATTTCAGAAGCGGAGAAGTTAGAAAGGGTAAATAAAATGTTGGCAAGGGTAAATTTAGAAGGAGTGAATGAAAAGTTTCCTGCGGAAATTAGCGGTGGAATGAAAAAAAGAGTAGGTATAGCACGCGCCTTGATATTAAATCCAAAATATCTTTTTTGCGATGAGCCAAATTCAGGACTTGACCCTCAAACGTCTATGGTCATTGATAAATTAATACACGAGTTAACGATTGAAAATAATATCACAACCATCGTTGTTACACATGATATGAATAGTGTGATGGAAATTGGTGATTATATTTTATACCTACACCAGGGTCATAAAGAGTGGGAAGGCAGCAAAAAGGATATTATTTACTGTAAGAATGACTTATTAAATAATTTTATTTTTGCTTCTGATTTCTTACAAGATGCAAAAACACAAAGAATGCTAGAGGATAAAATAAATTAAAAAAATAAAACCAAAATATATGAAAAAGGCTTTACTCGGATTAATGGGATTGATAAGCATATTGCTTGCAACCGCCGTAGGCGCTCAAACGCAACATACAAACCCTCCTCCAGCACCGCCATCTTCGAATACCGCACCAACTGTTGATCCAAGTGCACCCTATTTAATTGATAAGCGTGTGCCTTCATTTAGTATGACAACTATTGATGGGAAAGAAATAACCAACAAGGATTTACCAACTAAATATAAATACACTTGTATTATTATTTTTAGTCCAGACTGTTCGCATTGCGAACATGCGGGTGATGAATTCAACAAAAACGCCGATAAGTTCAAGAACGTACTATTTATATGGGATAGTTACCGTGATATGGATTTAATTAAGAAGTTTGCTGCAAAATACAACCTTGCAAATAAGCCAAATGTAGTGATTGGCCGAGATGGCGGATTTACCATTCCTTCCTTTTTTAGACCTAGAATGACCCCTTTTGTTGCCTTATATGACAAGGGGACCTTTGTAAAGGTTTGGGAACAAGGTGTAGAACCAGATGAATTAATTAAAATAACAAAAGGCCATTAAGGAAATCCTTAACTTTGCCCCGTTAAAAAACACCTTTTATTTAAAAATACATAGATATGAAAATTACAGTAGTTGGAGCAGGTGCAGTAGGCGCAACATGTGCTGACAATATCGCTCGAAAAGAATTGGCTAGTGAATTAGTTTTATTAGACATTAAAGAAGGATTTGCCGAAGGTAAGGCGCAAGACATGATGCAAACAGCTGCATTATTAGGTTTTGACACTAGAATTTCAGGTAGCACAAATGATTATTCAAAAACTGCAAACTCTGACGTAGTTGTTATCACTTCAGGTTTACCTCGTAAACCAGGTATGACACGTGAAGAGTTAATTGGAACCAATGCTGGTATTGTAAAAGGTGTTTGTGAAAATATTTTAAAGCATTCGCCAAACGCAATCATTATTGTAATTAGTAATCCAATGGATACAATGACTTACTTAGCATTACAATCTACTGGCTTACCAAAGCATAGAATTATAGGAATGGGTGGCACATTAGATAGCGCCCGTTTTAAATATCAATTAAGCACTACTTTGAACTGTAGCCCAGCCGATTTAAATGCTTTAGTTGTTGGTGGTCATGGCGACACAACGATGATTCCTTTAATTAAGCATGCTACATGGAACAGCATTCCAGTAACTAAATTCTTAAGTGAGGAACAACAACAAACAATCATCAATGACACGATGGTTGGTGGTGCTACCTTAACTAAATTATTAGGTACTTCAGCTTGGTATGCACCAGGTGCTGCTGGAGCTGCATTAGTAGAAAGCATTGTGCGTGATGAGAAAAAGTTATTTACTTGTTGCGTTAGCTTAAATGGCGAATATGGTCAAAATGATATTTGCTTAGGCGTACCTGTTGTCATAGGTAAAAATGGATGGGAGAAAATTGTTGAAATGGATTTATCTGCAGACGAACAAGCAGCATTCAACAAAAGTGCTGATGCAGTTAGAAACATGAACGACGTATTGAAGACTTTATAATTCAAGCTCGTTAAAAATAATAAGCACCATTAGTGCTCAACAAAAAAGCCTCGCAAACGCGGGGCTTTTTGATTTTTATACTTTGATGATTATTCGAACATTAAATATGGGCAGGATTAGCGTTTGCAAACAATGCAATAGCATTTGTGTCTTGCAATTGCATACAATTAAAATGTCCTTTGGGACATTTATGCCCACCTTGCTTGGAACAGGGCTGACAACTTAAATTAGGAACAATTGCATTCATTCTTTTTGTTTGCGCATTCTTTGCATAATATGCTTCAAATTGTAATACAGGACTGGTTGCACCCCATATTGTTATTGTGGGCTTGTTGAAAGCAACCGCAACATGTAAAAAACCTGTGTCATGCGAAATAACTAATCGCGATTTTTTTATAAAAAGTGCCGATTCATTTAAACCGTAATTTCCACAAGCATTAAATACTTTTTCAGGAAATGCTGCTGTTAGTTTTTGTGCGTTGATTTGATCGGCCTTATCTCCTACAACCACTATTGGGCCATTTATTTTTTCGCAAAGCTCCCTCCATTTTAAAATAGGCATTTTTTTAGTTTCATAGGATGCCCCTATGACCAATGCAGTATAGCCAGCATGAAACTGAGATGGTAAAATGTTTTCAACTGAAAAATCAGAAGTTGGTAAAAAGTAATTCAACCCTTTGCCGTCATTTGATACCCCTAATGGCAACAATGTTTGTACATAACGTTCACATACATGAGAAGTTGGAAGCAAATTAATTTTTGTCAATGCTAGTAACCATTTTTTAATACTTAGCTTTTTATAGGAATAAGACGGCACACTTAAAGCACGCTTTATGCGCCAGGTTCTTTGATTATGGTGTAAATCAATTATATAATCAAACTGGATTTTTTTTAATGGAGCGACTGTTGCTTCTATCGTATCTTCTAAACAGTGTACACTATGAATATATGGATTGGCAACTACCAAGTCCTTCATGGATGACTTCGTTAAAAAATGAATTTCAACGCCAGGAATTTGCATTTTCGCACAACGTATTGCCGGACTCGTGAGTACTATGTCGCCAATGGATGAAAAACGTATAAAAAGTAAACGCATTGTGATCGAACTTATGGTAATGGATTATCGAGCTCTAAATAATCCAAGTCCTTATGATAAGTTTCCTCGGTATATACAAATGCAATTAAAGTTACAGTCATTACGATTGACCCCGTTAAAATGCCACTTTGAATAATAGTCCAACCCAACTGTTTTTGTAAAATATCAAGGAATAAAAAATTAATTAAAGGCAAAGCGCCGCGAACCATATTAGGAATGGTAGTTGCTGCTGTCGCTCTTAAATTGGTGCCAAATTGCTCAGCTGCCATAGTGTTGAAAATTGCCCAATAGCCTGTACTAAATCCCAATAAACCACAAATGGCATACATACTGGTATCATTGCTATTTATGGTGGAGAAAAATAAGATCATGGCAATGGTATTTAAACTATAAAATACCAATAAAGCCTTCTTTCTACTTTTAAAATATTGACTCACATATCCAATCACTAAATCTCCAATGGCGATACCTATATAAGCAAACATCACAGAACGTCCAGAATCAATTAAATTGTCACCATATAATCCGGTTGCGAACTTATTACTGTAGTTTACTAAAACACCAATGACAAACCAGGTAGGCAAGCCAATTAAAATTGCTTTAAAATATTTCGAAAACCTTTTTTTATTATTGAAAAATTGTAAAAAATTTCCTTTTACCACATTAGCAACTTTAGCGGACTCAAACATAAAGGACTCCGCAACACGAATACGTAATATTAATAAGAACACTCCTAGTACCCCTCCTATTTGATAACACAACCTCCAGTCCTTAGTATACTGGAAAGTAAAGTAGGCAAACACCGCACCAAATAAACCAATTCCCGCCACCATACTTGTTCCAATCCCCCTTTTGTTTTTTGGTAACATTTCAGAAACAAGTGTAATACCAGCTCCTAGCTCACCTGCTAAACCAATGCCACCAACAAATCGACAATAGGCGTATTGATCAACATTTTGAACAAAGGATGTTAAAATATTAGCAACTGAATACAATAATATAGAACCGAATAAAACTTTTAATCTTCCTTTTTTATCACCAATCACACCCCATAAAATTCCACCAATAAGTAAACCTGACATTTGCCAGTTAATGATATGTGCACTGTCAACGATGATGGTTTCAGCTGTAGCTCCTACAGCCATTACACTTGGCTGGCGGACGATGGTAAATAATAGTAAATCATATACATCAACAAAATATCCAAGCGCAGCTACGAGCACAGGAAGAGATAGTAATCCAATTTGACGCTGACTAGTCATAACTAATAACTATTTTGTTTTATGAGTAAGTACTTTAACAATAACTGGAACGGTTGTAACTAAAACAATTCCAATAACAATCACTTCTAAATGTTTTTTCAAATCAAATTGAAAACGCTCTAAAATCCATGCTTGTAAAAAATGGCCAGCACATAACATACTACCCACCCAAGCAATACTTCCAACAATATTAAAATATACGAATTTTTGTTTATCCATTTTTACGATACCCGCAACGATAGGTGCAAAGGTGCGGACAATTGGAATAAAACGCGCAATCACAATGGCACCGCCACCATGTTTTTCATAAAATTCTTGCGCTTGCATTAAATATTTTTTCTTGAAGAAAATATTTTCTTTCCAATCATACATTGCAGGTCCTACTTTCTTTCCAATCAAATAGCCCACCGTATTTCCTAAAATACCAGCTACCGTAATTAAAGCAAATAAAATAAATAAATCAAGCCATTGATTTTGCGGAATGTTTATGCCAAAAATTTCTACAAATTTTGCAACTAATGTGTCACTGTAAATACCTGCTACAAAAAGCAAGCTATCTCCTGGTAAAAAAAATCCGAAAAACAATCCAGTTTCGGCAAAAACAACAAATAATAACAACCATAACCCTCCATTGTTAATATAGTATTGCGGTTGCAATAATTGGCTCCAGTGAAAACTATCTAATAAAATTGTCATTAAAATATATTTATGCTTGTTGTTGTTCTTCTAATTCACCCTCCCATTTACTCACTACTGCAGTAGCTAAACTATTACCTAAAACGTTTGTAGCAGTGCGGAACATGTCACAAAAATGATCGATTGGAAGAATCAATGCAATACCAATTGCGGGAATATTAAACATAGTGCAAGTTGCCGCAACAACCACCAAGGAAGCACGAGGAACACCTGCGATACCTTTGCTTGTTAACATCAATACTAATAACATGGTAAGTTGTGTGCCCATATCTAAATGAATGCCGTATGCTTGTGCAATTGCCATACTAGCAAAAGTCATATACATCATACTACCATCTAAATTAAAAGAATAACCCAATGGTAAAATAAAAGAAACAATTTTATCCTTACAACCAAAGCGCTCAAGCACCTCCGTTAATTTTGGAAACACTGCTTCGCTACTTGTGGTACTAAATGCAATGATTAAAGGATTACTAATAATTTTAATGAGTGAAGGCATTCTCTTTCCAAGAATAATGAATCCGACCCCTATTAGCACGGCCCATAAAATTCCGATACCCGTTAAAAAGTATAAGAAGTACTTAATATAAAACACAAAAATACTTAGTCCTTTTGTTGCAATCACCGCTGCCAATGCACCAAATACACCTAATGGGGCAAAGTTCATTACATAACCTACCATTTTTAAAATGATATGAGAAGCCGCATCAAATGCTTTAATTAATCCTTTTGATTTTTCCCCCATGGCAGCTGCAGCTACACCGAAAAAGATACTGAAAATGACAATTTGTAATATCTCATTGGTTGCCATTGCTTCAAAAATACTTTTGGGGAATACGTGTTCAATAAAGCCTGCTATGCTAAACGATTGTGTTTTACCAATTAAATCTTGGGCGCCCGAAGTATCCCCATTTGATAACACAATACCCTCGCCCGGCTTAAGCAAATTAACTAGTACTAAACCAATCAATAAACTAACTAATGAAGCTGTTACAAACCAAAGCAAGGCCTTTCCACCAACCCTGCCAACTGTTTTCAAATCACCCAATTTCGCAATGCCCACTACCAAGGTTGTAAATACCAGTGGAGCAATAATCATTTGAATAAGCCTTAAAAATATAGTTGTTAAAAGCTTTATGTTTTTTGAAAAAACCTCAATAGTTGCAGGTGTATAGTTTTCATGAATATAATATCCCAAAGCGGCACCTGCTATCATCGCTACAATAATATACAGGGTAAGGTTGTTTGACTTTTTCATAGATTGTTAGTAATGCAATATAAGACATATGTTATAAAAAAAAGACCCGCTTTTTTGAGAAAAAAGTGCTATTTTTCATCTTATATTCATATTGTTCATTAACCCAACAGGATTGTTAATTCAATTTTGTTATTAACTCAAATACTTAACTATGAGTTTATTTAGAAAAAAAGACCTTACCGAAATGTTGGCTCAGGCTGAGGATGGCGGAAAAGGTTTAAAACGCACACTGGGTGCAGGTAATTTAATTGCTTTGGGTGTTGGAGCTATTATCGGCGCAGGTCTATTTGTGAGAACAGCTGCTGCTGCAGGACAAGCCGCGGGACCTGGGGTAACCTTGTCGTTCATTATTGCCGCAATTGGTTGCGCATTCGCAGGATTATGTTATGCTGAATTTGCTGCTATGATCCCTATTTCTGGAAGTGCTTATGCTTATTCTTATGTGACAATGGGTGAGACCGTTGCATGGATTATTGGATGGGCGTTAATTATGGAATATGCTTTAGGAGCAGCCACTGTGTCAATTGCTTGGAGTGAATATTTAAACAAGCTGCTTGGAGGAGGCATTCCTTATGAATGGAGCCACTCCCCTTTTGAAAGTATCACGGATTCTGCAGGTGTATTACATCATGGAATAATGAATGCCCCAGCATTGGTGATTCTTTTATTATTAACCTTATTGTTAATTAAAGGAACGCAAGAATCTGCTATTGTGAATGCGATTATCGTATTTATTAAAGTAGCCATTGTGATCATATTTATCATTATCGGATGGCAGTTTATTCGTCCTGAAAATCATACCCCTTATTTAATTCCTGCAAACCAACCACCTGTATTAGATGGTGCTGGTAAAGTAATTGCTGATTACTCAGGTGCATTCAAGCACGGCTGGGGTGGTGTATTAGGTGGAGCTGCAATTGTATTTTTTGCATTTATTGGCTTTGATGCTGTTTCAACAGCCGCTCAAGAAGCAAAGAATCCAAAAAGAGATATGCCAATTGGTATTTTAGGCTCCTTGGTGGTTTGTACCATCTTATACATATTATTCGGACACGTATTAACTGGCGTTGCACCATGGACTGATTTCGTTGATCCTTTAAAAGGTCGTGAAGCTTCTGTTGCCTATGCAATTTCTACTTATATGACTGGATACGGCTGGTTAGCAACTGCAGTTACGGTAGCTATCTTAGCTGGTTTTAGCTCCGTTATTTTAGTAATGTTAATGGGTCAGTCACGTGTATTTTACTCTATGGCAAATGATGGTCTATTGCCAAAGGTATTCTCTGACTTACACCCAAAATACCGCACACCTTACAAATCAAACTGGATTTTATTTGTATTTGTAGGTGCTTTTGCAGCATTTGTGCCAGGTAGTGTTGCCGGTGACCTAACGTCATTTGGTACCTTATTTGCATTCGTGTTAGTAAGTGCAGGAATTTGGATTTTACGTGTAAAATCTCCAGAAATGGCTCGTCCTTTCAAAACGCCATTGGTGCCATTGGTTCCAATTTTAGGTGCAGTGATTTGTCTTGCAATGATATTTGCATTAGACGCTCAAACACTGAAAGTAGCTTTTGGATGGATGGCTTTAGGATTGGTAGTTTACTTTGTTTATAGTCGTAAACACAGTAAATTAAACTAATAAATTAATAACCATTTTATACAGTAATAGCCAGACTGAATTGTCTGGCTATTTTTTTTGCCTTATTTTTGCAGACCTTAAATAATTATTATGGGAAGGATTTTTGAAGTAAGAAAAGCAACCATGTTCAAACGTTTTGACCGTATGGCAAAACAGTTTACGCGCATTGGTAAAGAAATTGTAATTGCAGTAAAATCAGGCGGACCTAACCCTGACGACAACCCTGCATTAAGAAGATGCTATCAAAATGCTCGAAGTGCTGGTATGCCAAAAGATAGAGTGGAGGCTGCAATCAAGCGTGCCATGGGAAAGGACACGAGCAATTACGAAGAAATTTTATACGAAGGATACGCTCCTCACGGAGTGGCATTATTAGTTGAAACAGCTACCGATAATCATGTAAGAACAGTTGCCAATGTTAAAAGCCATTTCAATAAAGGAGGTGGCGCTATGGGAAATAGCGGAAGTGTGAGTTTCCAGTTTAAGAAAATGGGCGTGTTTAAATTAAATCCGGAAGGATTGATATTAGATGATTTAGAATTAGAATTAATTGATCACGGTTTAGACGAATTAGGAGATAGCGTTGATGACAATGGAAATCCAATTTTAGTACTAAGATGCGCTTTCACTGACTTTGGGAACCTTCAAAAAGAGTTAGAAGCAAAAAAATTAAATGTAATCAGTGCGGAGTTTGAATGGATACCAAGTACAACAGTTCCTGTGAGTGACGAGCAAGCTGAGGACATTAGTAAATTAATTGAAAGACTAGAGGAAGACGAAGACGTAAATAAGGTGTTCCATAACATGGGGTAGCTTTATAGCAGTTTTTATTTTTAAATATAAAAAACTGTTATAAAGCACTCTAATGATTTATTCAAAAAATCATAGATTTTTCGAAATCCTTTTTCATTTTTTATTTAGTAATTTATAGATAGTTTGCAAATATTAAACATCATATTATTCGCTGGGTGTCTTTCGCCAAAAGTCAAAGACACCACTAGGCCTGTTTTTAATATGTATGCTATAACGCATGAAACAAGAGTGCCTGCTAATTATTACACGACTAAAACGGGATTTTTTTTGCAATACTGAAAGGGCTTTCGAAAAACAAACAAAAGTTCAAGTGAAGGTTCGATTAGGCTCAGTTGAGCAAACACAAAAATTAGAAGGGTACAATTTATCTAGACTTCCTGCAGCTCACTAAAGTTTACTCGGCCATCATCTCACTAACCACCGTAATAATATCTTCTGTATTAGGTTTTGAAAAATAATCGCCATCACTTGCATATGCAGGGCGATGATCCTTTGCACTAATTGTACGAGCAGCAACGTCTAACCATCTGAAACCCCCTTGTTTTTCTATTACTTGTTGATACATATATGCGCTAGCACCTCCAGGAACGTCTTCATCCACAAAAATAATGCGATTCGTTTTTTTAAGTGATGCAACAATTTGATGATTGATATCAAATGGCAATAAGGTTTGAACGTCAATGATTTCGCAACTAATACCCATTTCATTTAATCTTATAGCGGCATCTTCAATAATTCTTAATGTTGATCCATAAGACACGATAGTTATATCAGTCCCCTCTCTAATCACTTCCGGCTTACCCAATGGAACTGTAAATTCAGTGATATTATTAGGCATTTTTTCTTTTAAACGATACCCATTTAAACATTCAATTAATAAAGCTGGGTCATTGCCTTTTAGTAAAGTGTTATACATACCCGCTGCCTGAACCATGTTGCGCGGAACACATACATACATTCCCCTCAATGAATTAATAATCATGCCCATTGGAGAACCACTATGGAATATGCCTTCTAAACGATGTCCCCTTGTGCGAATGATTACTGGACTACTTTGCATGCCATTACTACGATAGTGAATAGTCGCCACATCATCGCTTAGCGTTTGTAATCCATATAATAAATAATCTAAGTATTGAATTTCAGCGATAGGCCTTAATCCCCGCATTGCCATTCCATGCGCTTGACCCATAATTGACTGCTCTCGAATACCCGTATCAAAAATTCGATCCACTCCATGCTTTGCCTGTAAGCCAGCAAAGCCTTGATTCACATCACCAATATTTCCAAGGTCCTCTCCAAAAGCATATACTAAAGGATTCGATTCAATTAACTTATCAAAATAATGATTCAAAACTTCATACCCATTTATAACTTTTGATTGCGCATCATAAATAGCTTCTACTTGAGAAACATTCAAAGTACTTTTTTGCGTTTCGTTGTATAAATGCTTACTGTAAAAAGGCTGTTGATTACTTAAATAGCTAGCAATAAAATGCTGAATTGGTTTTGCATTAGGATGCTTTGGATGTTGCTCTAATAAAATATTTAAAGCCCTGAAAATATTTCGCTTAAGAGGCTCTTTATTATTTACAAGTTCGCTTAACAAATTATTTGTTGCATTTAAAATATCACCTTCTAATCCATTTGTTGCAATAGCAGCTGCTTCCTTTACTTTATCCTTAATGGGTGTGATATATTTTGTCCATGCAATTTCTTTTGCTTCTTTTACTTCTTTTTTTATGGCAGATTCTAACTCCTGTAAATCCTCCTCGGTTGTTAGTTCATTTAATATTAACCACTCCCTCATTTTTTTATTACAATCCCATTCTCTTTCCCATTCTAATCGCTCACCGGACTTATAGCGTTCGTGACTGCCGCTTGTTGAGTGTCCTTGCGGTTGCGTTAATTCTTGAACATGAAATAAAACGGGAACATGATTTAGTCTTGTATAGGCAATGCCTTCCTCAAAGGTTTCACAAAGCGATGCATAATCCCAACCTTTAACAGTGAAAATTTTAATCCCATTTGTGCCTTCTTTTTTTTCAAACCCACTCAAAGCTTCTGAAATAGAACCTTTGGTAGTTTGTAATTTAGTGGGCACTGAAATCCCATAACCATCATCAAAAACAAACATAGCTAAAGGTGCTTGAATCACCCCTGCAGCATTAACAACTTCCCAAAAGTGGCCTTCGGAAGTACTCGCATCTCCAATGGTACAAAAACACACTTCATTTCCATTGTTGCTTAAATGTTTTAATTGATCCTTGTGTTTAGACGTTCTAAAACAATTGGATGCAAAAGCCATCCCTAAGCCTCGTACCATTTGACCAGCAGTGGGTGCGATATCAGCTGAAATATTATACCTATTTACTAAGTCATTCCATTCGCCATTTTCATTTACAAAAGCAGTGGCAAAATGTGCATTCATATTTTTTCCTCCACTATAAGGGTCATTATGAACGTCGGCATATAGTTGAGAAAAATAATGTTCTGTATTGGCGACACCTATCGCAAACATAAAAGTTTGATCTCGGTAATATCCACTTCTAAAATCGCCTTTTTGAAAAAATTTAGATAGGGCCACTTGAGCCACTTCCTTGCCATCTCCGAAAATGCCAAATTTAGCCTTTCCAGTGAGCACTTCTCTTCTCCCCAATAAACTTACTTCTCTACTAGTTAAAGCAACGCGATAATCTGCTAATACAGATTGTCGGAATGCTTCAAAAGAGAGTACCTCTTGGGATTTAAGTGCTTCATCCAATGGTTCCATTTTACAAAAGTAGGGGTCAAAATGCAATAAAAATCATTAAACACATAAAAAGCCATAATTAACAATTTTTCAATAATTTAGCAGTCATAATTGTTCATAAATAATTCAATAAAAACAGGATTTCACCTAACAAATTGTTGAATCTTAAAATCATTCATATGAAATTAAATTTACTCGTATTTGCCTTATTGCTTACTATCGGAAGTTTTGCCCAAGCAACTATAAAATTTGATCAAACAAGCCATAATTACGGCAAGATTAAAAAGGGTGTACACAAATCTGTTATTTTCAATTACACTAACTTAGGGAACAAACCAGCAGTGATTGAATTTGCAAATGCAGAGTGCGGATGTACACAACCAGAGTACAATCAAAACCCTGTTTTGAAAGGTCAAAAGGGTACGATTAAAGTAACATACACTGCACCAAACGAAGGTCAATTCAAAAAAAGAGTGACGGTGAAATATGCAGGTGAAAAAGAGGTTACTGAACTTGTCATTGAAGGCGAGGTAATAAAATAAACGCTATTATTATATTAACTTACATCAGTTAATATTTACGACATTTATTCTCAAGCGCTAGCAAAATTGCTAGCGCTTTTTTATTCATTCACATGCCCCTATCTTTGTCCGAATGATTACAATAAGCGAACGTGGTAAAAACATGCCTTCTTCTCCCATAAGAAAGTTGGCTACCTATGCTGAAAATGCAAAAAGAGAAGGCGTTAAAGTATACCATTTAAATATTGGACAGCCTGATATTGAAACACCTGATATCATGATGAAGGCCGTGAATAATGCACACTTAAAAGTATTGGAATATACCGATAGCGCTGGCATTTTAAGTTTCAGAAAAAAGCTTGCCAGTTATTACCAATCAAAAAATATTCAGGTCGACTACTCCGATATTTTAATTACAATTGGTGGTAGTGAAGGAATTTTATTTGCATTCATGGCTTGTCTTGATGCGGGTGATGAAATTATTGTACCAGAGCCTTTTTATGCTAATTATATTGGATTTGCGATTGCAGCAGGCATAAAAATTATTCCTATCACATCGTCCATTGAGTCTGGATTTGCATTACCCCCTATTGAATCATTCAGAGAAAAAATTACCCCAAAAACAAAGGGTATTTTTATATGCAACCCAAATAACCCAACAGGGTATGTGTATAGTGAAAACGAACTACTACAAATAAGAGATTTGATTAAAGAAAAAGATTTGTATTTATTTTCAGATGAAGCCTATACCGAATTCAGTTATGAAGGAAATGTGAAGAGCACTTTGACTTTAACGGGTGTAGAGGATCGCGTAATTATGATTGATACTTTTTCCAAGAAATACTCAGCCTGCGGAGCAAGAATTGGCGCACTAGTTACTAAAAATAAATCCGTTATTGAAGCGGTTATGAAATTTTCACAAGCAAGACTCAGCCCTCCTACCTTAGAACAAATCGCAGCTGAAGCAGCGCTTGGCTTACCTTCAGATTATTTCGATGCAACTAGGGCTGAATATAAAAAAAGAAGAGACACTTTAATCAATAGATTACAAAAAATGGAAGGTGTATTTTGCCAAAGTCCTCAAGGAGCATTTTATGCTATGGCAAAGCTTCCAGTGAATGATACCGATGAATTTTGCAAATGGTTGTTAACCGATTTTCGGTTAAACAACGCCACTATAATGCTTGCCCCCGCAAGTGGATTTTATACGACATCTGGGTTAGGCAAAAATGAGGTTCGTTTAGCTTACGTGTTAAACGAGGATGAAATTAATAAGGCAATGGATTGCCTAGAAGCTGCATTAAAGGAATATCAAGTAAAGCACTAAAGTAAAATCATTAATGCTATAATTCAATCGATTGCGTATAATTTACACTTGCCGACCATCACATTTTCGACTCCTTTCATAATTATTTAACACAAAAAGGCATCTTAATTAAACCTTGGAGGGTAATTTTGTGTTGTTATAGCGTGAGGGTTTGATTTTAACCTATAGCAAGCAATCGTAAACGCCCGTTGTTTCCACAATGGGCTTTTTTTTAACTACCTCTAGAACCTCCTGTTTTAATTGGCTTTTTGTTAGCACCACCGCTAGACTTAGTGTTTGCCTTAGCTATGAATTTTGAACTACCACCTGCTTGAGGGGAAGTTTTTGTAGTAGAAGCCGCTTTTTTATCAGCAACTTTTTTATTAATTGCAAATCCCATAAATAATAATTTATGCGTAAATGTAATAAATTAAAAGTTAAATCAAGCAATGTTTTAAAACAAACATGCCTCGATATTCAGGTTTCATTAATGTAAAAACTTGGGCAGGCAATTTGAATTCGTCTATAATTTCAAAGCCATTCTTTTTATAAAATTGTAAAGCAAGATTAGCACTATCCATTGCCTTTAGAATAATATCTTTTTTATTTAAGTTAATAGCAACTCCTTTTACAAATTCAATGAGTTGTGTTCCAACACCTTTTTTAATGCAAGTATTTAAAACATAGATTCGCTCTAATTCTAAAGTTGTTATGGGATCACAATCCTTATAGTGGGCATTGATATTCAATTTCAAATATCCAATGGGTTCGTTATTTAAATAGGCAATGAAATGCAAATTATTAGGGTCCGCGATTTCGGATGTAATTTTTTCAACCGGATAAGCATATTCATGAATATACCAATCTACTCCTCCTTCATTCCATAAGTATGGATAGTGAGGGATATAAATTTTCTTTGCAAGTTCACTTAATAACTGAGATTGAGAAACATCTATTTGCTGAATTTGTAATTGACTTGTCATGCACCGCAAAACTAAATTTTTATCGTACTCATCCCACCATCCACATGCATTATTTGACCCGTTACCCAACTTGATTTTTCAGACAATAAAAAGCAGGCCATTTCTGAAATATCAGCAACTTTTCCAACCCTTTTCAATGGGTGTCTTAAGGCATTTGCCTCCACTTTTTGTTCTGTATTTAACAAAGCGGCAGCCAACGGTGTGTCTGTTAAAGAAGGCGCAATACAATTAACACGAATCGTTGGTGCTAACTCGGCCGACAAAGCTTTTGTTAATCCTTCAATAGCCCCTTTGGAAACCGACACTTGTGTATGAAAATTTAAACCAAGTTGAACTGCTACTGTTGAAAATAAAATAATGGAAGCGTTTCCTGAACTTTTCAATGCAGGCAAAACTGCTTGTATTACTTTAATTGCACCCCCAACTTGTAAATTAAAATCCTGTGTGAAATCATTTGGAGCGATACGTGCAAAGGGTCTTAAGTTTATAGCACCTGGGCAATAAACTAAACCATCAAGTGTTGCGGGCAAAACAGAGAAGTCCAATTGTTCATCTAATACATTAATATGAAATGTTGTTATATTATTTGAAGAAGCAAATTGATTTTTTTGATAAGTAGCATAAACATGATGACCGTCGGCTGCTAATTGATTGGCAATTGCTTGGCCTATTCCTGAAGAAGCTCCTACTACTAAATAATTTCCCATAACTAAGATTGTAAAATTGATGATGTGATTCAATTAGAACAATCATTTAATCAAAATGTTCAATGTAATTGAAAAAATAAAAAGGTACTAAACGCTTAATAAACCAACTTTGTACAAACTTGTTATGGGCTTATTATCCCAAAATAATTCAAAGCCGGTTAAACCTGCTGACAAATAATTTTCTTTGATTTGCGTATAACTCATGCCATTACTTTTGCCAATACTCAATAAGGGCAGCAATTGCAAAAGCCATTTCCCTTTTTCTGGCTCAACACTAATTTCAATTTCCGATTTATTATTGTGAAAACGCATGGACATCTCTTCCCATTTATTTCCTTTTTTAGACTTTTGAATAATTGATGTTGTTGGCGAAATACCCAACCATATTACTTTACTATGATTATTAGTAACAACTTCAGGCTCATTGACAGCTTTAAAAATATAATCGGCAACAATCGTTGTTTTGGGTATTTTAAATTCGAACCACTTTTGTAAAGGCAAATCAAAACAAACTCCATGCATATAATTTAATAACGCTTTTTTTAATCCAAAACCAAAAATTTCATGATTGGCGCCAGTTAAATCAACATGTTCAATATCATTATTAGCAAATGTTCCAATTGCATCATTTACTTTTTTTACTTTGTATTTTTCAGGTGACAATCCCACTGGGCTATGAGCCGTCATAGTAAACAAATGCCAAAATGCTGATTGCAAAACACCGGTTTCAAAAAGTTGTCTCACCATTTCTAAGGAATCCACCGTTTCTTGCACTGTTTGTGTTGGGAAACCATACATTAAGTAAGCGTGAACCATAATACCAGATTCAGAAAAATGCTTACTTACTTTTGCAACCTGTTCTACCGTGATGCCTTTATTAATTAGGTTTAGCAATCTATCTGAAGCAACTTCCAAACCACCACTTACCGCAATACAACCTGCTTCTTTTAATAGTAAACATAAATCACGTGTAAAGCTTTTTTCAAACCTGACATTTGCCCACCAACTCACCACTAATTTTCGTTTTATAATTTCAATAGCTACTGCTTTCATTAAAGATGGCGGAGCTGCTTCATCCACAAAATGAAAACCATTTTCACCTGTTTTTTCAACAAGCTCTTGCATCCTATCCACGATCAAAGAAGCGGCAATAGGCTCATAGCTTTTTATATAATCTAATGAGACATCACAAAAAGTGCATTTTGCCCAATAACAACCATGCGCCATAGTAAGTTTATTCCATCGTCCATCACTCCACAAACTATGCATGGGATTAATAACTTCAATAGCAGAAATGTATTTATCTAATAACAAACCATCATAATCAGGTGTACCAACCTGTCCTTGTTTATAATCTGCACAACTTGTATTGTTAATGTATTTTACTTCCCCATTCACCAAAGTAAAACAACGCTTAAGTTCATGTTGTTCTTTTTTTCCATCTAGGTGTTCAATCAAAATTTCAAGAGGAGCTTCCCCGTCATCCAAAGTAATAAAATCATAAAATTCAAAAACGCGTGCATCACTTAAGGACCTTAGCTCAGTATTCGCAAAACCTCCACCCATAGCGACTTTCACGCCAGGGAAGTTTTGTTTTATCCATTGACCGCATCTAAGAGAAGTATATAAATTTCCAGGAAAAGGAACCGATATGCAAACTAATTTTGGATGCACTATCTTCATTTTTTCATCTAAAATTTTAATTAAAATTTCATCCAAATAAGTGAACGGTTGTTGCAATGCAAAATATAATTCATCGAAAGAATTTGCCGAACGACCCAGGCTTTCAGCATAACGACTGAAACCGAAATGTTCATCAATATTTTCTTTGATTAAATCACTTAAGTCCTCCAAATACATAGTAGCTATATGCTTCGCCATGTCTATTTTACCCATACTACCAAAGGCCCATTTCAAATCGTCAATTTGCTCAAATCTACTTGCCTCTGGCAAAAAATTTCTAGCACAAATTAAATGAGCCAAGGTATTTGACTTGCCTTGCAAAAAGAAAATAACATCGTCTATCGTTTTTATATAGGCATCTTTCAACGCAATAATTCGCGCACTATTTTCCGACAAAATATAATCATGCTGACTTTTCGATTGCTTTTCTTCGATGGCTTTAAATAATTTCTCCAAACCTTGCTTACTAAACAAATCAAGGGTGACTTCAATACCCAAATCTGCCTGAACTGCATGAATCCCTTTTGTATTAAAAAACCCTTTCAAGTAGGCCGTCGCCGGGTACGGTGTATTTAGCTGGGTGAATGGCGGGGTAAATAAGAAAATGGGATTGCTCAATGCTGATATTTATGATGCAAAAATAAGGGGTAAGTCAGGTTGATTCCATGTAAAGTGGATATATTCAAAAAATCACGAAATTCAGCATTGCATAATTATTACATATTTTAAAATAAAATAATATTTATTTAACTGTAATACAATATCTACTATAGTTCACCTTAAAACCCCTTTTCGGTTCGAAAAAAAACTTTGAAAATTATCAATTCTCTTTAGCAAATAGGCTCTTATAAAGTGGAATTTTAACGAAATAATAACTAATTTAGTTGTTCGAATAAAAAATAATAATTATGAGAAAATTTGTCGCTATCCTTTTATGCGCAGTTTTAGCAGTAACGCAGGTTGCCGCTCAAAATAAAACAGTAAGAGGTAAGGTAACGGAAGACGGGAAAAAACCTGTCATAAATGCCTCTGTAGTTGTGAAAGGTTCCACATTAGGAACTAAAACTGACGAACAAGGTAATTACGCAATTAGTGTTCCATCTAATGCAAGAGTTTTAACTTTTAGTGCTTTAAACTTTGAAACACAAGAAGCAAGCATTGGATCAAAAACAGAAATCAATGTAGTATTAGCTGCAACTGTTTCTGAATTACAACAAGTAATTGTTACTGGTTATGGTACCACTAAAAAGGCATCAAACACTGGTTCCATCTCAGTTGTAAAAGCTGCTGACATTGAAAACTTACCATTTAGCTCTGTGGATAAAGCATTGCAAGGTAAAGTTGCTGGTTTACAATCAGTTGCCTCTTCTGGTCAACCAGGAGCTAGCCAAGCAATTTTGATTCGTGGTGCCAGTTCAATCAACGCTAGTACTTCTCCTTTGTGGGTAATTGATGGTGTTCCTGTAAATGCAGGTGACGCATCTCGTTTACAAACTACAGGTAACTTATTAAGTACATTAAATCCTAACGATATTGAAAGTATTTCAGTATTAAAGGATGCCGCTTCACAGTCTATCTATGGTAGCCGCGCTGCTAATGGTGTAATTGTAATTACTACCAAAAAAGGTAAGAGTGGTAAAACTAAATTCAGATTTGACACGGAAGTGGGTAGCTCTGATGTAGCATACCAAAACCCTAAGTACTTGCCATTAGATGCAAATGAATATATTAATATTACGCGAACTGGTTTAGCGAACGCAGGTTATTCTGCTGCTCAAACAAATTCAGTAGTTGCTTCATTAGGTGAAGGAAATGGGAACAACTTTAATTGGTACAACAATGTAATGAGAACTGGTCAACAACGACAAGTTAACTTGAGTGCTGAAGGTGGTAACGATAAAACAACATTCTTCTTATC
>JBDKFR010000034.1:0-9196 GCA_039798645.1 Bacteroidota bacterium
TCATTTTAAGCCAATAGGTATAAAACAAAAGGCCCGCAATGCGGGCCTTTTGTTTTGAAAACTTATATTAAGAAGTTAACTATAAAAGTTACTTAGGATCTAGTATTTGTTTAATACGATCTTGTAAATCATCAAAGTGACTCAATGAACTTGGATCTTTGATACTTGCTTTTCCTGCTTGAATACTAGCCGCTAATTTTTTCAATTGTGCTTTTGCTTCTGAAACCACATCGGTGTTTTCAACATCAACTGCAGGGCCAGCCATTCTGATACCAGCAGCTGCTGCACTTGAATTAGATGAACTAGACGGATTAATTAAATCACCCAATTGACTTACATAAGTCTTTTGAAGATTACGACGGAATACATCAGTTGCTTGACGGCTAGTCAATTCACTAAATAATCCTTTACGCGTGTCCTCCATCATATCATGTAAGGTATAGCTTGCATTTGCAAAACGAGTGCTGCTTGTTGTTAAGCGGTATAAACGTCCTTTGTCTAATAAACTTCTCAATACATTTGTTTGTATAGATTGTAAACGCTCATTTGCAACAGGGTTTGAAATTTTATTTAGGATATTATTATCCAACAACCATTTTGGTGTTGCAAACAATTGATTTTGCAAAAATTGCATTGCTGATTTTTGTCTTTCAATTGGAGTAGGTGCATAAACATCACCAGCTTGTTCAACACTTTTAAATGTTTCATAAACGCCACCAACATTTTTGATTACATGGCCCATGTATCTGTTAAATTGTCCAACTAGTTGGCCATAGATATCACTTAAGTTTTCGTAATGGTCTGCTTCTTCTTTTGTCCACTCAGGAAGTTTAACAATAATGCGCTTTAAATTTTTAATACCATATTCGCTTGCGATAACTGAATTATCACCAAGGTCTTCCGTTTGTGCACGTGGGTCAGCATTGTATCCTTCACCACCAAACCAAACACGATCATTGGCGCTTAATGCATCAACAATCCATTTGTTATTAATTTTCTTATCTGCCTCATCACCTACGCCTGTATAGGTATAACCCCATTTGATAGCCCATTTATCATAGTCTCCAATGCGTGGGAATAAACCAGACTGAGTGATATTATCTTCCGGTTGCGCAACATAATTGAAACGAGCATAGTCCATGATACTTGCAGTGTGTCCGTTTGCTTCTACCCAATTTTTATCTCTTAATTTTTCAACGGGTGTTTTACTACTGCTACCCATGTTATGTCTTAAACCTAAAGTATGTCCTACTTCATGTGATGATACAAAACGAATTAAATTTCCCATTAAAGTATCGTCAAATTTCATTTTTCTTGCACCTGGATCAACAGCTGCAGTTTGAATCATATACCAATCGTGTACTAGGCTCATTACGTTATGGTACCAACCAATATGGCTTTCTAAAATTTCACCACTTCTTGGATCGTGTACTTGAGGACCATAAGCGTTTTCAATATCAGACGCGAAATAACGAATCACAGAGAAACGCGCATCTTCAAGGCTCATCGTGCTGTCGTTAGGCCATTCTTTTCCTTGAATCGCATTTTTCCAGCCTGCTTTTTCAAAGGCTGCATTCCAGTCATTTACTCCTGCAATTAAATAAGGCACCCACTTTTTTGGAGTAGCTGGGTCAACATAGTATATAATTGGTTTTACAGGTTCAACCAGTTGGCCTTGCTTGTATTTTTCTAAATCCTCAGGCTTAGGCTCTAATCTGTAACGAACGGCAAATACTTGATTTTCAACTTTATGTTGATCGTCAGAGTATTGCACGAAATTATCTGCGAAATAACCCACTCTCGAATCAAATAAGCGGGTATTCATAGGAGTCTTAGGTAAAAGTCTAATTGAAGTATTTAATTCAAAGGTCACGGCCCCTGCGTTAGATGCAGCAGGTATTGCACTAGCACCTCCTGGAGCTCCACCTGGGGTTGGTGCGCTAGCTGAGTATGTTTTAACGGTTCTTACCTCAATATTAATTGGGTAAGATTTAATACTTTCAATATAGGATCTGTCAGCTGCAATAGCGGATAAATTGAAGCTTCTTTTTTCCGTACTTCTCAAACTTACCGCTTGATTGTCACCCTTGAAAAAATCAGTGATATCAATTACCGATGAACTTGAATCTTTGCCGTATGCTTTAATGTCAAATGCAGCTACAATTGGATCTAAATAGGATGACTTTACCGCCTTAGAAATAGTCTGTGTTGAATCAGCCTTACTAATTAGGGTAACCACACGCATAAAAATGCGTTGGCCTGGACCTTTTTCAAAAAGTAAACTTTGCTCGTTTACCTCCTCGCCACCATACTTTCTAGCACCACCGGCTACTTTAGTAAAGCGGGTAACAGCAAGCAATTCTCGGCCTAATAATGAATCCGGGATTTCAAAAAGATATTTATCATCTTGAAAATGTACGGTAAACACTCCTTTTTGACTTACCGCTTTTTTAGTGATTACTTCACTATAGGGTTTAGGTCCTGCTTTTGCTGGGCCTTCTTTTTTTGCGCTAGCCGTGTCTGCTCTTTGAGCATTTAATGTTATTGTCATTAAGACACATAGACTAGAAAACACTAGGTATTTTTTCATACTATTATATTGTTAAAAATTTTATAGGTTTATAAATATATTGTTTTTTGACGAACAGTTGTGGGCATTATAATTTTTTTATAAAAAAATGCACGGAAAATTGTTTAAACCAAATAATTACTTATTTTGTAACCCCTTAGATACTAGTGCGTAAATATTCGAATGAATCCGAAACAGTAGTGAAGAGGAACCAATTCTAAAATAAATTTTTATTTAAAACCAAAAATCAATTGAATCATGGCTGATTTAACTAAACCAACTACAGCTGCTCCAAAACAAGCAGCACAGCCGAAGAAAGGCGGTAACTTGATTGCAACTTTAGCACCTATTGCTTGTATCGTAGCAGGTTACGTAATCTGGCGTTTTGTATTAGGTAACGCTGCAAATTTCACTAATCCTGATCCAAGTGGTGGTTTCTGGCCTTCACACAAAGGACCAAAAGGAACTTTCACTAAAATGTATGAAGGTGGTATCATCGTGCCTATCTTGATTGGTAGCTTATTAGTGGTATTAACTTTCGTTGTTGAAAGATTATTAACTGTTGCTAAAGCAGCAGGTACTGGAAGCAACACTGAGTTTATCCGTAAAGTGCAATTTCATTTAGCTAACAAAGAAGTGGATAAAGCAATTGCTGAGTGTGATAAGCAAAAAGGTTCTGTAGGTAATGTAATGAAATCTGGTTTGAAAAAATACAAAGAAATGATTTCAAATACTGAATTAGATACAGATCAAAAAGTATTAAACATTCAAAAAGAAATTGAAGAAGCAACTGCATTAGAATTACCAATGTTAGAAAAGAACTTAGTATTCTTATCTACAATCGCATCAGTAGCAACTTTATTAGGTTTGTTCGGTACGGTATTAGGTATGATTCGTTCTTTCTCTAAATTAGGAGAAGAAGGTGGTGGAGAAGCTGCTCGTGAATTATCTCAAGGTATCTCTGAGGCCTTGTATAATACTGCATTAGGTATTGGTACTTCAGCTATCGCGATTATTATGTACAACGTATTCACTACAAGAATCGATGGTATTACATATGGTATCGATGAGTCTGGATTTACTTTAACACAAAGCTTCGCAGCTAACTACAAATAGTAGTAAAGAAGAAAAATATTTTGATAAGGGCAACCTTATAAATAAATTAAAAGATAATACAAATGGGTAGAGCCAAATTACCTCGTAAGAGTACCACCATCGACATGACTGCCATGTGTGATGTGGCTTTCCTTTTATTGTCATTCTTTATCTTGACAACTAAATTCAAGCCTTCTGAAGCAATTGCTGTAACTACACCTAGTTCAGTATCTTCAAAGGTTGCGCCTAACAAGGACTTTGTATTAGTTACTATTGACAAGGATGGCAAAGTATTTCTTACAATAGACGATAAGCAAAAAAGAGAACAAGTTGCTAATTCAATGAATACAACTAAGAACTTAGGAATTGATGTTGCTAAATTTAAAGCTGCTAGTTTTATCGGCTCTTCATTTAGTGGATTAAATTCTTTCTTATCTGTCTCTGAAGAAAACAGAAAAGGAGATCTTCTTCCAGGAATACCATGTAAGGATACCGCGAACAATGAATTAACTGTTTGGATGCAGGCTGTTAATGAAGCATATGCTGGAATGAAAATGGACCTTTTATTAAAAGGGGACAATCTTTCTAAATATCCTTCTTTCAAAGGAGTGTTAACAGCATTCAAGAAAAACAACATTCAAAAGTTCCAAATGGTAACCAATCCTGAAAATGCACCAGCAGGTTCAGAATTATACAAGAGGTCAATGAGTGGAGAAAAACAGGAAAACTAAATTTTAAACTAATTAAAAGCTATTTACTATGGCAGAATTAGATACCTCGGGCGGTGGCCATAAAAAAGGACCAGGGGTCAAAAAAGGAAAAAAGCTATCAACGCGTGTCGATTTGACACCAATGGTGGACTTAGGTTTCTTGTTGATTACCTTCTTCATTTTCACCACTACGATGAGTCAACCAACAGCTATGAAGTTGCTTTTGCCGGATGATAAAGTAAAACCTGATGAGCAAAATAAAGCGAAGGAGTCAGGTGCTTTAACCATCTTGATGGGTGCGGATAATCACATATATTACTATGAAGGCCAATTAAAACCGGATGCTTCAAACTTTTTATCTGCTTCTTATAATGGTGAGAACTCAATTAGAGATGTCATCTTGAAAAAGAAAGCTTATGTAAGAAGTATTGCAACGGATCCTAATGATCCAGAGCATGACTTAGTAGTCGTGATTAAACCAGGCCAAAATTGCAATTATAAAAATGTAATCGATATCCTAGATGAAATGTCAATTAATGTTGTAAAGAAATTTGCATTAGTTGATGTGTTTGATATCGAACAACAATTGATTGACAAATCTGACGCGACAGCAACACCTTCAAGCAATTAAAAGCAATTAAAATGGACATAAATAAAATATTAACCGCCGATGTATTAGACCTCATTTTTGAGGGAAGATATAAGGAGTATGGTGCATATGAGCTAAGAAAAACTTACAATGATCGTCTTAAGACTGCGTTGATTGTAATGATAGCCATCACTGCGCTTTTAGCAGGTGGTGCCATTTATTCTAACAGTGCTAAAAAAGCAAAAACTGAAATTATTGTTCAGGATGTTTCTTTAGCGGATGTTAACCAAGAAAAGAAAGCACCTCCACCACCTCCACCTCCGCCACCAAAGCAAGAACCACCTAAAGTGGAAATGGCGAAATTTACACCTCCTAAAATCGTAAAAGATGAGGAAGTGAAAAAAGAAGACGAGGTAAAAGAAGTTGAAAAATTAGAAGACGTTAAAATTGGTGCCATAGATCAAAAAGGTATCAAGGACGAAGGTATCGTAGCACCTGTTGAACAAAGTACTGGTCCAGCAGCTCCTCCTGAAGAAGAGACTGACAAAATCTTTACTGTGGTTCAACAACCTGCTGAATTCCCAGGTGGCGTTCAAGGCTGGACTCGTTATTTAGAGCGTACTTTAAATAGAGACTTGCCTGTTGAAAATGGCGCACCTGCTGGTAAGTACCCAGTAACTGTATCATTTGTTGTAGCAAGAGACGGAAGTATTTCAGATGTAAAAGCTGAAAATAATCCTGGATATGGTACAGCTGATGAAGCGGTTCGTGTAATTACGAGAGGACCAAAATGGAAACCAGCTGTTCAAAATGGCCGTAATGTAATTTATCGCCACAGACAAGCTGTTATCTTTATGGTTTCTGAAGATTAATACAACTTTCTAAAGTATAACTAAATGCCAGCCTTTTAAGGCTGGCATTTGTTTTTTAGCTCAATTCCAATCAATACAAATTATCTTTGTACCATGCGTGAAAATTTGAGTACTTGGAATGATACAATTGTTGCTTTAGCTACAGCTCCTGGTTTGGGGGCGATAGCTGTTATAAGATTAAGTGGATCCAAAGCCATTGAAATTACTGCTTCGGTATTTTCAAAAAAGAGTTTACTAAAACAGCCATCACATACGGTACATTTTGGAAAGCTAATGAATGGGCAAGAAGTGATTGATGAAGTAGTAGTAAGTATATATCGCGCACCTAAATCATATACTGGTGAAGAAGTTGTTGAAATATCTTGTCATGGGGCACCATTAATTCAAGATTCCATTTTACAATTAATGATTCATGCTGGCGCAAGAATGGCAAAGCCTGGTGAATTTACACAACGTGCATTTTTAAATGGCAAGTTAGATTTAACACAGGCCGAAGCAGTTGCTGATTTAATAGCAAGTAATACTGAGGCTGCACGAAAAACAGCATTGCATAATTTGAAAGGAGGTTTTTCAACTGACCTACATGTTATGCGTGAGAAGTTGATTAAGTTTTCAGCACTTATTGAGTTGGAATTAGATTTTTCGCAAGAGGATGTAGCTTTTGCAAATAAAAAAGAATTAGAAATATTAGTCCAACAATTACAACTAAAAACACAGGAATTACTTGATTCCTTTAAATTAGGCAACGTTATTAAAAATGGTGTACAAGTCGCTATTGTTGGAAAACCCAATGCAGGGAAATCAACTTTATTAAATGCGTTGTTAAATGAAAATAGAGCATTGGTAAGTGAAATACCTGGAACCACGCGCGATACGGTAGAAGAATATTTAAATATTCAAGGGGTATTATTTAAACTCATTGATACGGCAGGAATAAGAAGCGCAACAACGGATAGTATTGAACAAATGGGTATCGAAAAAAGTAAAGGAAAAATTTTAGGTGCTGATATTGTGGTTGCTTTATTTGATATCAACGATTCAAATGTTTTAGAACAAATAAATGTTTGGAAATCTGAAGTAGGAGCTGATAAATTAATTTTAGTTGGCAATAAGAAAGATCTACTAAAGGATAATATAATTTTAACAGACAATTCCTTAAACGAGGTTTTGGTTATTTCTGCAAAGGAAAAAGAAAATATAAAATCTTTAGAAGATTTATTATTCCAAAAAGTAGTCGGCGATGGCATTCATAAAGAAGGCACCATAATTACCAATGCAAGACATGTTGCATCCTTGAAAAAATTATTAATGGCTTTGAATGATGTAGAAACAGGTTTGCAACATAATGTTACCGGTGACCTTCTTGCATTGGATATTCGTCAGGCCTTACATTATTTAGGAACCATTACTGGCCAAATTACAAATGAGGATCAACTAGATTTTATTTTCTCCAAGTTTTGTATTGGTAAGTAACCAACTACAATAATGTTCAAATGAAAATTAAATTAACTCCTTATAATTGTAAACGAACTGAATGACATTAGGAAAGGATGCAAATTCTTCCTTTGAATGTTCTCCTAAAATGACCACTGTTTTTATACCTGCATTTAATGCGCACTCAACTCCTTTTGGGGTGTCTTCAAAAACAACACAATCATTTGGATGCAATGCTAACTTTTCAGCACATTTAAAAAATGTTTCAGGGTGAGGTTTACTTTTCACAACATCATTTGCACTAACAATTGCTTCAAAGTGATGTCGAATATTCATGTTATCAATAACAAAATTTATGTTTTCATTGATGGCAGCAGACCCAATAGCCATTTTTTTATGTTGATTGGAAGCATTCATTAAAAAAGCCTCAAGCCCGTCAATTAACTTCAAATACGGTTTAAATTCAACTCGGTATAATGCTTCCTTGTCATTACCTAATTTTATTTTTTCTTCCATTGTAAAACGACCTGGAAATACACGTTCTAAAAGCTCATCATTTTTTCCATAACATTGGTGTTTGGTTTCTTCCAAACTTATGGTACTTCCCAATGCAACTAATTGTTTATGCCAAGCTTCAATATGATATGGCATATCATTTATCATGGTTCCATTTAAATCAAATAAAAAGCCTTTTGCGTTTAGTAGTTCAACACTTGCCATCGAATATTATTTTCAGTTATTTACATTTTAATAGGTTAGCATAATGATTGCTACATAGAACCTCCTTCAACATATTTTGCGTCAACGGTTAATTCAGTTAATGTTTTACCGCCTTTAATATTAGCCAACATTTGAATAAAGGCTAATTTACCCAATTCATGTCCACTGGTTTCAACATAACTAATATGAGGATAATAAAGGTTTGGTATAAAACCATTACTAATACTTATTACTCCTATTTCAGTCGGCACTTTAATTTCTAATTCTTGAATGGCTTTCATGACACCAATTAAAATTTCATCCGTCATGCAAAATACGGTGTCAGGTTTTTGTGTTTTTCCAGCATACTTTTTCATCAACGCTTCTGCTTCTTTTGAACTTGCTGCATTTGCATATGAGCAATGAATTTTTGGTGCAAAATCATGCATGAATTTCTGAAAGGCGCTTTTCCTTTTTTGTGTTATAGATAATGCTTCATCACCAAATATGGCTAATACTTTTTTTGCATTTCTTTTTATGATTTTTTCGGCAGCCATAATTGCACATCTTTCATCAGCCATGCGTACTTTGGTAAAATGATTGTCCTTGGGTACGATATCAAAAAACACCACGGGTATTTCTCTATCATTCATTTTTTTATATACCTCTAAATTTTCCGCACTTGATGACAAACAAGCAAATACGCCAGATACTCTATTTTGTCTAAATATTTTTAAATTATCAAGTTCATTTTCAGGTTTATGACTTGATTGTAAAATCATTAATGCGTAACCATTGTTTCTACTTTCTTCCTCAACTGCAGCAATAAAACTATCATAAAATAAATTAGATATAGCAGGAACAATAACGCCTAATATTTTACTATTCTGTGTTCTTAATTGAATGGCATAGGCATTAGGTTCATAATCTAAACTTTGTGCTAATGCATTAACTTTTGCTTTTGTACTTGCTGAAATATCAGGATGATCTTTCAATGCTCTTGATACTGTCGAGATACTCAACTGTAGTTGTTGAGCTAATAATTTTAGAGTTGTATTTGTCATAACGCAATCGATGTCAGTATGAAAATATGAATTTATTTTCACAAAAATTGTCGCAATCGTTTGTTATTTGTGATTTTTAGCTCATAATATAAAAGAATTCAGCACATTTTAAACAACTTCATTGTTGTTATAATTAATTGATTAACAATAACTTAATATTGAGT
>JBDKFR010000035.1:0-17493 GCA_039798645.1 Bacteroidota bacterium
GGTTTAGGTCGCATGTTTGCAAATCAAAACTTTGTAGGATTAGATTTAAAAGGAAATCGCATTTGGAAAGGAGCTAGCATAGCCAACCGAGATGGATTAAAAAATGTGGCCTTTGTAAGAACGCAAATTGATCAGGTTACACAATACTTTGCAAAAGACGAAGTAAGTGAAATATGGATCACATTTCCCGATCCACAATTAAGATTATCCAAAGCAAAAAAGCGATTAACGCATCCTAAGTTTTTACGCTTATACCAACAGTTTTTGCAACAAAGCGACGCATCAAATAAAACTGGTATTGTACATTTAAAAACGGATAGCCCTAATTTATACCAATTCACAAAAACGGTGATAGAATTATTCGGACTTACCTTAATTACGTCAACCGATGATGTATATAGTGCTGCATTTATGCAATCCGATAAATGGGATAACCGCTGCAGTATTAAAACATACTATGAGGGATTAAATATCGCAAGTAGTAATCGTATTCACTATATTCAATTTAAATTGGACAAAGAACTTCCAATTGAATTGGACGAAAAATTAAAAGACATTATTGCTGAATTTGAAGTAACAGAGACACATGATAGTTTAGCGCGTAATGGAAAACAAGCAATGGAATAGTAAAGTAAAAACAGCATGATTAAAGACGTTGATTATTATATTGATCCCAGTGGTAAATGGGTATTCACTGCAGCCTATCACGAGGCAAGAGGCTATTGCTGTGGTCAAGCATGTAGACATTGTCCATATGATTATGAAGCGGTACCAGAACCCATAAAAACGAGGGCACAATTAATAAGTGCTGCCGCTAAAGAAACGGCTCCCAATGCCGAGATCATGATAAAAGATAGTACCAAACATTTATAGCTGTATTTCAATTTTACTATTGAAGTAATAAAATAAGTTCTTAAATGCAATACACACCTAAAACACAGGACTTTTTCCAAAACGTATTTGATGTAGTTCGTCTAATACCCAAAGGGCGCGTTACTAGTTATGGTGCAATTGCAAAATACATTGGCACAGGAGGTAGTTCAAGAATGGTAGGCTGGGCAATGAATGCATCACATGGTGTTAAACCCAAAGTGCCTGCACACCGTGTCGTAAATCGAAATGGTATGCTCACCGGTAAAGCTCATTTTGAGACGCCAACAAAAATGCAAGAACTATTAGAGAAGGAAAAAATCAAAGTCAAAAACGAAACCGTAGTAGACTTTTCTATTTTATTTTGGGACCCTGCTATTGAACTAGACTTATAACCAAGCTATAAAATATATAGGCACAAAAAAGGAGTGAATTTTATCACTCCTTTTTTTTATAAATATCAAATTCTTTAATTATAGTAAGGCTTAATCATCCAGTATACTAATGGTCCGGTTGCAGCAACATAAAACCATATAGGCCACATTCTTTTTGCTTTGCGTTTATGATCCTCATACTCGCCTGTTAAACCACGATATGCTGTGAATAAAATAAATGGTAAACTCGTAGCCGCTAAAATAATATGTGTTGATAATAAAATTAAATAAAATGGTCGAGTGTTACCAACTGCTGCAGCTTCTGCTTCATCTAAGTCGCCACTAAAATTGCTATCCCCAAATTTAGCTTCCCCTGCAAATAAATGATGCGCTATATAACTCACCAAAAATAACACTGATAAAAACATAGCAAAAAGCATCAAGTTTTTGTGAAGCTGAAAATTACCATTTTTAACCGCAAATAAGGCAGCTACAAGCAATATACAAACAGCCGTATTCAATAAGGCATTGGTCAAAGCAAAAATGTGCTTATCAAAAGGTAATTCAACTTCCAAACTAAACTTGCTTAAAAAGGTAACGGCAACAAAAACTACTACCGAAAAAATACCTATTAATAATTTCGCTTGCTTATCGTTTTTTTGAATCGTTGGTGACAACATAACTAATTTTTATTTATAATAAATTTAATAAATCTCATTAACATGATTGATATAAAAACAATGATTCCTACCTTAATTTCTTGTTTGTATTTTACTTTAAATTCAGACCAATTCATAACTAAAAAATTAAATTGTTTCGTTTGGTATTAATTCTTTTGTCTAGTGCTGTTGAAGTAATATACAAAGCCGCCAACCATTACTGCTATAACAAGCCATAGCCAACTAAGTTCTATAATTTGTTGGAAAACTTCACTTTTCTTAGCACGGTCTTTTTCCAACATAATATAACCTACATCTTTTGCAAGTTTAAGCATATCGGCGGTATCTAAACCATTATAATAACCTCTTACTTGCATTTTTTTATCAATCAACACAAAGCGGCTTGTATGCACAAAATCAGGACTCACTGGTTCCATACTAAACTGATCCACTTTCATTTCTTCAAAAGCAAAATTGTAAATAGAATCTCTATTGCCTGTCAATAACCACCAGTTATCAGCATTAACTTCCATTTTATTAGCATAGTCCCTAATCACAGGAACTGAATCACGTTCAGGGTCAACCGACATGGACATAAATTGTACAATACTCGTATCCACTTGTTTTTTTCTAACATCCCCACCCTTTAGAAAGGATTGTTGCAACATGGCCATATTGCGCGTAAGCTTTGGACAAATGCTGCCGCAACTAGTAAAGAAGAAGTCTAAAATAATTATTTTACCTTTTTGATCATACAGGTTAACCGTATCACCCATTTGATTTACCAAACGGATATTTTTTGTTGTATGCCAAACGGAATCTGACACTTGTTTGCCTTGTATTTCTTTTTCAATAACAGTATCCAATAAATAGTGACGAGGCATGATCACTGCCGTATCACTCGCCGATTTTAACCATAGGTAACAAAGCACCGGAATTAATAAGGCAATGATTAAACCGTATATTGATTTTTTAGACATACAATTGTTTGATTAGTAAAGTTACAACGGAAAGCCTAAATGGCATTAGAATTAAACAAAAAACCATCCTAATGGGATGGTTTTTGAAATTGAAAACAAGTTAATTGGTAACAATTATAAAGTATTAATGATGCTCACCTGCGGCATGCTCTTCTTTTTTTGATTCAGTTGCTTTCTCACCATGTGCAGCTCCAGCAGCCTCATGCTTAGCGCCGTGCTCAGCTTGCTTAACCTGAATAGTAGCTTGCTCTTTAAAGTGAGGATCGTAGTTATTACGTAATTCTTTAAATGAATTTCCATCACTTAAAAATGCAATGATAAACCATACGAATAATGCCAAAGGCACTACTATGGTCATGATTAAGTTTTTCAATTCATGCTTTAAGTGCATAAAGTAAGCAACAATATAAAATGCTTTTGCCATCATTAAAATAACAATAACTCCTTTGATGCCTAAACGTAAGCCCTCAGAGGTAATATCAATCATCCAAAAACCCAATATTAATTCAACAATAGTAAGCACAGAAAGGATGATGGTTACTTTTTTAATTTCTGCAATTACGTCGTGGTGTTCGTGTGTGTTATCTGACATAAGAATATCTTTTTTCAATATAATTAACTCAAGGTGAGCTAAAATGGTTTACAATAAATAGAAGCAAGTGAATACAAATACCCAAACTAAATCAACAAAGTGCCAGTACAAACCTGCTTTCTCAATCATTAAATAATGACCTCTTTGTTCAAATTTATCCATCAAAGTCATAATCAACATGATGATATTTATAACTACTCCACTAAATACGTGGAATCCGTGGAAACCTGTAATGGTAAAGAAGAAATTGGTAAAGTTAGTAGTAGAAGCTGTTCCGTCTGCATTGATAAACGGATTCAAACCCCACCAAGCACCTTCATGGTGTAAGTGATTCCACTCCCAAGCTTGACAGCTTAAAAATGCAATACCACCAATGATTGTCCAAATCATGTTTCTTACTACACCTTTCTTATCCATCATTTTTCCTGCATGTACTGCTAACACCATGGTTACAGAACTCACAATCAAAATGAAAGTCATAACACTTACAAACACCAATGGCGCATTCACTCCTTCTGGTGCAAAAGGAAAACTTTTAAATACTTTGTTTGGGTCAGGCCATCCGTTTGTTGAAAAACGAACCGTACCATAAGAAATCAAGAAGGCACCGAAAGTAAATGCGTCACTCATTAAAAAGTACCACATCATTACTTTTCCGTACTCTACATCAAAGGGGCTTTTCCCTCCGTTCCACCATTTTGCTTCCTTTGTTGAAGCTGTTGTTACATTTGACATTTGCTGTTTCTATTTCAGTGCAAAAATATTGGCTATCAAGGATATTTGAATAAAAATACCCTACTTTTTTTGGGGTTAGCCTACCCAATATAGGAATACAAATATGTAAACCCATAGTATGTCTACAAAATGCCAATAATTGGATACCAATTTGACTGGCATGTCATTAATTTGGTTGTTTTTAGCCGAAAATGCCTTGAAATTTATCCAAATCAAAGCGATTATACCCCCTAAAACGTGCAAAACGTGTAATCCGGTAATGACAAACAAAAAGGAAGCCGCTGAATTACTTCTGGCTCCTATTAAGGCAATACTATTTGCTTCTAGGGCCTTGAAACCCTGAATTTGTAAAATAATAAATAAGACCCCTAAAATTGCTGTTACACTTAAAAAGCCTTTGTATTGGTTTATATTTTGCTCCTTTTGCTTTTTAACGGCCATTTGAATGGTAAAGCTGCTTATCAAAATCACTACCGTAGAAATGATAAAAACATTCGGCAATTCGAATTCTAACCAGCTAGCCTGGCTTTTTTTAACAATATAAGCACTTGTTAAACCAGCAAACATCATCACAATACTTCCTAGACCTCCCCATAAATAAAATTGATAGGGATGCATTTTTTTCTTTTCCATTTGTAAATCTGTTGACATAAAATAAAAATTTATGGATGTTGTATATAAATTTTATCAGCTAGTAAGGCTAAATAAACAATTGGTAAATAAATATAACTGCTAAACATGACACGTCTTGCTGCAGGAACACCCATGTTTTGATACAGTCTAACACATTGCACAACAATAAAAATATTAGCTACTAAAATCACCCACATACTCCATACTCCTGAAATACCTAAGTAATATGGTAAAAAACCAACCGGTATCATTAGTACTGCATACATAATGGACTGAAGTGCTGTAAACCTTGTTGGGCCTTCTTTAGCAGGTAATAATTTAAAACCAACCCTGGAATAGTCGTTATGTGAAACCCAAGCAATTGCCCAAAAATGAGGGAACTGCCATAAAAATTGTATGAGTAATAAAGCCCATCCTGCAGCATTCGAAAAAGTATTTCCATGCACCACAAATTTAGCGAAAGGACTAAACTCATTAGTTGCCGCCACCCATCCAATCAAACAAGGAATGGCACCAGGAAAAGCACCTACTAAAACAGCAATTGAATTTATTTTTTTAAGGGGCGTATAAATAAAGGCATATAAAAACAAACTAAATGCAGACAAAAGCGCTGAAGCAATATTAAAGTACAACATTAAGCCTACGCCTAATACACCTGTTATCATCGCAAAAATATACGCTTGCTGTTGTGTCAAACGACCTGCTGCAACTGGACGATTACTCGTACGTTTCATTTGTGCGTCTGTATCTTTTTCAACGGCTTGATTAATGGCATTCGCACTACCTGTAATACACATACCCGCAAAAGTCAATAATGAAATACTGAACCAATCAAAGCCATCGATATTGGGCGCCATTTGAAAACAAATAACACAAGTAAACACAACAGTAAAACTGAGTGTGAACTTCATTAGTTGCCCGTAATCTTTAATGGTTGCTTTCACGAAATGATTTCAATAAATGAATCCGAAATTTAAAATCCTATTATACTAAGAAGTAAAATAATTATGCCCTGTTGAATCAGGGCATAATTATAAAATGTTAGTGGCTAGACTCATGCTCGCCCACTGGAACGTCTTGTGGGATAAAGTCAACACCATCCTTACCGTAATCATAAGGCCAACGGTGTACTTCAGGAATTTCACCAGGCCAGTTACCGTGACCAGGATTAATAGGAGTAGTCCACTCTAAAGTATTTGACTTCCAAGGATTCGGATCAGTTACTTTACGACCTTTGAATATAGAATAGAAGAAATTAATTAAGAATAAAATTTGAGTAGCAAATACAATCATAGCCACCGTACTAATAAAACGATTTAAGTCTGCGAATTGCTTAAAGCTTTCCCAAATACTGAAATCAAAATAACGACGAGGCATACCTGCTAAACCTTGATAGTGCATTGGCCAGAAAATCAAATAAGCTCCACCCATTGTTATCCAAAAGTGAAGATAACCTAATGAGTTGTTTAAATGACGACCATACATTTTAGGGAACCAGTGGTAAACACCAGCGAACATACCAAACATACTAGCTACACCCATTACAATATGGAAGTGAGCAATTACGAAATAAGTATCGTGTAAGTGAATATCCAATGCTGCGTTACCTAACCAGATACCTGTTAAACCTCCAGAGATAAACAAGCTTACAAAACCAATTGCAAACAACATACCTGGAGTGAAACGAATATTACCTCTCCATAAAGTAGTTAACCAGTTAAATACTTTAATAGCTGAAGGAACCGCGATTAATAAAGTTAACAATACGAATACCGATCCTAAGAAAGGATTCAATCCTGTAACGAACATGTGATGCGCCCAAACTAGGAAGGCCAATACTGCAATAGCAAATAAAGAACCCAACATCGCCATGTAACCGAAAATTGGTTTACGAGAATTCACCGACATAATCTCAGATACCATACCCATGGCAGGTAATAAGATAATGTAAACCTCAGGGTGACCTAAGAACCAGAATAAGTGTTGGAATAAAATAGCGCTACCACCTTCGTTAGATAATGCACCAACGCCATTCACAAAAATATCAGAAAGATAGAATGAGGTACCAAAGTTTCTATCAAAAATTAATAAGATCAAACCAGAAAGTAATACTGGGAATGACAATACACCCAATACTGCAGTGAAGAACAACGCCCAAATAGTTAAAGGTAAACGCGTCATACTCATACCTTTTGTACGCATGTTCAAAATAGTTGCGATATAATTCAAACCTCCTAATAAAGAAGATACAACGAATAATGCCATTGCAATAATCCATAAGTCCATACCAGTTTTAGAACCTGGTGATGCATCACCTAATGCAGACAATGGAGGGTATGCCGTCCAACCACCACTGAATGGTCCTGTTTCAACAAACATACTTGACAACATTACAATACTAGCTGTAAAGAAGAACCAGTAAGAAAGCATATTCATAAATGGAGACGCCATGTCGCGTGCACCAATTTGTAATGGAATTAAAAAGTTCGCAAAAGTACCAGACAATCCCGCTGTTAATACAAAGAATACTAACACAGTACCGTGTGTTGTTACTAATGCATAATATGCTTCCGGTGTAATTTGACCACCCTTCGCCCATTTACCTAAGATAGATTCTAACCAAGGAAAACTTGCTTCAGGATATCCTAATTGTAAACGGAAAAGCACACTCATTAAACCACCTAGTACCGCCCAAACCATACCTGTGATCAAGAATTGCTTCGCGATCATTTTGTGGTCTTGACTAAATACATATTTAGTTAAGAATGTATCATGATGTTCGTGATGACCATGATCATCATGTCCATGAGATTCGTGTGCGTGTAATGCTGCTTCGTGACTCATACCTTTTATTTAAATAAGTTTTTTCTTTTATTGTTCTATTCCTCTAATTATAAAATTACATTTTTGCAGTGGCTACTTTAGCAGTGCTGTCTGTAGCAGGCGCTTTCGCTGCTTCAGCTGCTGCTTTTATAGCGTCCGGATCCTTTTCAGGGAAAGCAGTGTAGTATTGTGCTTTTTGCTTAGCCATCCATAAATCATATTCTTCTTGTTCAACTACTTCTATAATACCTTTCATTGAGTAGTGACCATTTCCACACATTTGATCACAAGAAATTTCATAAGTGTAGTTTGGATTACCCGTTTTTTCACGCATTTCTTTTGTAGTGAATTTTGGCGTAAACCACATCGTAGTAGGTATACCTGGTACTGCGTCCATTTTTAAACGGAAAGCACTTAAACCAACATCATGAATAACGTCTCTTGAACCAATAATTAATTTAACAGGTTGGCCTTTTACTACATACATAGTTTGCTCTGTTAAAATATCGTCTTGTGCATATTTGTCATCCCAAATAATACCTACTGAGTTAGTAGCTGGGTCAATGTTTCTGTAATATTTTTTTCCGAAAACAGCATCCTTTCCTGGGTAGCGGAAAATCCATCCAAACTGCTTTCCAGTTACTTCCACAACCATTGCATTCTTAGGCGCATCGCCCGTAAAGTAAAACCAGTTACGTAAACCAAAAATTACTAATACAGTTAAAGTGATTGCTGGAATAGCTGTCCAAATTAATTCCAATTTAGTGCTATGTGCAAAGAAGAAAACTTTTCTATTTTCATCTTCTTGGTATTTATACGAGAACCAAAATAAAATTACTTGAGTTGCAACAAATACAATTCCTGTAACAATTAAAGTGATCCAAAACATTTCATCCCACTTGTCACCCTGAACACTTGCAGCTTCGTATGCTAATAAAGTTTTACCAAAATATAATTCATTACAAACATATATACCCACAAAGCCCAAAACCAAAAATACGATCATTAAAAATCCGTTGATTTTGTTGTTTTGTTTACGGCTGTTTTCTTCTCCTTTAAGGATAGAAACATATTCACTCGCCTTGGAAATTTGAAAAATTACCACAAAGATTAGGGCGATAATTGCAATAGATAAATATAAATTCATAATTCGTTAATTCGTTATTACTAAATCAAAAATTGTTCTTGTTCTTTTATTATACTTGGTGGATGATACTTTCTTTTAAGAAAGGATGATACTTAGGTACCAATGGTTTACTAGCTAATGAACGAGCCACCATTAATATTAATACACCCACGAAGAAACCTAAAATACCAAAGTCTAACCAACCTAAAGTAACATGCTCTTTCATTAAGCTACCCATTACCATTTGGTAAAAATCAATCCAGTGACCAAATAAAATAATGATTGCCATGAATGCCACTAAAGTGAAATTTCTTTTTGCTGAACGCTTCATTAAAATAATTAATGGCGCTAAAAAGTTAATCACTAAGTTCAAGAAGAAAATAGGTTTATAAGGACCTTGAACACGGTGTTTAAAGTAAACTGTTTCCTCTGGAATATTTGCATACCAAATAAGCATGTATTGAGAGAACCATAAATAAGTCCAGAAGATAGAGAACGCAAACATGAATTTTGCAATGTCATGTAAGTGCTCAGAATTCGTTAATTCTAAATAGCCTTTATTTTTTACGTAAATAACCCAAAGCGCAATCAATGCCATACCCGCTACAAATGAACTAGCGAAAGTATACCAGCTATACATAGTAGAATACCAATGTGCATCGATACTCATTAACCATAACCAAGGAATAGTTGAAGCTACAGTTAAACCAAACCATACTAAGAAAAATCCAGAACGAGTCATGCTACGAATGTTGAAACTTTTTGCTGTTTCTGCATCCATTGGATTTTCGTCAGCTTCGCGAGAAATTTGACGCATTCTGTATCCAAAGTAAGACCAAAGGCCAATAGCCAAAGTAGTCCATATAATAAAGAAAGTAGGATTCAAGAAACCAACTTTACCTTTTAAGATAGGATCCTTAGCAACTGCTTCAGCATCCAACCAATGGTAAATATGATGTTTTTCACCTAACACTACATATAATAATACTAATAAAGTGATGCTACCGAAAATTGGCACTAGTGTTGAAATTGCTTCTGCAATTCTTCTAAAAGATTGCATCCATGCAGCTTGTGCCATGGTGCTAAAACATAAAAAGAACATGGCAGCATTTGTTACCAAAGTCCAAAATATAGTGTTGTACATTAACGTACCCCAAAAATGAACTTGCTCATGTTCGTCCTTGCTAAAACCTTGGGTAAACATACCAAATAATAAGGCCACACCGCCAATGCCGATTAAAGCATAGGCCCATGTTTTTAATTTACCAGGAATTTCAAATTGTTCTTTAATAGATGCCATCTTTTCTCTTTTAAAAATTTTTATTTAGAAGCTTTTGCAGCTGCTTGTTTGTCTTTAATATATTTGATAACCATCCAACGTTGGTGTCTGCTTAATTGAGAAGCATAAGAGCCCATTAAGTTTTTACCATATTGAACTGAATAAAACATTTGTCCAGCAGGCATGCTTTCATATTTTATATCACCTACTAAAGTTGCAGGCTTTGCAGGGTAAGGACCATTACCGTCTTTATATAAAGGACCGTTACCGTCTAATTTAGCACCGTGACAAATACCACAGTTAATTAAGTACAAGCGTTCTGCTTCAGCAGTTTCTTTAGCTGACATTGAATCAATTGGATTCAGGATTGCTTTTGATGCAGTGTAATTAGTTGTATCACCTGCTACGTCTTGAGCAATTGGGAAAGGCATGTCATGACCACGAGCAATTGTACCTGCTACTGGCTTTGCATCAAAGTTGATTCCTTGTTCTTTTAAATATGCCAAATCAGTATACGATTCAATGGCACGGCTATAGGCCATATCTGGCATATAAATAGAACCTGGCTTACGCTTCACATCGCTACAACTAGTCAATACAACGACTGTTAGTGATAATGTTATTGCTAAAAATTTATTCATCTTGTTATACTTAATTCATTTATGTTTTTCGTTCCTTATTACAACTTGATTTTAAAATTGTAATTAAGATTAGTGTGCTACTTGCTTATATAAGTTTTCATTATCATTATCGTAAGTACCAAACCACCAATCTTCTTCAGCTACTTGAATGTCTGTTTCTACAGCGCCATTGCTAGCTAATAAAGCTTTTAAATCTTCAGCGTTTGTTTTTTCAGTACACTCAATAACCATTACAAATAAATCGTCAGTTGCTCTTTTATGGAAGTGATGTTTTTTAACACCAGGTGCCATTTGACATAACCACATAAAAGTCATTACCATACCCACAGCAGCAAACAACACGGTTAACTCAAAAATAATTGGGATCCATGCTGGTAATGCAAAGTGTGGTTTACCACCAATATTCAAAGGCCAGTCCTTTGTGAAAATCCAACTAATTGCACTAATTGCAGTAGTCGTACCAGTGATACCATAAATAAAGCCGGCTGTGTGTAAGCTTGTTTCACGCATACCCAACGCGTGGTCTAAACCATGCACCGGGAACGGTGTATAAACATCTTTGATTTTATAACCAGCAGTACGCACTTGCTTAACTGCAGGAAACAATACTTTTTCATCATCAAAACAACCAACTACAAATTTCTTTTGTGCCATAGTATATTTCTTAAACTAATAATTAATGGTGCGCGTTATCGTGAACAAATGAATCAAGCGGTTGCGCTTCAATTTCGTCAAATGCTGGTTTGTATGATTCACCACTTCTTTTTAATACATACTTGATTTCCGCTACCGCAATTACTGGGAAGTATTTAGCGAATAGGAAGAAGCATGTGAAGAATAAACCAAATGTTCCAGCGTAAAAACCAATCTCCCAAATACTAGGGCTGTAGTAAACAGACCAGCTAGAAGGTAAGTAATCACGATATAATGACGTAACAATAATTACGAAACGCTCAAACCACATACCAATGTTAACGATGATACTCATGAAGAAAGTAACAAATACATTTCTTCTCATTTTCTTAGACCAGAAAATTTGAGGAGAAATTACGTTACAAGCCATCATACCCCAATAGCTCCAACCATAAGGGCTAAATAAATAAGCACGAGAATACCAGAAAGTATATCCTTCATATTTATTTTGAGAGTACCAACCCATGAACAATTCAGTTAAGTAAGCGATACCTACGATACTACCTGTAAGTACAATTACTTTATTCATTAAATCGATGTGACCAATAGTGATGTAATCAGTCAAACCGAAAACTTTTCTTACAATTAATAATAAGGTTTGCACCATCGCAAAACCAGAGAAAATCGCACCTGCTACGAAGTAAGGAGGGAAGATGGTTGTATGCCATCCTGGAATTACTGAAGTAGCAAAGTCAAAAGATACAATCGTGTGAACCGATAATACCAATGGAGTTGATAAACCCGCTAATACTAATGATAAACTTTCATGACGTTGCCAGTGCTTTGTAGAACCTGTCCATCCGAAAGAAGCGATACCATATAATTTTTTTCTTAAAGCAGTTTTTGCTCTATCACGAACTGTTGCGAAGTCAGGTAATAATCCAGAGTACCAGAATAATAATGAAACAGTAAAGTAAGTAGAGATCGCAAATACGTCCCATAATAATGGTGAGTTAAAGTTCACCCATAATGGACCACGAGAGTTAGGGTAAGGCATTACAAAGAAAGCCATCCATACACGACCCATGTGGAAGATAGGGAATTGACCCGCACACATAACGGCGAAAATTGTCATCGCCTCAGCAGCACGGTTAACACCAGTTCTCCATCCTTGACGGAACAATAATAATACAGCAGAAATCAAGGTACCTGCGTGACCGATACCAACCCACCATACGAAGTTGGTGATATCCCAACCCCATCCAATGGTTTTATTTAAGTTCCACTGACCAATACCGTAAGTAACCTCACGATAAACACTGTAAGCACCAAAACTTAGTAAGCTAACAGCAATGAAAAAACCAATATACCATAAACGAGATGGCTTGGCTTCAATTGGTCGCACGATGTCTTCAGTTACTTGAGCATAGGTTTTGTCACCGTATACTAAGGGTTCGCGCAGTTGTGATTCGTACTTTAAATGCATGTCTCTGTATTTCTAATTATTTACTATTCAACTTATTTTTTAAAACTCTTTTTACTTTTTTCAAATCAAGTCTTTACTTAATTTTTTTGCTACTGATTAGTGCTTTTCTGTGTGTTCTGCTTTATCAGCATGTGCACCTTCTGCTTTTTCAGTATGCTCCGCTTTTTCAGCGTGACCTTCACCTTCACCAGCGTTTCTAACTTTTGCTAAGTAAGTAACGTTAGGTAATACGTGTAATTGCTCTAACACATAAAACTGACGGTTAGGATTCTCAACACGAACTTTAGTAATCGCACTATGCTTATCATTTGCGTTACCAAAAGTAATTGCATTGGTAGGACAAGATTGTTGACATGCCACTTTGATATCGCTATCAGCCATTGGACGAGAATCTTTCTTCGCATCTAATTTAGCAGCTTGTAAACGTTGAACGCAGAACGAACATTTTTCAATCACACCACGAGATCTAACTGTAACATCTGGGTTTAATACCATTCTTGTTAAGTCATCATTCATGTTTAATACTACATCGTTCACTTCACCTTCTTGGTTATCAGGGAAGCTATCTGCACCAGTGTAATCAGCCCAGTTAAAACGACGAACTTTGAAAGGACAGTTGTTCGCGCAATAACGAGTACCAATACATCTGTTATAAGTCATTTGGTTTAAACCTTCAGAGCTGTGGTTTGTTGCAGCAACTGGACAAACGTTTTCACAAGGAGCGTTGTCACAATGTTGACACATTAATGGTTGGAATACCACTTTTGGATTTTCCATATCACCACTAAAATATTTATCGATACGTAACCAATGCATTTCATGACCACGTAATACTTCAGGCTTACCCACAATTGCAACGTTGTTTTCTGCATTACATGCTACCACGCAAGCACCACAACCGTTACAAGCATTTAAGTCAACACTCATACCCCACTTAATTCCTGGACGATCGTACACAGGATATATAGTAGCGTCTTTCGCAAAATTTTCAATCACTTGCTCGTCAGTCATTTTATCGCCACCAAAAATTTGGCCACGATATTCACTAGCGCGCTCTTCAATTATTTCTTTAGGATTGTGTTTGTACTCAGCTAAAGTCAATTCTTTCATTACCTCAGTACGATTTCCTTGAGTTGTATCGTAACGGAAATGCGTTTGTGTTAAAGCTACTGGATAAGTTTCACCAGTTACAGTCATGGTAACGTCAGCACAGCTATAACTAACTGTACCATTTTTAATGCAAGCTAAAGGAAATGCATTTTTACCAGTACCAATAACCGCTTTACCAATTGCTTCAGTACGTCCGTAACCAACTGCGATACCCACTGTTTGAGGGTGTGTACCAGGTATAATTAATACAGGAAGCTCAATTGATTTTCCATCAACTGTTAACTTAACCACTTTCTTAGGAGGTTGTACCTCATAAGCATCGGCTTGACCCGCATTGTTTAAATCAATATTTAATAAAGATTTCGCCATTGCTGGAGAAACAATAATATAGTTATCCCAAGTAGCACGTGTTACTGGATCTGGTAACTCTTGTAACCATGGGTTACTTGCACCTTGACCAGCACCGATTGCCACTTTTTGGTATAATGCTAATTCAATTTTAGTAGATGGTTTCACTGCGTTAACTGCAATTAAAGAAGCAGCAACTGCACTTGCATTAATACTTGCACCGTTTACAACAGGAGCAGCAGGATTAATAACACCGTCTTGTAAAATTTTATTCCATCCGCTTTCACCACCTAATTTAGTTGACCAGTAATTTTTTACATAACTAGTATATTCGGTAGCATCACCAGACCATTTTAATAATGAGTCTTGGAAAGCACGCGTTTTAAATAAAGGAGAGATAGTAGGTTGAATAAAAGAAATATTCCCCGTTACTGGTTCAGCATCACCCCAACTTTCTAAGAAATGATGATCAGGAATTACATATTTACAAACAGCAGCAGTTTCATCAACCTTACCGCTAAATGAAATGGTTGTTTTTACTTTCTTTAAAGCAGCTTTTACTTTATCCGCAGCAGGCCATGTATAAACAGGGTTAGCACCTTGGAATAAAACAGCGCTTACTTTACCTGCATTCATTTCATCAATTAAAGTAGCGAAGTCGCTATCAATACCTTGACGATAATTTACAGTTGCACCAAAATTAATAGTTGTACCATTTGCACCGATGGCGTCGTTAATAGCATTAACAACAACTTGAACGTCCTTATCATTGCTACCAGCAACTACTAAAGCAGCACCTTTGTTTGCAGTTAATGCTTTTGCAGCAGCTTCGATACCTGCTTTTAATTTTGCATCCACTCCAGCAATTTCTCCGCCTTTCACTGCACTTAATAAAGCAACAGCAATCGCGCCGATTTCAGAAGGACGACATAAATATTTTTCATCTGCATTAGAGCCTGTTAAGCTAGCCACTGTTTCAAAGTGGATATGCTTGCTCATTGCAGGATTCTTTTCATCAATTTTTTTACCAGTTGCATATTGTCTAGCAAATTCAACAGGGCTTAACCAAGTACCTAAAAAGTCAGCACTTAATGAAACAATTGCTTTTGCATTTTCAAAATGGTAACTAGGAATAACTCTTTTACCATAACTAGCTTCATTCGCTAATAACATACCACTGAATGAATCAGCGTCATAAGTTACGTGCTTGCTGCCAGGATATTTAGCTAAGAATTTTGCAACCACTTCCTTTGTTGAAGGGGAAGTAATTGAACTTGTAACAATCACTGCATTACCAGTTAATTCAGCAGCAATCGCTTTATCAATAGCTTCGAAAGTTGCTTCCTTACCTGCGATGGTTGGGAAACGTAAACGAGCTGTATCATATAAGTCTAACACAGCAGCTTGCACTCTTGCAGAGGTGCCGCCATTAGTGATAGGACTTAAGGTATTACCTTCTAATTTGATAGGACGACCATCACGCACTTTAGCAACCACACTCACCACGTCACCATCTTGCACATATGTTGTTGCATAATAATCAGCGATACCAGGAACGATATCTTCTGGTTTGTTAGCGAAAGGAATTGCTTTTTTAATTGGCATTTCACAACTCGCAGCAGCCGCAGCAGCAGCTGTACTAAAACCTAAATATTTTAAGAAGTCACGACGAGGTGCTTTTGTTTGTAAAAAACCGCTATGGTCTTCAACAAAAGGAAGTTCTTCTTTGAACTCGTTGTTCACCTCTTTGTTATAGGCTTCAGATTTGTTTAACTCACCAAAGCTTTGCCAGTTCTTATTTTGCTCCATAATAATGTATATAAAATATTACGCGTCTTTATTAACTATTCTTTTTTGTTGATTCGTTTTTATACAAATCTCTTTTTATTAGTAGTGACATTTTTGACACTCAGTACCACCAATTTTTTCAACTGTGATTCCTTTAGTGCTATCAATTTTTCCAGATTTTAAATCTTCATGGAATTTTTCATAGATACTATAAAAACCATTGTCTTTAAATTGAACTTTTGTTTCTCTGTGACAGTTTACACACCAGCCCATGCTTAAGTCTGCAAATTGTTTTACTTCACCCATTTTTTGGATTTCACCATGACATTGTTGACATGCAACTTGTCCAGCATTTACGTGCTGTGCGTGGTTAAAGTAAACGTGATCAGGTAAATTGTGAATACGCACCCACTCAATTGGTTTTGCTTTTGTAGCATCCCAAGGTTGTCCTTCCGTGAATCCAGCGTATTTGTATAATTTTTTAATTTCTGCAGTACCATCTACAACATCACCATTTTCTCTTACTAAAGCTTCGCCTTTGTATTCGTTAATAGCAGCGTGACAGTTCATACAAACATTCACACTTGGTAAAGTTGCTTGCTTTCCTTGGTAAGTACCTGTGTGACAGTATTGACAGTTAATTTGATTCACACCAGCGTGTACTTTGTGAGAATAGTAAATTGGTTGCTCAGGTTGATAATCTTTAGAGCGGCCTAAATTAATAGCACCTACTGTTGTCATATAACCACCCGCTATAAATAATACGATTGCAATGAATGCGATGTATGCTTTGTTACGATAAAAAGGAACAGGCTCTGTTGCTGGAATGCCTACTTTGTCATCAGATAATTTTTTCAAGTTACTGTTAACTTGTAATAATATTAACGCAACAACTGCAAGTATTAAACTTAGTAATCCAAAAACTAAAGTGCTATCTGAATCTTCTGCTGGAGCGCCTGCTGTTGCTGCCGCACCACCTGCTGGAGCTGCACCTGCTGCAGGAACTGAATTGATGTATGCTAAAATTGCATCAATGTCTTTATCCGTTAAACTTGGAAACAAGTTCATTGCAGTTTTATTGTACTCTTCATACAATTTTGTTGCATAAGGATCACCAGTTTTTAAATATGCAGCAGAGTTTTTAATCCATGCATACAAATTCTTTTTCTCAGACCAACGAGCTTCAACACCTGCTAAAGCAGGACCAGTTAATTTTTTATTAACCGCGTGGCATGAGGCACAGTTTTGGGAGAAAAGGGCTTTCCCATCTTGCGCATTTAACTGATTACCGATAGATGAACTAAGGGTGATAAATAGGAAGATCGAAACGATCTTAGCTAGGCTTCTTAAAATTGTCATATACACAAACAGTGTCTAGTGTGGAAAAATATCCTTGAACGGGTGCAAATTTAGTTA
>JBDKFR010000036.1:0-3807 GCA_039798645.1 Bacteroidota bacterium
GACGAAGGCGAGTTGCTTACTAGCCTTTCTGACAATAGTAAAATGTGGGTATACTTTAATGTGGCTGAAGCAGAATATTTGGATTTTATTCAAAAAGTCAAATCAAAAGAAAAGCAAAAAGTTTTATTGCAAATGGCTAATAAAGAAATCTTCGCATCTAGTGGTTATGTTGAAACTATTGAAGCAGATTTTAATAATGAAACAGGAAACATTGCATTTAGAGCAGCTTTCCAAAATCCAAAAGGAATACTTCGTCATGGTGAAACGGGAAATATCGTGATGCCAATTGAATTAAAAGATGCCATCATTATTCCTCAAAAATCAACTTTTGATGTGCTTGATAAAAAGTATGTATATATCGTTGACGAAAAAGGTATAATTACTTCAAAAGAAATAACTATTGCACAAGAGATTCCTCATTTATATATAGTTGCATCAGGATTAAAGCCAAACGATAAAATTCTTTTGGAAGGTTTAGGTAAAGTAAAAAATAACGAAAAAATCAAGTTCAAATTCGTTTCACTTGAAAAAGAATTGGCAGGAATCAAAAACATTCACGCCGAATAATGGCAAGAAAATAAACAAACATGTTTAAAAATTTTATAAAAAGGCCCGTACTAGCCATTGCATTATCTTTAGCAATTGTGTTTATGGGTATCATCGCAATTAGCAAATCGCCGATTGCACAATTTCCAGAAATTGCACCACCTAGGGTAACAGTATTTATTGAATTTCCTGGATCCAACGCTGATTTATTAGTAAAATCAACTTTAACAATTTTAGAGCGTGCTATCAATGGTGTACAAGGAATGCAATACATGCTCTCGGATGCAACAAGCGCTAGTGAAGCAAGTATAGATATAGTTTTTGAACCAGGAACAGATCCTACTTTAGCAGCTGTAAGGGTAAAATCAAGAGTCGACCAGGTAATGACTAATCTTCCTCCTTTAGTTCAACGAGAAGGTGTGATTATTTCTCCTTTACAACCTAGTATGTTAATGTACCTTAACTTATATAGCAAGGACAATAAAGTTGACGAAAAATTCTTATTTAACTACGCGAATACTTTTATTCTCCCTGAGCTACAACGTATTAATGGAATGGGATTTGCTCAAGCAATTGGTAGCCGATCCTTTGCCATTCGTGTTTGGTTGAATCCTGAAAGGATGAGGGCTTATAATATTTCGGCACAGGATGTATTAAAATCTATTGACGAACAGAGTGTACTGGCACGACCGGGTCGCGTTGGTTTGAGTTCTGGTAAAACAGCCCAATCGCAGGAATATGTATTCACCTATAAAGGATGGTACAATACTCCTGAGCAATATGAAGATATTGTTATTAGAGCGAATGCTGATGGTGAAATCTTAAAATTAAAGGATGTAGCTAAAGTTGAAGTGGGTTCAGAGTTTGTAGATATTTATTCCAATAAAGACAGTCACCCTTCTGCTTCGTTAGTATTAAAACAAAATCCAGGTAGTAATGCAAAAATTGTTATTGAGAATGTAAAAGAAAAACTAAAAGAACTAAAAAAAGATTTTCCACCAGGGATTGATTTTGAAATTAATTACGATGTATCCAAATTTGTGGATGCATCTATCGAAAAAGTATTACATACTTTATTAGAAGCTTTTTTACTTGTTGCTTTTGTTGTATTTATGTTTTTAGGAGACTTGCGCTCAACCATTATTCCAATTTTGGCGGTACCTGTTTCGTTAATTGGTGCTTTTATTTTCATGAATGCATTTGGCATAAGCATTAACCTGATTACTTTATTTGCACTGGTTCTAGCTATTGGTATTGTAGTAGATAATGCCATTGTAGTAGTTGAAGCTGTACACGTAAAAATGGAAGAAGAGAATATTACAGCTTATCCAGCAGTGCAAAAAGTAGTGAAAGAAATTAGTGGAGCAATTATTGCAATCACTTTAGTAATGGCTTCGGTATTTATTCCTGTTAGCTTTATGACTGGTCCAGTGGGTGTGTTGTATCGTCAATTTTCACTCACCATGGCAAGTTCTATTGTGATTTCAGGGTTTGTGGCCTTGACACTTACACCTGTTTTATGTGCTATTTTACTTAAAAACACACATGGACAGCATAAGAAAAAATCACCTATCAATCTTTTCTTACAATGGTTCAATAAAACCTTTGATCGCGTTACTGGCAAATACGAGAAATTCCTTCGTTTAATTGTCAATAGACAAATTATAACTTTTGGTATTTTAATAATTTTTGGATTTAGTATTATGGGTATTAATAAAGTACTTCCTGCTGGATTTATCCCAAATGAAGATCAAGGACAAATTTATGCCATCATTCAAACGCCTCCTGGAACTACATTAGAACGTACAAATGAAATATCCAGAAAACTTCAATTGATTGCCAAAGAAGTAGAAGGCGTTGCTTCAGTGACTTCACTTGCAGGTTACGAAATTCTAACAGAAGGACGTGGTTCAAATGCTGGTACTTGTTTAATTAACTTAAAGGATTGGTCGGAAAGAAAACACTCAGTAAAGGAAGTTATTTATGAGCTTGAAGAAAAAGCCAAAGACCTTCCGGCAAACATCGAATACTTTGAACCACCGGCAGTTCCAGGTTATGGAACATCAGACGGATTTTCCTTACGAATGTTAGACAAAGGAAGTGATGTAGATTATCAAGAATTTGATAGAGTGAATACAGCATTTGTTGAAGCGTTAAAAAAACGAAAAGAACTCAGCGGGTTATTTGCATTTTATTCTGCAAAATATCCTCAATACGAGCTTTTTATTGATAACAATTTAGCGATGCAAAAAGGAGTATCTATTGGTGAGGCTATGGAAAATCTAAACATTATGGTGGGTAGTACTTATGAGCAAGGATTCATTAGATTCAATAATTATTATAAAGTATATACGCAAGCTGCTCCAGAATTCAGAAAGCAACCATCAGACATTTTAAATATGTTTATTAAAAATGATAAAGGCGAAATGGTTCCTTACTCGGCTTTCATGACAATTAAAAAAACACAAGGGCCAAATGAAATATCTAGATACAACCTATATATTTCATCGTTGATTAATGGTGTGCCCGCAAAAGGATATTCATCAGGTGATGCCATTGAGGCCATTAAAGAGGTAGCAAAAACATCTTTACCAAGAGGATATGATATTGCTTGGGAAGGTATATCATATGATGAATCAAAAAGAGGAAATGAAGCATTATACATTTTTATAATTGTTATATTCTTTGTGTACCTTATTTTGTCTGCACAGTATGAAAGCTTTATTTTACCATTTGCTGTATTGCTTTCTATTTTCCCTGGTATTTTTGGTTCATTCTTTTTATTAAAGGCAATGAATTTATCTAATGACGTTTATGCTCAAGTAGGACTTATTATGCTTGTAGGATTACTAGGCAAAAATGCTGTGTTAATTGTTGAGTTCGCTGTACAAAAAAAGAATCAAGGAGCAACTGTATTAGATTCAGCTATCGCTGGAGCTAAAGCGAGATTCCGTCCAATTCTTATGACTTCATTTGCATTTATTGCTGGTTTGATTCCTTTAGTTTTGGCAAAAGGCCCAGGCGCAGTTGGAAATCATACTATCGGCGCATCTGCTCTTGGAGGAATGTTGTTCGGAACAATTTTTGGAGTCATTGTTATTCCAGGTCTTTATTATGTTTTCGCAAAACTTCAGGATGGCAGATCGCTCATTAAAAATGAAGATTTAAATCCTTTGACTGAAAATTTTGTAGAAAGCAATGAAGATAATGCCCTCATTAAATTAATTAAAAACATCATTAAATCAATAAGGAGGCAAAAAA
>JBDKFR010000037.1:0-8385 GCA_039798645.1 Bacteroidota bacterium
TATGAAAAACGAAAATGCTTCCTCTCGCCGAAAATTTTTACAACTCATTGGCGCTACAAGTATTGCTAGCGTTGCCTCCCCATTAAGTTCATTAGCGGCTAAGCAAAAAGCAGAGGAACGAATTTTATTATATGAAAAAAGAGTTTCAGCCGGTGAAAAAATTCGTCTTGGAGTTATTGGATTTGGTGTACAAGGTCACTTTGATTTAAGCACTGCTTTGAAAGTACCTGGCGTTGAATTAGCAGCCATTTGTGATTTGTATACAGGTCGTTTAGAAAATGCAAAGGAAATGTATGGTAAGGATTTATTTACAACAAGAAACTATAAAGACATTTTAGATAAAGCCGATATTGATGCAGTGATTATTGCCACCACCGATTGTTGGCATGCTAAAATTACTATTGATGCTTTAGCAAAGGGCAAACATGTTTATTGTGAAAAGCCAATGGTGTATAAAATAAGTGAAGGGTACTCGGTAATTGACGCTGCTAAAAAGTATGGTAAAGTTTTACAAGTTGGTTCGCAAAGAGTAAGCAGTATTGGACTAGCAAAGGCAAAAGAATTATTAGCTGCTGGAGAAATTGGAAGTTTAAATATGGTAAATGCTGTGTATGATCGTCAAAGTTCCATTGGTGCTTGGGAATATACAATACCCAAGGATGCAAGTGCCGCAACCACCGACTGGGATAAGTTTATAGAAGTTACTGGTAAAATGGAATTTGATGCTAAAAAGTTTTTCTGGTGGCGCGCCTTTAAAGAAGTGGGTACAGGTGTTGCCGGTGATTTATTTATACATTTATTAAGTGGCACGCATTTTATTACCAATTCAAAAGGACCTGAAACTATTTATAGTACAGGTCAGTTCAGTCATTGGAATGACGGTCGAAATATGCCTGATGTAATGTCGGGTGTAATGCAGTACGGAAAAAACAATGACCATCCTGCATTTCAAATGACCTTACAAGTAAATTTCATTAGTGGAACCGGTGGCCAAGAAGTAATTAGGCTCATTGGTTCTGAGGGTGTGATGGATGTAAAAGGAAATGACATTACTGTAAAACACAGTTACATGCCCGAAGCGCCAGGTTTTGGTGGCTATGACTCGGTTTTCACTTTCTCAAAACGTATACAGGAAGAAATGACTAAAGAGTATAACGCTAAATGGACTGATGCGCAAAGGAAAAGAAAAACAAAAGAAGACGTTTTATATAAAGCACCTATTGGGTATGATGATCATTTAGATCATTTCACTAATTTCTTTGATGCTATTCGAACTGGTAAGCCAGTTGTGGAAGATGCTGCATTTGGATTTAGAGCCGCAGCTCCTGCTTTAGCTTGTAATGAAAGCTATTTTAGTAAAAAAATTATTCATTGGGATCCTATTAACATGAAGTTGAAGTAATTTAGCTTTATCAGTTTTATTTAATTTGATGGTATGAATGAAAAAGTAGATGCGTACATTAATGGTTTGAAAAAATGGAAACAAGAAGTACAGCTATTAAGAGAAATACTTTCAAGCACTGAACTTGATGAGGATTTTAAATGGTCAAGACCTTGTTATACTTATAATGGGAAAAATATAGTAGGCATAGCTACTTTAAAAGAGCATTGCGCTCTTAATATTTTTAATGGAGCATCATTAACCGATCCTAATGGCATTTTAATTATCCCAGGGGAGCATACACAGTCAGGTAGGTGGATGAAATTTGATACTGTTGCAAACATTAATAAGCATACCAAGCTTATCAAATCATTCATCAAAGAAGCGATTGAGCTTGAAGTCAATGGGGTTAAGTTAATCAAGACAAAACCTGCAACATTAGCTTTACCCGTTGAGCTGGAAACTATTTTCAAAAAAGACGCTAAACTTAAAAAAGCATTTAATGCTTTAACACCAGGACGTCAAAGGGCTTATTTAATTTATTTTTCAGGCACTAAAAATGCACAAACTGTCATCAATCGAATCGAAAAATATACCCCTAAAATTTTATGTGGCAAAGGCTTTAACGATTGCACTTGTGGACTTTCAAAACGAATGCCAAATTGTGATGGATCACATAAGTTTGCAAAAACTTAATTGAATCTTAGCTTATTTATAGCTGAAAAACAAGGGCAACAAAAAGGCTACTAATCCCACCCAAATTGCATATACGGGTAAGTATTTAGCAATGCTATTTTGAACTTCAGTTAATTGGGTATTATGCTTGATTGCTTTTACAAGTTGCACGGCAACCAACAATAAATTTCCAAATATCAAAATATTACCCCCTAAAACCGCAATTCTATTAGGTGTAATACCATATTCAAATAATCGATAGCTAATGGCAGAAAGCGCAATACCATTGATAATGATAGTCAATATTGAAAGGACTAATAATAATATTGACTGATAGTATCCTTTTTTATTTTTTTCAATTTCAGCAACTGAGAAAAATATAAGTGCCATCACCCCTACTAATAAAGCGTTATAAATTAACAATAAGTTTCTGTCTTGATGAGGATACTTGCCTTGACTTATTAAAATGACTAAATATATAGTAAGGTTTATCACTGCCAAGGGCGTAAATATTTTAGCAATGATGGGTGTTACTTTATTTATGATTTGAGGATTTGTATTGATTAAGTAGGTTCCTAAAATAGGTATTGCACCAATTCCCCAAATGCCAATATATTCAAAATAAAATTTAGCTATGTTCATTCCTATTAACTCAAAAAGTCCAATAGTTAACACTGTAAACAGCATACCTGCTAAAAAAAGTATCACACTTATCACTAATAAGTCGCCATTATATTTTAAAAAATCAATTCTCTTTTCTGTGCTTAAATAGGAATCACTCATATACGCATAACCAAGTATACACCATAAAAAAAGTGGTAAGTGTATATAAACTAAATTAATAGAACTGCTATTTGGAGCATTGGGCAATAAATTAATATACAATGCGGATATGCCAAATAAAGCTGCAATAATCAATTTAATATTTATCCTTACATTTTGCTTCCATAAAAAATACGCTGAAACAAAAGGGATAATAATAAAGCTTATGTTTCTAGCTAAAAATAATTCCTGATTAATGCCTTTAATATTTACAATATTAGCAATTAAACCCGCGACAATAATTAATTTAAAAGCCAACCAAAATTCATTTTTAGTGTATAAGCTGGCACTTATTTCTTTATAACTAAATCGAGCCTTCCAAAATTGAACAGCAGCTGAATTCGCATGTATATCATTTAATTCATTCAAGGATTGTTGAAATTGCTTTTTATCAACCTGATATAGTTTTTCTAGTGCTGAAGGATTATTTAAATTGTCGACAATAGCTTGTTTCATATTATTTCATTTAAGATTAAACCGAAACATTTGACCTCGATTATTATATTAATTAGGAAATGAATCAATTATTTAAAATACTTGCAGAGTTAAAATTAAAATATTTGAATTAGTTATTGACTTTATTGATTTGTTAATATATAAGTGGCGCTTGACAATGATAAACGTATTTTTTTGATCCTAATTTTATGTTAAGGTCAAGAAATATAATTACATTAGCTAAATAATTGATATTTATGAAATTCAAAATCGTTTCTTTTTCTGTTGTAATATTACTTGCATTCAATTTAAATGCACAAAAAGTAACTTCTTCAACAAATAACTTACCCATTGGTGTTTTTGATTCTGGCACAGGTGGTTTAACGGTTTTAGAAGCCATGTTGCAATTAGATGCTTATAATAATACTACAGGTTTGCCAGGTGCTGACGGGAAACCCGATTTTAATAGTGAGTTTTTTGAATACTTAGCCGATCAAGCTAATATGCCTTATGGAAATTATGCAGCAGAAAAAAAGACCGACCTATTAAAAGAGCATATTATCAAAAACATGCAATTTTTATTGCAATCAAACCAAAACAAGCAATCTGCAAAAATGATTGTACTTGCTTGTAATACAGCTACCGCTTATGCATTAAACGACATCAAGCAAAAATTTAAAAATGATAATGTAAATGTTCCTGTAATTGGCGTAATTGATGCAGGCGCTAAAGCCGCGTTGGCTTATCAAGCAAAAGCAGGTGCTGGCACTATTGGTGTATTTGCGACTGCTGGCACCGTAGCTTCTGAGGGCTATCCAAGAACATTACAAGCAATGGCTAAGGAAAAAGGGTTACCTGTTTTATCGGTGGTAAGTCAAGGTGGTGCTGGGCTTGCAGAAAGTATTGATCGCGACTGGAGTTATTTCGTAGATACTTTAAAGCAAGCAAGGAAGGAATACAAAGGACCTTCCATGAAAAATCCAATTTATATAATTGATACTACATTACTATCAGCCTATAAATTTGATAAGTCAAGTAATAAATTATTATGTGAGTATGATGATAAAGGAAGTTGTTTGGATTTGCAATTAAATGATCCAGCTAATTATGTACGCTATCACTTAGTGACTTTGTTAGAAAAAATGTTGAAAGATAATGTTAAAACACCCATGAATACTTTGATATTGGGTTGTACGCATTATCCATATATGCGTGATACTATTGCTAAAGTATTAAATGAATTATATGATTATAAAAAAGATGATCAGTACCGTTATCGAAATTATTTATCGAAACATGTTGAACTTATTGATCCATCGGTTGAAACTGCCAAAGAAGCCTATTTGGCTATGCGTAATTTAAAGTTAACAAACAATGCTAGTGTACAACCTAATCGCTTTTTTATTACTACACCCAATACTGCTTTAGCTGAAGCTCAATTGCAGCCCGACGGTTGGTTTACATATGGCTATAAATATGGTAGAAAAGCAGGTGAAAAAAAGGATTATGTTCAATACGTTCCATTTGATCATAAAAACATTTCTGACGCTTCCTATGAACGTTTTAAATTAGTACTACCTAGCGCTTACAAAGAAATCGCAAAGACCTTAAAGTAGTTTGCATTTTTATTAAGCAATACTTTTTTAAAGCTTATTATTTTAAAATCAATTCAGAAAAAGTTCTATTTATATAAAGTATAAATATTTATAGGCACTGTCATATCCTGCTCTATAATGGATTCAGTATGACTATGTTTGATAAATGCTTCTAAATTTTGAATAAAGGGTGCACCCATAATACGTTGTGGTGTAGCTATTACAATCACTGCATCCTTGGAAATATAATGTTCAATAACTTGTATTAGTGGCTTGAATTCATCAGGAGCATAATTAATATCGCTTAATAAAATAACATCGGCTTGAATGGAGTAATCAAATTGATTCCAATCTACTATAGCCCCTTTGGCGTTCGTCAATCCTAAATGTGAAATATTTTTATTTATTAGTTCAACTGCATCCTTATTATAATCACTTACGAATATTTCTTTTGCGTTTCTAGCTATTGTAAACGATGGCTGTCCTATACCAGCACCCATTTCAAAAACAATTTTATCAGCTATCCAATTCGGGTGCTCGATTAAAAATTTTGTTAGTGCTGCGGATGAAGCCCAAAGCTTTGCCCAAAATGGGAATGGAGTTTTTGCATCCTGTAACAATAATTGTTCATAGATAGGTTTAACCATTTCTGGTAATGGAATATAAATGCACAATCCATTTTCCAAGTTTGTTATTTGAATGGGGTACTTCATTAAATTGAAAATAGTATTTTATAATGATTTATATCAGTTTTATTTAAATATCAAAAATGGCTTTTATCTTTGTAATGATTTGAAATTCACATTAGTCATATTATTATTTACTTCTTTAATGGCGCAAACCTTTTCAAGGTCCATTGCCATGGCTGATTATTTAGTGAATTTAGAGGCATACAAAAAAGCCTGTGTTAATAAAGCTAAGCCAAAGATGCATTGTAATGGTAAGTGTCAAATGATGAAAAAATTGAAAAAACAGGAAGGAAATAATCAGGCAAATTTGCCGGCACCTATTTTTAATCAAAATGAATTGGTTTTATCTTCAAAATCCTTTTTTCCAAGCCTTTATTTTGTAAATGTAATTTACACTTCTACTTATTACACTTATACCGATGATTTTTCATCTAACTATCTAGCGTCAATTTTTCGCCCGCCTTCCCATATTAATTGTTAATCAATAAAGGGACTTATTGACGTCAATGTTACGCTCATTTTTTAAGGGTTATAACACGTCTACTTATTAATAATTAATTTATTTAAATGAAATCATTTTATTTATTTTTCATGCTTTTTATAAGCACTAATATATATGCGCAATCAACAGCTGTAACAAAACCAGATCCGAAAAAGAAAATTTTACAAGTTGAAGCATCATGTGGCCAATGTCAATTTAAAATGGCAGGTAAAGGTTGTACCCTTGCTGTTAGAATAAATGGCAAATCCTATTTTGTAGATAAAGCAAAGATTGATGATTTTGGTGATGCGCATTCAGCAATGGGATTTTGTAATGCTGTCAGAAAAGCCAAAGTACAAGGGGATATCGTGGACGGCAAATTTGTAGCCACCTATTTTGAGCTAATTGAAAAATAAAAACATATAAATCAATGAAAACTTCAATCAATATTATTTTCTTAATTATTTCAGCTTTTTTCTTATCAAATAAGGCTACATCTCAATCAACTGCTGATGCAAAAAGACATCAAGAAATGATGGATATCATAATGCAGCAACCAAAAACACAAATTAAAACCATTGGAATATTTGTGTATGAAGGTTTTAACAACTTGGATGCTATGGGTCCTTATCAAGTGTTAAGACAAATTAGCGGTGCGAAAACATTTTTAATAGCCAAACAAAAAGGGTTAGTGAAAAATAACTCAGGAGTTAAAGTACAAGTTGATACAACAATTGCTGAAGTAAAAAATTTAGACATTATACTTATCCCTGGAGGTGCGATGGAAACATTATTAATGACTAAGGACACTTCTGTACTTACTTGGATTCAACAAATTAATAAAACTTCCAAATATACTACTAGTGTTTGCACTGGTGCCTGGATTTTAGGTGCTACAGGATTATTACATGATAAATATGCCACAACCAACTGGTATCGTGCTGAGGAAATGCTAACTAATTATGGTGCAAAATTTGTAAAAAAGCGTTATGTGCAGGATGGCAAATACTGGACAAGCGCTGGTGTTTCTGCAGGTATTGATATGTCCTTAGCAATTGTAAATGATTTGTTTGGCGAAAAATATACACAAGGGATCATGTTGGACTTAGAGTATGATCCGCAACCACCCTTTAATGCTGGTTCAGTTGAAAAAACACAACCTATCGTTGCCGACATGATGAAAACCATGTATGATATGATGATGCTATCAACTATCAAAAAATTCAAGAAACAATAAATTTATTAATTCTTAAACTGGATAACTATAAATACAGAAAAATTCAACAATTAATCGAAGTAGACTATAGGTTCTAAGTCCTGTAGTTCTGCTTCGGTAAATAAGCGTGACTGTACAATAAAACGAAATCCTAAAGGTATTTCTAGGGAAAAGCTGGAGCCTCGGCCAGGTATCACATCAATGGTTAAATGAGTATGTTTCCAGTATTCGTATTGGTCCTTACTCATGAAAAATTCACAATCAGCAATGTTGCCAATTTTAATATCACTACCACCAATTTTAAAATCGCCTTTTTCAAAACACATAGGTTGTGATCCATCGCAGCACCCACCGCTTTGATGAAACATCAATGGGCCATGCTTTTCTTTTAAAGTAGCAATCAAATTAGCAGCAGCTTCGGTAAGGTCTACTCGTTGATACATAATACTAAGTTAATTAAAAAAGCCTCCTCGATGATAGATATTCAAACCTATTTTGAGGAGGCTTTATATTGAAATAAACCAAATCAATTCCTACTAAAAGAAGCCTAATTTGTTTTTATCGTAAGAGATTAACATATTCTTTGTTTGTCTGTAATGACCTAACATCATTTTATGTGTTTCTCTTCCAAATCCTGATTTTTTATATCCTCCAAATGGAGCATGTGCTGGATATGCATGGTAGCAGTTTACCCAAACACGACCTGCTTGAATGCCTCTTGGTACTTGGTATAACTCATGTGCGTCTCTTGTCCATACACCCGCACCTAAACCATATAAAGTATCATTCGCAATGGCCAATGCTTCCTCAGTAGTTTTAAAGGTTGTTACACTTGTTACTGGTCCAAAAATTTCTTCTTGGAAAATACGCATCTTGTTATTGCCTTTAAAAATGGTAGGTTGGATATAATATCCTGTTGAAAGTTCGCCATCTAATTTGTTGGCTTCACCACCACATAATACTTCGGCACCTTCTTCCTTACCAATTTTCAAATAAGATAAAATCTTTTCGTATTGGTCGTTTGAAGCTTGTGCTCCCATCATTACTGATCCGTCTAATGGATGTCCTACTTTAATTGCTTTTGTTCTTTC
>JBDKFR010000038.1:0-27668 GCA_039798645.1 Bacteroidota bacterium
ATTGGCTATAAGTCAATCCTTCTTCTCTTACACCTGCATTAATACGTGCAATCCACAATGTGCGGTATTCACGCTTCTTTAATTTACGACCAACATATGAGTAAGTCAAACCTTTCTCTAATACGTTTTTGGCAACGGTATATACGTTTTTACGCTTACCATAAAAGCCTTTAGCTTGGTCTAATATCTTTTTTCTTCTTGCTCTAGATGCAACGGCATTTTTTGAACGTGGCATAATTAATATTTTTTTGAATCTTCGTCTACTTGGACTTTGACTCGGTTAATTTAAAATGGTGATAATGAATTAAATGGAGTCTATCCTTTTAATCTTAATAAACGTAGAACGAAATCCTTGTTAGTAGCTCCTACTTTACCTTTCATTCTCATCGCTCTTTTACGCTTTGTTGATTTCTTGGTAAGGATGTGTCTTTTGAACGCTTTTTGGAAGGTGATTTCACCTGTTCCTGTAACTTTAAAACGCTTCTTTGCGCTTGAGTTAGTTTTTACTTTTGGCATTATTATAATCTTATCGATTACTCCCTACTGGCGGTCTTGCACGGGCGAGACACTTGTTGAGCCTTGTGGGAAATGGATGGCGAAGGTAGTACAAGTAGAGAATATAGCAAAGAAAAAAGCCTCGAAAATCGAGGCTTTAGACAATATTTATATTGAAAATCAGCTATTTAGCCAATTTTACTTTTTGAATACTAAGCAGTTGGCTTCTTTTTTCCACCCGCTTTTGGTTGGAAAATGGCAAACATTCTCTTTCCTTCTAATTTAGGCATGCTCTCTAATGTACCTGCTTCCGCTAATCTTTCAGCAAATTTCAACAAAAGCAATTGACCACGATCTTGGAACATAATCGCACGACCTTTAAATTGAACGTAGGCTTTTACTTTATTTCCGTCTTGTAAAAACTTCTCAGCGTGTTTTGCTTTAAAGTCAAAGTCATGATCATCGGTACCAGGTGTGAAGCGAATTTCTTTAATTTCAGATTGCTTTGAGTTCGCTTTCATCTCCTTTTCCTTACGCTTTTTCTCGTAAAGAAACTTTTTATAATCAATCACTTTACATACAGGTGGATTGGCAGTTGGAGAAATCTCCACTAGGTCCAAACCTTGGTCTGCAGCGATTTTTAGCGCTTCTTGTGTGTTGTAAACTCCTACGGTGATGTTGTCACCTACCAATCTAATTTCTGGAACTCTGATACGATCATTAATACGATGCTCTGGTTCTTGTTGTCTTTGAAACCTTGGGTTAAAACGGGGTCCTCTGTTCGGTAATGCCATTAATTGTTAAAACGTTGTTTAAGTGTATAAAGATAGTGATTTTACGCTTCTGGCGCCATTCTTTCCGCAATTTCTTCTACCACTTGGGCTAGGAAGGTTGATTTGTCTAACATTCCTAAGTCCCCTTTACCCTGACGACGAACAGAAAGCTTGCTTTCAGCCACTTCTTTCTCTCCTATCACCAACATATAAGGCACTTTCATTATTTCGGTATCCCTGATTTTTTTACCAATTTTTTCATTGCGATCATCAATTTCAACACGCACGCCTGCTTTTTTAAATTCAGCAAGCACTTCCTGTGCATATGGCATAAACTTATCAGAAATAGGTAATATTTTAACCTGCAATGGCGCTAACCATACTGGAAACTTACCTGCATAATGCTCTAATAAGAATCCAATAAAACGCTCATGCGTTCCCAATGGTGCACGATGTATGATTAACGGAGTCTCAGGCTCGTTGTCCTTATTCGTGAAATTTAAATTAAAGCGTTTCCCTTGTGCAAAATCTACTTGGTTAGTAGCCAAAGTAAACTCACGACCAATCACGCTCCAAATTTGAACGTCGATCTTTGGTCCGTAGAAAGCGCCTTCATCTTGCACTTCCACAAATGGAGTTCCTGTTTCAATCAACACAGCGCGAACCATTGCTTCAGTTTCTAACCAAAGTTCAGGTTCGTTAATATATTTCTGACCCAATTTAGCTGGATCATGTAAACTCAAACGCATTACGTATTTGTCAATTCCAAAAATTTTGAAATACTTCAAATACATATCATTCACCGCACGAAACTCGGCAGCAAATTGCTCCTTAGTACAATAAATATGCGCATCATTCATGTGCAAACAACGTACACGCATTAAGCCAAACAATTCACCTGACTGCTCGTAACGATAACAAGTACCATACTCTGCAAGCCTTAGTGGCATGTCCTTATAGCTCTTTGGCTCAGCATCAAATATTTTATGGTGATGCGGACAGTTCATTGCTTTCAAGTAATATTTAGTGCCGTCCAATTCCATTGGAGGGAACATACTATCCTGATAATATGGTAAGTGACCACTGGTAATGTACATGCTTTCTTTAGCTATATGTGGCGTAACCACACGCTTATATCCAGCAGCTTCTTCGGTCTCTTTGGCTAAGTTTTCTAATTCTTCAATAATAATGGTTCCATTTGGCATCCACAAAGGAAGTCCTGGTCCAACATCATCATCCATAGTGTATATGCCTAGTTCTTTTCCTAATTTACGGTGATCTCTTTTTTTAGCTTCTTCTAACATTAACAAGTACTCATCCAATTCCTTTTGGTTCGGGAATGTAACGCCGTATACACGTGTCAACATTTTATTTTTTTCATCACCCTTCCAAAATGCACCTGCTATATTGGTGATTTTAATGGCTTTGATCGCTCCTGTGTTTGGAATATGTGGTCCACGACACAAGTCTGTAAATTGACCTTGTGTGTAAAATGTAATCGTACCGTCTTCTAATCCAGATAATAAATCCAACTTGTACTCATCGCCTTTTTCAGTAAAATAAGTTACTGCTTCAGACTTTGTCATTTCCTTGCGGATGTATGCATTGGCTTGTTTAGCCAATTCATTCATCTTTTTTTCTAAAATGATTACATCCTCTTCTTTCAATGTTTTACCACCTAAATCAATATCATAATAAAATCCTTTTTCAAGTGCTGGTCCAACCCAAAATTTAGCACCAGGGAATTGGATTTCAACCGCTTCTGCTAATAAGTGAGCTGATGAATGCCAGAAGGTATTTTTCCCTTCGTTATCATCCCAGGTCAATAATTTTAATGAACTATCGGAATTAATAGGTCTGGTTGCGTCCCAAACTTCACCGTTTACGGACGCTGCTAATACTTTTTTAGCTAAACCCTCACTGATGGATTTAGCAATACCTAATGCAGTAATACCTTTTTCATAAGAACGCACTGCACCATCTGGAAATTGAATTTGAACCATAATTTGTATCTAAATAAGGGTGTAAAGATAACAAAAAATAGTGGTTGTTGAATTCTAAGATTTTGTAGTAATTTTTATTCTTAGATTTGTCTCATGCCGAGAATAGTTGTCCTTATTTTATTATTTGCATTTAACCTCCCTGCAAAAGCACAGTCTTTAGTTGGGAATTGGGTTGGCTATTTAACGGTACATACCAACCTAGGCGAAAAAACATACCCGTATGAGATTAATATCATTGAGGTTAATAACCAACAAATCATTGCAAAAACAGTCACCACTTTCCAGTATCAAAATACGGTGATTGCTTCGGCTAAGGGAAATTTCTCAGCTAAAAACCAGTTGCTAAATATTGAGGAGATAAAATTTGATCAAATAAAAATTGAACCTGGTGTACAATCATGTTTAATGAATAACTTATTGAGTTATCAAAAAATTAATGGTCAGGAAGTTTTACAAGGAACCTATTTAGCAAAAAATAGTATTGGCGGAAATGATTGTGGAACAGGAAGTATTTATTTAAGAAAGGATCAAATTTTTGCAAAAATTAAGCCCCTTAAAAAAATCATAAAACAAAAAAATCCTACCACAGAAAAGAGTACTGTTAAATTAAAAGATAAACTAATTGATACTGTACAAAGTAACAATAATAATATAAATGCAGCGATTAGCTCGAATGTATCTATTACAACACTAGTCAATCAAAATACGGATAATAAACAAGTAGTCCCTTTACCTATCATAGAAAAAAAGGTTACACCCAATCATGAACATATACTTATTCCATGGGTACTCATGTCAAGAGAAAATTATTTAGTTAAAAAAATTATCACACATAGTAAAACCATCAGTTTTGATGTTTTTGATAATGGCACCATTGATAACGATACGATTACCATTTATGATAATAAAAAAATGATGATTGACATGAACAGAATAAGCTATAAAGCAGTTCATTTTGATTTGACATTTAATGAAAATTTGAAATTCCATGAAATAATTGTCGTAGCAAATAATTTAGGAAGCGTACCTCCAAATACAGCTTTAATTAAATACAAGGACGCTAAATTAGATGAGGAAGTCTTCATCAATACGGACTTTTCCAAAAATGCGAAAATAATTATAGAGTACCGGCCAGATAGCAACTAATATTGTTGCATGAAACAAATTATTTTTTTATTTCTTCCTGCAAAATGGCAACAGCACTAACATTTTCATTTTTATTGACTTCATAAGGATTCTTACTATTTTTTTGTAATCCTAGCCAATAATAACCATCCTCAAGCTCCTTATTGTTGGTATTGAAAATATAAACAGTATGCTCCTTATAGCCTATTTGTCCTAATAAATTTAACACCTGGAGGCCACACATATTAATGCTCATTTTAATTTCATCCCATGCATTCAATTCATTCTCCAGCATCATTGCGCTCAATTCTGCATTAATATTCCCTACCCCATTAACCCAAATTTTTTGAGCATTACTATCAATTGGTAATTTAAGTTGTGACAATGAATCCGTTATTAGGATAGCATTTTTAGCTACTAATTTTAAATAGCTAGTATCCCTATTTTTCAACGCTTTTAGTAATTCTTGATATTGAAATAAAATGGGCTGGCACTGATGATCTAGTATAGCTTGATTATTTTTGGCAACATACTCCCATGTTATATTACTACTTTGCTTATCCTCGTAATGATTACAAGCAAATAAGCCTATACAAACACTAATGATCAATATTTTATGCATCGCCTTATAATTTTATCAAATTTATGCATAAATAGCCCGATCAAAGGCTAACTTTGCGCTCTGAATTGAAAAAATATGCTGATAGGTTTACAAAATGTAACATTTGAGTTTGGTGCTAGAGCCATTGTAACGGATGCCACTTGGCACATACAACCAGGCGAACGCATTGGTTTAATTGGGTATAATGGTACTGGCAAATCCACTTTATTAAAATTATTAGTGGGTCAATATACCCCAAGCAAGGGTACTGTTGAAAAAGGACGTGATACTACTATAGGCTATTTACACCAGGACTTATTAAGTTTTGATACGAGTGAGACCATCACAGAAGTTGCATTAGGCGCTTTTGAGCGTGTACGTGCTTTAGAAAAAGAAATTGAGCAATTAGGCATAGAGTTAGAAGCTAATCCTGAAGACAATGATATATTAATTAAATACACTGATGCTTTACACGAAATTGATGTTTTAGATGGCTATAATATTCAACATAAAGCGGAGGAGGTTTTACATGGCTTAGGATTTACGACTGCTGACCTAGCACGCCCTTACAAAGAATTTAGTGGAGGTTGGAGAATGCGTGTATTATTGGCTAAAATGATTTTGCAAGCGCCAGATGTTTTACTTCTGGATGAACCTACCAACCACTTGGATTTACCTAGTATTGAATGGTTAGAAAAGTATTTATTACACTATAAAGGAAGCGTTGTGATTGTAAGTCACGATAAATTCTTTTTAAATAAAATGGTAAACAAAATTGTAGAGGTTTACCAACAACAATTGAATTTTTATACGGGTGATTACGAATATTATGAAGTCGAAAAAGTACAACGTGTAGAAATTCAACAACGCGCTTTTGAAAACCAACAAGACTATATTCGTCAACAAGAAAAGTTCATTGAACGCTTTAAGGCAAAGGCTTCCAAAGCTGCAGCTGCACAAAGTATTCAAAAGCGATTGGATAAGTTAGATGTAATTGAAGATGTACAAATTGAAAGACCAAATATCAGAATAAATTTTGCCGTTGATAAAACACCGGGTAAAGTATTAGTTGATTTAAAGGGCGTGAGTAAATCCTACCCTAAACAAGTAATTTTAGAAAATGCTTTTGCTGAAATTGAACGCGGCGATAAAATTGCATTGATTGGAGCGAATGGTAAGGGAAAGTCAACATTATTAAGAATTGTAGCTGGGATGGAAGAATATGAAGGTGAACGAGTTTGGGGTCATAATGTAGACGAAAGCTTTTATGCACAGCACCAGTTGGAATCTTTGAATTTAAATAATACCATTTTACAGGAAGTTCAGGAATGCGGTACCAAAAAAACCGATTTAGAATTACGTGCATTATTAGGCTGCTTCTTATTTGGTGGTGACGAAGTGGATAAAAGAATTAAAGTGTTGAGTGGAGGTGAAAAAGCAAGGGTCGCTTTAACTAAAACGATTATTAGTAAAGCCAATTTTCTAATGTTGGATGAGCCTACCAACCACTTGGATATGGTAACGGTTGAATTATTAGCTGACGCCTTAACCAAATATGACGGTAGTATTATTTTGGTAAGTCACGACCGTTATTTTATATCAAAAACGGCGAATAAAATTTGGGAAATTGAAGATGAAAAAATCATCGAATTCAAAGGCAATTACCACGAATGGATTGAATGGAAAGAAAGAATGGCTAAAAATAAAGCGGCTAATCCTGACTTGATTAAAAAAACGGGTAATACCGAAAAAACAAAACCTGAACCTGTTGCTGCACCTGAAGTAAAAAACACACCTGCAGCTGCTCCTATAGACAAGGAATTGCAAAAGCAAATACAGAAATTACAAAAAGCAATTGCACAGCTTGAGCATAATATTGAAACCTTGAATAAAGAAAAAGTTGAGATTGAGTTGCAAATGGCCGATCCTGCGATTTATTCGGATGTTACTAAATTTCAAACCATCGAAAAAAGCTATCACGATAAAAATGCTTTAATCCGTTCTATGAATAAGGAATACGAAATAGCATTCAATGATTTAGTAGCGCTTGAAAGTAAGCAGTAAAAAAAATGATAATAAGTATTTGAAATAATTATTATTAATTAACATAAATGTAAAAAGGGGTCATCTGCAAAGATGACCCCTTTTTAAGTTTAACTAGTAAAATCAAATAGATAATAAGTATTTGAGATATAAATTTTCAATTTATCTCAAATACTTATCCAGCCAGCGACCTTGCTCATATAATAAATGCAACACATTTTCTTTTCCCTTGTATCCATGGGCTTCATATGGCAAATAAACAAATCTTGCTGTACCACCATGTCCTTTAATTGCAGCATATAAACGCTCGCTATTAATTGGATAAGTCCCTGTATTGTCATCCATTTCACCGTGTGTCATTAATAGCGGTACTTTAATTTTATCGGCAAAAGCAAAAGGACTCATATCTAAATACAATTGAGGAGCTTGCCAAAAAGTACGTTCTTCATTTTGAAATCCAAAAGGAGTAAGTGTTCTATTGTAAGCACCACTGCGTGCAATACCTGTTTTAAATAAATTAGTATGTGCTAATAAATTAGCTGTCATAAATGCACCATAGCTATGCCCTCCTACTGCCATACGCTTGCGATCACCAACACCCATTTCAACTAATTTATCGATTGCAGCTTCCGCATTCAATTCCAACTGATTAACAAAGTCATCATTAGGTTTTTTATCAGGTGAGGTTGCTACAATTGGCATTTCAGCATTATCTAAAATTGCATACCCTTGCGTCACATAAAATACAGGAGAACCCCATGATAACATAGTAAATTTATGTTGGTTACCTCTTATTTGACTAGCATCAGCTGCATTTGTGAACTCTCTAGGATAAGCCCAAATTAAACTAGGCAACGGGCCATCTTTTAATTTGTCATATCCTTTAGGTAAGTATAAATCTCCGGTTAAATCAATGCCGTCCTTACGCTTGTATTTTATTTTTTCTTTGGTTACTCCATCCATACCCATATATGGATTTAAAAACTTAGTTATTTGTTGAGTTTGATCTAATGAAGAACCAGATTTTATAAAATAGTTAGGAACTTCTTTTTCCGTTTCACGTCTTGTGATGACTTTTAAATTATTTATATCTAAAACATCGGCAACATATTCGAAACAATCGTCGGAACATCTCCACAAAATTTCTTTATTTTTTGTTTGCAAATTAAACTTTGCTAAATAAGGTAAATCACCTTTTGCAGAAGCGCCAGTCGTATTGTTAAACATAATGGTTTGTCCGTCTTTTAATACAGCAACAACATCCTCACCAAAGTTATTTTTTTCTGTTACTGGATTACCTGGATTGTTGTATAAGTCAGTACTATTACCTTCATATAAAGTGGAAATAGTATTCAATTTACTATTGTATAAACTTACTCTATATTTTTGTTTAGAACGCAATTGTTCTGACACTAAAGCCACTTGGTCATTACCCCAATTAGTCCTGTTATATCTATTTTCTGTTTTAAAAAGTTCCTTTGGCGAACCTTTAAAAGGAGCTTCTAAAACATATACTGCGTCATGAAATGGCACTTTCTTTTTAATTAATCCACTGTCTAATGGCATAGCATAAACAATACTTGCTGGCACATCATTTCTCCAATCAAAACCGCGCGCTACATTTTGAACATTATCATAACCTGATGGCGTATTTTCAGCAGACGGTAGTGTTGCCAAGTTATGCACTAAATTTCCTTTATTATCTGTAATTTCTAATGTTGCTGCAAAGCCATAAGAAGGAACTAAATAGGAAAAAGGTTTATTCAAAGTGCGTGTTAAATAATATTGTTTATTGGGTGAAACGGAAATACTAGATAAGATACTTGGTTTACCAATTTTTGTTTCTACCCCATTGTTATTTTTTACTAATTGAACAGTAGTAAAATATTCAAATAGATATTCATCAAATGGATTCTTGATCAAGTCTTGATAGGTTACACTTGGAGCAACCTTTCCTAAATTCTCTTGAACTGTAGGCCCTTTTGGAGTAATCGGTTTTTTAGCCACTTTTGCCGGATCATTTACATTTGTTTTATACATTACTGTTGCATCATCTAACCATACTAATGTATTACCAAGAACGATGTTAGCAGCGGCTGTATTTATTTTTTTACATGTTTGTGTAGTAATGTCAATTACATAAACGTCAACTCTGTTGGTTGAAACATTAAAAAATGCAATTTTATTTTCTGCGTGATTCCAAACTGGATTTAATGCAGAAACATTTGATGGCATCCCTTTGATATCAATATTTTTATCAGAACCTATTTGTTTTAAAACTAAGCGATTGATATAAGTTTGTCTGGTTAAAGATGCGTTTAATGGGTTAATTCTAAGGCCCGCTATTTTTAATTCAGGCTGACCCAATTCTTCGACCGTTGGATAAGAATTTCGCTCCATTACTAACATATACTTAGCAGTTCCGTTAACACTAATCGCAGGTGTAGGTGGTGCTAATAATAAGTCAGCGATTATTTTGGGTGGAACTTGATACCCTGTATTTTCTTGGGCAGTTAAAGAGCTTATAGAAAAGCTCCAAAAAAGGGCCAAAAATGATAATTTAAATAATTTCTTCATATGTATAATTTGTATCAATTTACTTATAAAACAAATTCAAATATGGATTTTAGGATGAATAATACTAACAATTGATTGCAAATGAGCAGAAAAATACCCACATCGGAAACGATATCGTTGAAAATTGCCTTCAATTGATTAAATTTGGGGCTCCGTTTAGACGATAGTCAGTTGATTTATAATTGTAAATCAATACATTAAAGTACAATTGAACAAATTATGTCAGTAGAAAAAGTAACTAAAATTGCCGTATTAACATCAGGTGGAGACTCCCCAGGCATGAATGCAGCCATCAGAGCAGTTGTTAGAACAGGAATTTATCATGGACTTGAAGTATATGGTGTTACGCGTGGCTACAATGGTATGATTGAGGACGACATTTTTCCAATGGATTCAAAATCGGTTGCAAATATTATACAACGAGGTGGTACCATTTTAAAAACGGCTAGAAGTAAGGATTTCTTTACACCCGAGGGTCGTCAAATAGCCTATAATAATCTTAAAAAAAGAGGCATTAATGGCATCGTTGTCATTGGTGGTGATGGTAGTTTTAAGGGTGCGCAAAAGTTTAGTAACGAATTCGACATTCCTTGTATAGGATTACCTGGCACGATTGATAAGGACATTGCGGGTAGCGATTTCACCATTGGTTTCGATACTGCCGTAAATACTGCCGTTGAAGCCATTGATAAAATCAGAGACACCGCTGATGCTCATGATCGTTTATTTGTTGTAGAGGTAATGGGACGTGATGCAGGATATATCGCCTTACATAGCGGTATTGCTACAGGTGCTGAGAATATTTTAATTCCAGAATCTAAAACCGATATGGAAGCCTTAGTAGGTTCATTAACTGAAAAGGAAAAAAGAAAAAAATTAGTCAATCTTATTGTAGTTGCTGAAGGTGATGAGTTTGGTGGAGGTAATGAAGTAGGTAATTTCTTAAAAGAAAGATTACCAAATGCAGATATTCGTGTTTGTATTTTAGGACATATTCAAAGAGGTGGTGCCCCAAGTTGTTTAGACCGTTTAATAGCAAGCAGAATGGGATATCATGCTGTTGAATGTTTACTAAATGGCACACACAATGTTATGGTGGGTATTGAGGACAACAAAATGAAATACACACCACTTGACAACGCAGTAAAAGCAAAACAAAAAATTTCGGAAGAATGGTTGAGAATTGTAAAGATTCTTGCAAGCTAATTTTAGCTAAATAAAATAAATAATAACACACATAATAAAATGAGCGAACAAAACTTAAAGCAAGTACACCATAGAACTAAGATCGTAGCAACAGTAGGTCCAGCATGTGAAACCTATGATCAATTAAAAGCCTTGGTCATTGCAGGGGTAAATGTTTTTAGATTAAATTTTTCTCATGGCAGTCACGAGGACAAGAAAAAAATCATTGACAATATTCGTGGTATTAATAAAGAATTAGGATTAACAGTTGCCATATTAGGTGACTTACAAGGTCCTAAATTAAGAGTTGGTGAAATTGAAAATAACCGTTTAGAAGTTAAAGTGGGTGATGTACTAACATTGACAAATGAAAAGTGCATTGGTACCATGGAAAAAATATATGTTTCCTACCCTAACCTTGCAGGTGATGTGGTTGTTGGAAATACAATTATGATTGACGATGGTAAGATTGAAGTAAAAGTAAAAAGTGTAGAAGCGAATAATGATGTAAAAGTTACGGTAAGCTTAGGTGGTATTATATCTTCAAAAAAAGGATTGAATTTACCTGATACAAAAATTTCATTACCAGCATTAACAGAAAAAGATTTAATTGATGCCGAATTCATTATTAAAGAAGAATTGGATTGGGTAGCATTAAGTTTTGTGAAGCGTGTTGCAGACATTGAGATGTTGAGAGACATTTTAAATAAGCACAAAAGCAAATCCAAAATCATTGCTAAAATTGAAATGCCAGAAGCCATTGTTAACTTACGTGACATTATAGTTGCGAGTGATGGTATCATGGTTGCAAGAGGTGACTTAGGAGTTGAATTACCAGTTGAGAAAATTCCTTTAATACAAAAAGAAATTATTAAAAAATGTTTGCATAGAGCGAAGCCTGTAATTGTAGCAACACAAATGATGGAATCCATGATTGACCGTGTTAAACCAAACCGTTCAGAAATCACTGACGTTGCCAATGCGGTAATCGAAGGTGCTGATGCAGTAATGTTAAGCGGTGAAACTGCTACTGGTCAATTCCCAGTATTGGTTATTGAAACAATGCGTAAAATCATTTCTGAAGTAGAGCAATATGGTTACAACTATAACAGATCAGAGGATTTAAAACCTCAACCACATTCTCCTTCATTCATAAGCGATGCTTTATGCTATAATGCTTGTAAGCTAGCTGAAGATGCAAATGCACAAGGTTTAGTTGGTATGACACAAAGTGGTTACACCGCGTTTATGCTAAGTAGCTTCCGCCCAAAATCGCCATTATTCATTTTCACAAAAGAAAAGAGTTTAGTGAACCAATTAAGTTTGAGCTGGGGTGTTAAAGCATTTTATTATGACAAGGAAGAAAGCTTAGATAAAATAATCACAGACCAAATTCAAATATTAAAAGGAAGTGGGTTTGTTAAAAAAGACGATATCGTTGTAAATACAGGAAGTACACCAGTACAATTGCATTTACCGACTAATATGATTAAGATTAATAAAGTTGATTAATTTAAAAAACGCTCCCTAAAAAAGAGCGTTTTTTTGTATATTTATATTACAACATTGAAACGATTGCTATGCTAGAATCATTTGAAAAAGTACCGGTTAAAATTTTCAAGAACCCAACAGAAGGGTCTAATGCTTTAGCCGCTCAAATTGCAACCTTAATAAAAGAAAAACAAGCTCAAGGATTACCTTGTGTTTTAGGAATGGCAACAGGTGCTACTCCTATTCTTTTGTACAAAGAATTAGTTCGATTACATAAAGAAGAAGGATTAAGTTTCAAAAACGTCATCACTATAAACTTAGACGAGTACTATCCTATTCCTCGTAATGCTTATCAAAGTTATTGGAGCTTCATGCACAGACATTTATTTGATCATGTTGACATTGATCCTAAAAATATTCATCTTCCAAATTCAGAATGGAATAAAGAGGAAGTAAAAGAAAGTTGTTTAGCTTACGAGCAAACAATTGAAAAAATTGGAGGTATTGATTTACAAATATTAGGTATCGGTAAAAATGGCCATATAGGATTTAATGAACCAGGTTCAAGCTTTCATTCAAAAACTAGAATCATTCATTTAGATCATCAAACAAGGATGGCAAATTTATATGAATGGCATGATTTGAGTAAGGTGCCGAAATTAGCTATCACCGTAGGTATTGGCAGCATCATGAAAGCCAAGAAAATTGTTTTATTAGCATGGGGAAATAAAGCTGAGATTGTTGCAAAAGCTGTTGAAGGCGATATCACTGAACAAGTACCTGCAAGTGTTTTACAAAATCATGATGATTGCACATTTATCATTGATGAATATGCAGCTGATGAACTTACACGTCATAAAGCACCTTGGTTAACAGGAACAGCTGACTGGACACCACAAATGATTAAAAAAGCAGTCATTGAATTGGCGTTGAAGCTAGATAAAACCGTTTTGAGTTTAACTGCAGATGATTACAAGGAAAATAGCTTGGCTGATTTACTAGTATTAAAGGAATCTGTGTATGATATCAACCTTCAAGTATTTTACATGTTACGTGATTCTATTACTGGATGGCCAGGTGGAAAACCAAATGCAGTTATACCAGCACACCCTGAGCGAAGCACTCCAAGTTCAAAACGTGTAATGATATTTTCACCTCATCCTGACGACGACATCATAAGTATGGGTGGAACCTTTATGCGTTTACATGATCAAGGACATGAGGTACATGTTGGATATCAAACAAGTGGAAACATTGCAGTGACCGATGAATTTGTAACACGCTTTTTAGACTTTGCGGTTGGATTTGAAGAAATGTTTGGCATAGATAACAAAAAGAGTAATGAAATATTAACGGAAGCTCGTTCCTTTTTAGGTGGTAAAAAAGCAGGTGAATTAGACACCAATGAAATAAGAGCCATTAAAGGATTGATAAGAAGATGTGAAGCAAAAGCAACCTGCCGATATGTTGGCATAGCCGAAGATAATTATCACTTTTTGAATTTACCTTTTTACGAAACAGGTGCTATTGATAAAAAGCCAATGGGTGAAGAAGACATTAAAATCACAATGGATTTATTGAAAAAAGTAAAGCCTCATCAAATTTTTTGTGCAGGTGATTTAGCAGATCCACATGGTACACATAAAGTATGTTTAGAAGTTATTTTTGAAAGCATGCGTAGGTTAAAAGCAGCAGGTGACGAATGGGTAAAAGACTGTTGGGTATGGTTATATAAAGGTGCTTGGCAGGAATGGGACATTTCAGAAATTGAAATGGCAGTACCAATGAGCCCAGACCAAGTAATGAAAAAACGTTTCGGCATATTCATACATCAATCACAAAAGGACAGTGTTCCTTTCCAAGGGTCTGATGCAAGAGAATTTTGGCAAAGAGCCGAAATCCGCAACGCAAATACAGCCAATTTATATGCTCGTTTAGGACTTACTAAATATGCTGCACTTGAGGCCTTTGTAAGATGGCACTACTAGAATAAGCGCTTATAAGTCAATTATTTAGCCAATTATTTGCTCAAATCCTTTGGTAAAATAGGATTTTGGGGTATATTTGCTCCCCTTTATAGCCTAGCTGTAAAACGGAATGGCCCCGTAGCTCAACTGAATAGAGTATTTGACTACGGATCAAAAGGTTTCAGGTTTGAATCCTGACGGGGTCACAAAGCCCGCGCGAACAGCGTGGGTTTTTGCATTTAAGACGGTGCCGAAAGCTTGCTTTTGGGCGCCGGCGAGAATGTAAAAACAAAAACATCAACTCCGTTGATGTTTTTAAAGGGCTTTGGGTACGACCAATGCGAAAAGGATGTTGCGGAGCAACCATCTGAAGGGCTTTGGGTAAGGATGCGACCGAAGGGAGCAATCATACAAAAAGGATGTTGCGAAGCAACCATCCTAGGTGAGCAATCAAATCCGAAAAGGATGTTGCGGAGCAACCATCATGTAGCGTTTTAACCTAAGCTATCACTCCTTCCTTAATTGCTAATTTGTACAGTTGTATTGAACTTTCAACACCAACTTTTTCAAATAATCTCTTTTTTAAGGTTGAAATAGTATTAGACTTTACGTTTAATTGTGATGCAATATCATTTGTTTTCATTCCTTCTAAAATCAAATGTGCAATTTCAGACTCTCTATCAGATAATTTAGAAAAAAGATTTGTTGTAATTGTATTACTCATAACTATGATTATATTTTCATCAATTTAAACTGATAATTCAATTTACCATCGGCTGAATAAACCATGCAAACATATAACCCTGGTAATAAATTATTAGGCTGCAAAACTGATCCTGAATAAACATTATATTTATCAAATACTATATTTCCAGTTGTTAGGCTAATAAGCTTAATATTTAATTTTTGATAAATATTAAGTGAAAAGTCTAAAGTAAAATATTGCTTAAATGGATTTGGGTTGACCTTTATAAATTGACCGTTATCGATATTAATCAAATCAGTGATTAAAAAATAATATGGCGCACTAAAAGAACTTAAACAGTAACCAAATTTCGTTTTCACTTTGAATAAACCTGATGCAGTAGGTTTAATTGATTTACCTGTGTCAATAATTACCTGCCCATCCTTGTACCAAATATTATTATAATTAACAGAGGAATTTAAATTTCCACTTATATCCTTTGTTATAACTGGAGCATATTTTGAACTATCAGCACAACTAATAGAATTTCTAACTGATACGTTAAAATTTGTAAGTGATGACTCATCTTCTGAAACAATTTGAAAATTTTTATCAGTAGTGAAATCGAAATTTGTAACTCCAGATACGACCGGCTTTTCTAATACATACACATTAGCTGCTGCACTAACTGAAAAAGTTGGCACTAAACTTGTTTTATTTGTATTTTGTGGAATAAAGTAAACATTGGTTTTCTCCCCTGTCGTTACATTTGTTTCTACCCTAATTGAATCAACAGAAGCATTTGAAAAACCAAAACTTAATAATTTAGATTCCGAACTTAACTTAGTGCTTGATATTCGGTAAGTCTGAAAAGCAGATCCTATATGTTCGTTTATTTTAAATGCTAATTTATTAACAGCATCAACAACCTGTCCAGTTTTACTGTTAAATAATTTGAATGTAATCGTATCTCCTTGTGTGTTAGAGAATACTGTCAAATAAGTTAAATATTTATTTAAGGAAGCAATGTAAGTGGGTTTTGAAACACCTCGACACTCACCCCCTATAAAAGCACCAACCATATCATTTGGTGATTCCAACATAACCCCATTAATAGACAATTTACAAATTAAAGTTTCAGTTTGTTGAAATGCCCCTTCATTTACTTTCCATGTTGGGTCTTGCGTATACCCAACATTGGAAAGTAAAATAAATATGAATAAGCTTAGAATATATCTTCTCATATTTATTGTTTGATTAATAATTTGGTATAGTGTTTTTCGCCAACATCTACCTTAAATACTATATAATTTCCAATGGCTGCTTTACTTACATGATATTTAAATTTATTCAATCCTTTTGTTACATTAATAACCTTAGATTCAATCAACTTAGTTTGATCATTATAAATATTGAATACAGCTTCCCCGTTAATATCAGCGTTGAATTCAATAGTAACATCACTAATAAATGGATTTGGATATGCATTTAATTCAAGTGAGGTGGATTTATTTACATCAAGCAAATATGGAGACTTAATACTTCCAAGTACATTATTTGGCGTGAAAATAATATTATTAGAAGCAGTTACAGTTTCACTACTATTTGAAAGCTTCGCTTTTATACCAAAACTAGTGTCGCCGTAAATTGTGGAAAATACAAGTTTATTGACGCCATCCATTATTGTTTGTGATTGTCCAATTAACTCATTCGTTTGGCTATTGTAAAATTCAACCCTGTCAAATTCGTTAGGAATTTTTGCAACCATATTCATTGTTTCTGCAAAGCTTGACAAATGTTCATTTAACTTAATTGAACTTGATTCAATTTTCACTAAAGGCTCAGTTGTAATACTTGATTGTATTGAAGTAATTGCATTCGTTTGAATACCATTTACAAATGTAGGCAGCTCTGGTTTAGCCAAAGTTTGACTATTCGCATTTGCATATGGAGGATATTTAAACAATTGTGCTTTACCAATTTTAACCATATATCCTTCTCCTACTGTCATGGTTGTCAAACTTCCTTTCCATTTTTTAGAAACATTATCATAAATGGCAAACTGAGACTGAGATTTAATAATATCTCCGTCTTGAACATCTAAATATGCCAATGCTTCATTTACTGATAAATTTCGATTAGCAATATATGGTAAACCTATCCAGTTGGTATCCAAATTAAACGATTTAACTCCTAAGTCTAATGGCAATCCAGTAATCATTAAATTTTGTGGAATTGCAATTTTTGCCTTGTACATTTTTAGTGGGTTCAAGCCACCATTTAATGATATTGAACCAAACCAACCACTTTGACCCGCAATTGGCGAAACGTTATAAATATCAAATAGTGCAGGACTTGAAGTTTTCAAAATATCTCCTTGTGTTAATTTAGAAGTTCTAAAGAAAGTATTTAAATTTCTAAAGCTTGAATCTTCAACATTAAATGACAACCATGTCCATCCTTTTTTCACATTTACAATTTGTGATTCATAACCCGAATTAGTGAATATAATTGGAGAACGATAATTACCTGATGTTAAGTTAGGTTGGAACTGAATTGTTGAAACATTATTATAAGCTGCTGTTTTCAAAATACCAGCTGAAGCATCCCATATTTTGAAATTAATTGGCAACCCAGCATCTTCTGATGACCCATAAATTGTTAACATGGCAAAATATTCATCTAATTTAGGATCATATTGAATTGGCGCAATGCCTCTAACTGTATCCATATAATAAGCAACTAACTTATCATGAATATCATTGCTTAGAATACCATCAATTTTGATTTTACCAATAATATTCATATTCTCCTCGAAACTAGATGGATTAAAGTTCCAATCTGGTTCTAACCTTAATACCCTTAAATTAGTTTGTATTTTCTCGACGTAATTGTAACTAGAAATTAATTTTAATTCATCGAAATAATTTCCAGCTGAAATAGTAGAGTCAACTACCAAGCTAATTTTGAATTGGCTATTAGGAGCAATCGTTCCAGACTTAGTTTGTGCAGTTAACCAAGAAGGTAAACTTATTGAATAATTTTGCGGCAAACCACTAACGTTAGTCAATACTAATTGGAAATTTTTGGTTTGTTTTTCATTCACTGAAATATTCAATGTGTTACTATAACCTTCTATAAACCATTTTAATGGGTTTTTAGTAATAAATGCAGTCCAAGTGATTGGCGACTCCTGCATATTATCAGTCATGTCAAACATATTGGCAACGGTAATATAAGCAACCTTTTTCTCTATACTTGCCCAATCGGTAATTGCAGGATTTAAAATCATTTCATCGTTATTAATAACTGTATTAACAACCATGAATTCTCTGTTTCGTATAGGTTTAATAGGTGGTGTAATCGTTGAATAGCTTAAAGTACTACCCGTTGATAAGGTAGCATAATCACTTACTTTTTCAAATGCATTTAAAGGATAATAGTATTTAGGCCCATTGTTACTAGTTTGTTCAGGACTATTTAATGGTGCATACATAACTAGACCAGTAGTTAAATAATCCTGTTCAAAATACATGTCTTCTGCAATTTGATCCGCTGGCTTGGCCATATTCCAAATTCTGATATCATCTACTTGACCAACATATTTTCGATCAATTGTTGGAATTGAACCATTTTTAACTTGACCTCTAGCACCAACATATAAAACAGCATTTGAGAAACCACCTAGGCCTTGAGTTGGATAACTTTGTGTTTGAGCACCATCAATATAGGTTAACAAATTACCCTTTCTTCTTAATACAACTGCTGCATGGTGCCATGTACCGTCAGCTAAATTTTGAGTTCCAAAATTATAGGTTTGATTTTCAGCCTTAAGCGATAAAATACCATTTGCATTTAAATCAAAAGACCATTTGTTTCTATAACCAGAACTTGTTAAATCATCAGTTGTATCTCCACGTCCATTAGAAATAATGGTAGCAGGAATTTTTGAACTTGTTTTAAACCAAAACTCTATGGTTCCATCCATTGTAGATGAAAATATAGATCTAGAAGCATTACTTAAAGTCAAATATTTATTTCCGTCAAACACATATGATTGTGTATTAGGGAAAATACTCCAATTAACATTTTGTAATGAAATATGCTTATATCTAGCGATATCTTTTGCTAATAATCCATGTCCTTCATTCATTGGCCAATTACCTAATAACCCATCTTCATTTCCAACTAAGGAACTATACATATTTGCCACTGACGTTTCTCGAGAAATAGCAACGTTCCAAATTCTTAATTCATGCATTTTCCCTTTAAAATTTGAACCTCCAAGTAAAATTGAACTATTGTTATCAGACAACAAATTACTACCCTTTGCTACTGAAATAAGTATCATGTCATCTTCTATAATTGTTAACTTACCATTTGATTCGTCATATGTACATGCGTAATGGTGATAAGAACCATCATTATTGATATCAGCAGAAACAAATTGTGCCCCTATAGCAAAAGTCATTTTTGATGCTGTAGTTGAAATGCTAAAACTATTTGATTGTCCAATAATTTGAGCAGGACTCGTTGAGGTAGTTCCGTTTCTTAACCAAAACTCAACAGTAATATTTCCAGCTTTTAAGAATGGCTGCAATAAGGTTGCGCTTGTATTTGTTCCATCAAAAGACAAGGCAACACTATGATCAACTAATAATTGATTTTTTTGAACCACCATTTCTGCTCTTGTTAATGACCCCATTTTTTTAATCGGCTCATTGAATTTTATTTTAATGTCTTGGCCTAATGATAAAATACCATCAGTAGGCGTAGGCGTTCCAAATAATACTGGCGGATTTAAATCCACTTTACCCGTAATTGGTATAGATTCAAAAATGGTACCATTTGAACAATAACTTGTACCTCTCATTTCATAATTTCCATCAGCAATTCTTAATCTTGCAACATCCCATGCATAATTTAACTCAGTACCATTAATAACTTCAATTAATGCAGCTTCATAACCTTGTGTAACTAATTCAGCTTTTTCAGCTGCGCTTGTCACATAGTATTTAAGTGTCGTCCAACTTGGAGAACCTTGTGAACGATATTGTAATGCCATACGTTTAAAGCTATCAAATGATGTATTATACCCATTTATCACAACTGATACCGGTATAGTTACTCCATTATTATTTGATGTTGTATAGTTTACGCTCCAATTATCAGTAGGAGCTGCAATGTCAACTTTAGTACAAGAAGGAACGAAATGAGCAGAAATGAAAACTGACGCACTTACATTACCATCACAAACCGAACCAAAATCAAGTTGAATGTTTTCATAATCAAAAACATCTGCTGCACCTTTTTCCATAAATACCGTATACTGTATAGCCCTTGAGCCATTCAAAGTAATTGGCACTCCTTGTGAAGATATATTAAATCTAGCCCCATCTGGATTAGACGCTGGGTTTACGGAAAGTTTAAAATCACTTGAGGAAGGCTCTAAAACTGATGCATTTTGCAAAGTTAAAATAAACTGTGCTTTACCAGTTGCAGGAACACCATAAGCGGTATTGTTCCTTACAGTAATGACTGGTTTTTGCACAAAGATGGTACCTGCTGAAATTTCAACTTTATTAGAATCAGCCTCATTATATACTAAACTATCAATTGAATAATTTTGATTATTATATCTTGATAATAATGAAGGCATGAAGAAACGAGTTGAATCTGCTGGCTCTGCTGGACAAGATGAAATACCCCCTTTTCTTATAAATATTGGTCCGTTTCCGTCAAATGAATTGACCACATCAACGCTTAAAACGTTAAATGGATCAGTATCAGATAATGTGTAAGAGACTTTTGTGGTACTTTCTAAATCCTGTTGTTGGTTGTAATTATAGGTACTTACGTTTTCATTTTCAACTTTCATTTTAAATCCAGTTCCACTTACAATAGCATTTTGTTCCATTAATACGCCAATACCTAGTCCCAATGTAAAATTGGTTACATAGGATGTAGTATTTGCAATTTCAAGTGACTCACCATAACTACCCACTTTTGAGTCAATAGATAAGTTTTTATAAAAAGTTTTATCAAACATATCTAATACGTGGCTACCAACAGTAGATAAAGTGCTGGCGCCAGACACTCCAATTGAATATTGTTCTTGAATGTTATTTCTAATTGCTTTTTTAAGGCTGTCTCTTGTCAACTCTTTATATACAAGATACTTTCTTGCTTCATTTCGGAAAATTGCCGATCTCCAAGCATCAATTGAACCTTTATACCAACTACTATCTTTTAAATTTGATTGGCCGCCTGATTGTAAAGATCCATTTCTTAATCCATTCAAAATGTTTTGATACATTGGAATCAATTCGGTCAAAATATAGTTTTGACTATAGGCAAATGTAGTTGCCTGTCCGTCAGGTGAATAATAAATTGCTTTATTCTTTGTGATATATTTAGTACCCGCAGTAGTAGCCAACGGAATAGATAAACTATTATTATTTGCATCAAATCTTTGATTTTCAGTAACAGCAATATTATCATACATGCCATAAAAATAATTGGTAGAATTTCCTATATAAATATCTGCTGAAGAGCCAGTAATATCACTGCTAGAACTTGTTGAAATAGATTGTCCAAAAGTATATTTTGTATTTAATGCCTTACCCGCAGTGGTACCATAATTGATGTTAATTCTAGCTCCTACTTCATTCGTAGCATCTGATGGAATGGCCACCCCAACACCCGTTATAAACTTAACACCTGTAGTAATAATTAAATCTACTTTTGCAGTTGAATTATAAACAAACTGATTGTCAGATGTCAATGACAAAGAAGTTCCCTTTTCAATTGTTGCACTACTTCCTGAACCTGGCGGGTCACGTAAAATAAAATCAATTTTATCCGGACCTTGTGTAGTAAAGGATTGAGATCCATCAGGAGCACCTCCTAATACAACTGCATTAGTCCTCACTCCAGGAATTGATGTAGCATTTCCATTTAATACATAATTAGCTGATAGTGTATTCGTAAAATTATCATTTACACTTGTATTAGCTGTACCAACTTTAAATTTGTAGATTAACTTGCTTTCATCATTTTCATCAGTGGTTACACTCTCTGAAGCTGGATACGCAAAATTATTAGTGATTGATAAAGTTCCTTGCGTTGCAGGAACTATACTTAAAGAATCTGCTTTTTCATAATTATAATAACGTTCTTGTCTTTGAAACTTAATAGTATAATCTTGCAATTGCGTATATATAGGTCTAGTAAAACTACTTGCTACTTTATATGTGCTATCTCCAACCTTAAAAGTGGTATCAGCAAGTTGCTCTAATAAAGATATTTGAGGAGTTGCAAAATATGGATAATTTTTTACGTAATGATAAGGTTTAGATCTCGCTAAAGTATCAGTATTATTAAGTGAATCAGTAATAGTTGCTGCTGATTTTTGCAAAACCGGAATGTCCGTATAATTCAAAATGAAATCCTCATTCAAAAATGTTTTCATCGCATCTGGATGCTGAGAACCAATATATAAATTTGTTTCATTCAATTCATATCTTAAAGGCAATAAATTAATTCGATATTCCCCAGTTACTGAATCAGTAGAAAAATTAGCCTTAAATGCATTTGGTATATCTCCAATAAGACCGGCTTGTCTATATCCATAAGTAATTCGAGCGGTTCCAATATTGTTTATTGAAGAAACTACCATTTGCTCAGGTGTTGCTCCAGGTTTAGCAGGTTTATTGACTGAGAAAGCACCATTGTATCCAAAGCCAATAGGTTTATTTAATTCTTTTTGCCCCCCAACTACTCTACCAACTACAGTAACTTTTGTTGTATCAATAAAAGTTACTTCTGCGTCATTGTCTTCATAGAATTCTTTAAAAGTCGGGACTGCAGTTGTTAAACCATTAGCAGTTACAGAATCCATCGCAGGATATCTTCCGTCATATTTTAAGTTATGGAATGTTTTCTTAACAGAAACACTATGTTTACCAATTGGAACTTGAATTCTGAATTGCCCATTTGCATCTGTTAAGACAGGCAAATTATTTACATCCAATATAATTTGATTATCAACATAAACAAAAGCGCCTTCCAAAGCTATTGGTGCATATCTCCTTAATCGAACTATTCTACTTGAATCGTTCCCTGTGCCATACTCACCCCAATATTCTCCTTTCGGATAATTTAAATCGCCAACAGTGTAAGCATTGTATACCTCATTATCACGAATATCACCAGTAATTGGCGCATCGGTTGTTGCAGGAAATACACCTCTACTATCATAAAGTGCACGACCTCTGAACACAAAGGAAGATTCATCCACAAAATTTAATCGATTAATTACACTTGATGATGAACCAATAAATACAGATTCTTGTGATGGATTAAATTTGTGTACGCCTAATGATGGGGTAATTTTAAATAGCTCGCCCGATCCTTTATAAGGAACTGCTGCAATTGTATAACTACCACTAGCATTGGTAATACCATAAATACCAAGCTGATCTCTTGATGGTGTATTAGCTGCATTCCACCAAACCCAATTGGATGAATTGGATTGATAAAAACTAGCATCATTACCATTGAAAGTGGCCCCTTTAAATGACAAATCATAAACTGATTTACCTCCGCCCTCATCCATTCTTAAATAAACAACCAAGCCTGCATCATCTCCTCTTAAATATCTTCGGTAGTTTAATTTAACTTCATTATCACTAATATTTTTATTATAAATTCTAATATCATCAAAATAAGCATTTGACAATCCTCCAAAATGAATTGCATTCCAATTTCTAATATTCCCTTCTTCGTTCGTATTAACATTTAAAATACTAACGCCTGATGTGTTTAATGTATTTGTATTGACTCCTGTAACATTTGCGATTATTTGATAATAAGCAGCAGTGATGGGTCTTCCATTAATATAAATTAACGGTAATTTTCCATCCTTTAATACAAAAGTTAAATGCATGTAATTACTTTCAAAGGTAGAAATATCAGCAAAAATATCATCCCCTTTATTATTTATTCTTCCTGTTGGCAATTGCCCTTGCATCACAAAAACAGAATTACCAATAGTAATTGATAAAGTATTTGATGAAATTTGCGAAGTCGCAGTTAAAATTTCACCTGTATTACTAAATAAATCAAAAATTTTAACTTGTTGTGAAGTGCCTGCATTTAAAGAATCATGTTTTAACCAAGTTTGAATGGTAAATGAATCTGTTAATGCATTTTTAATTTTAGTAACCCCAATAAATCCATTAGAAGGCACATATACTGCTTTACCTAATTGCTCACTTGCACCTTCTGCAACTGCACTTACTAATACATTTTCAACAGGATTACCTCCTTTGAATGTAATACTCCCTGTAATAATACCAGTTGGGTTTCTATAACCAATACCATTAATGAAATTGGTTAACTCAGCTTCTGCACCAGCTAAAGAAGTATTTGCAACACCAATCACTTTAACTTTATATCGATATATTTTCCCCCCTTCTGCAGTTTGATCAATATATGAAGTAGCATTACTTGCTAAAACACTTATTGGATTCCCCCAAATTGGGTTACTCGATTCTAAATCCTCAGACCTGAAAATTTGATATGAGCTAATATTGCTACTATTGTTTAATACTCTCCAGTTTAATTCAATACGATCAGTAAAATAGCCTTTTGAAACAGTGAACTCATCTCGAGAAAAAGTATTATTTACCAAAGTTACGCCCCAAGGAAAACCTATATCAACCGTTCTTGTATTTGTATAAGTATATGAATTCACATTCGTCTCAATGACACCCATAAATGGTGCACCAATATGCATCGTAACTTTACCTGGACTATTTGCAATGAATGATGCAGAAGAATATGTACCAGATGCTGCACCTATATTTAATTTTACGCCAACTTTAGGTTCCTGCGCATACAACGCTATTATAGGAAATAAAAATAAGGACGATAATATAATTTTTCTCATGAGTATATTTTTAAACGAACGCAGATATTTTTGTAATAGTTAACTTAGATTTTAATAATAAAATTTACTCCATAGTTAACTGGTCTTGTCTCCACTGCGCCAATATTCGGATTTGAACTAGTTCCATTTCCACTTATTATATGCGTATGTGCACCAGCATTTCTCAACCAAGACCCCAACCATTGTTCATCCCCACCATTAGAACCATCCATGTAGGTACCACTATGATTAGTCGAACCACCTCGATCTTGATAACCGTCATGGGTATGGCTTCCATCTGTACTTGTTGTTGATCCAGTATAACTTAAGCTATGTGCATGTGATTGAATCGCATCTAATTGTAGCGCTTGCAAATTGGGTCCAGTATAACTAGTGCCCGCACCTGCACCTCTTAAAAACAAGCCTTTTAAATTAGGCAAAAATGAAGAGCCCAACATATCTCTTAGAGGTTTGTAAAATTCATCTGAAGGAATAGCGCTACCATCTGCTAGCAACCAACCATCTGGGATAGTTTCACCTGCAAATGGCATAACAGTACCAGTTGGCACCCCATTTTGAGCATAAATGGCATATGGAACTGCTTGTAACTTTTCATTTGCAAAAATGACTCCATTAGCAGAAATTTTTATATAAGCTTCTCTATTGGAGATTTTGATAAACTTAGAGCTATCGATATTTACAACGTATGCAAAAAATCCAAAGCCATCTGTATTTACAGTTCCTGTTTGTGAAGCAATACTAAAATTGGTACTATTTGCTGTATAATAAATTTCAATGGCAATGGGAACCGCTTGATTGACAAGTGCTGCATTACTCCCATCCTTTGCAATTCCTTGTATAGAAATACCAGTAGACGTAACTCTTGCCTGTGCATTAGTTAACAATGCAGAAAACATGATGGCAGTAGTGATTAATATATTTTTCATTTTCTTACTTCTTAAATTTTAACGATGTAATTGATACCATAGTTAGCTGGTCTTGTCTCTGTAGATCCTACACTATTCAAACTTTGGTCTGTAATATTATAGGTATGGGTATGTGCCCCAGCTGTTGAAAACCAACTTGGCAACCAATTATCATCTGCCGATCCAGCTGATGCTTCAATACCATCATCTGAAAAAGCCCAAGGGATAGGATTATTCGAACCCCATCTATCAAATGCTGCATCATGACTATGATCACCTGCAGTATTTGCAGTACCCGTCCAACTAAAAGCATGAGTGTGGTTTATGATACCATCATTTTGTATTTGTCTTAATGATGGGCCAACTAATCTACCATTAGTAGACGGATTGGGTTGCGTACCAGTACCTCTTAAAAAAACACCTCTCAAGTCTGGTAAATTCGCTCCAAAAATGGCTCTTAAAGCAGTGTATTTTACATCAATTGCACTCCCATCAGCGATCAACCAACCAACTGGGGGAGTTGAACCAGCATAAGAAATAATAGAACCAGTTGGAACTCCATTTTGAGCATGGATTGCATAAGGGACTGTTTTTAACTTTTCCTGAACATAAACTGTATTTGAAGAACTGATTCTTAAGTATGCATTATAATTTGCAATTTTTGCAAACTCTGAAGCATTTATATCAATCACGTAGGTAAAAACTCCGAATCCATCAGTGGTAATATTACCAGTTCTTGTTATAAAAACAACCTCTTGGTTGCTGTTATTAAAATAATATAAATTAACATTAATGGATAAGGATTGGTTTATTTGCGCAACTCCACCATTGTCTCTTGCTATACCTTGTACAGATATACCTGATGATCTAACCAATGCTTGACTGAAAGACATAGATGATGTAATCAGCAACAACAATATGATTATATATTTTTTCATAATAGTATGTATAGTATAATTAGTTATTAGATTTTGATAATATAATTCACTCCATAGTTAGCAGGACGCGTCTCAGTTGAAGTGGCTATTGTAGATTGAATCGTTGAAGAAGTATTTACATTTACAGTTAAGCTATGTGCGTGGCTTCCGGAAGCCCTTGTCATCGTTCTTGCAGCTCCATCAGGATTATTTCCATCTAGTGCGTCAATTGGATTTGGTAGTGCCCCAATACCTGATCCATCTCTAAACCATCTCGCATCATGACTATGTGCACCATTATTAGATGTTGTACCAGAAATGGTCAACGGATGTGTATGCGCTTTGTAACTATCTGCCTGTGTAGCTTTTAAACTAGGGCCTACATATGTACTTGTTGTACCATTTGTACCAGTGCCTCTTAAAAATAACCCTTTTAAATTGGGCACATTAGTTCCATAAATTGCTTTCAATTTGGAATATACCGAATCAGTTTGAGGAATGGCACTTCCATCAGCTAACATCCATCCTGAAGGTGCTGTCGAGCCTAAATAAGCCATTATAGCTCCAGTTGGCACTCCATTTTGTGCCTGAATTGCATAAGGAACAGCTCTTAACTGTTCTTGTACAAAAACATTATTATTATTAGTAATTCTTACCCAACATTCATTATTTGAAATAGTAAAAAAATCGGCACTAGTAACGGGTAATGTATAGGAAAAAACTCCCCAATCGTCTGTATTTACGTTTGCATTTTGAGTAATTAAGGTTTTTTCATTTGTGCCTGCTCCGGTGAAAATTGAAACAACTACAGGAAAATTTGTTTGGTTTGCCAGTGCGTTATTAGTATTATCCCTAGCAATACCTTGAATTGAAATTCCTGTTGAACTTACATTGGCTTGTGAATAACCAAAACTAAACATACATAGTATTAAAATACTACATAAAAGTC
>JBDKFR010000039.1:0-4216 GCA_039798645.1 Bacteroidota bacterium
GTAGTAGGAGTAACAGGATCTGGAAGTGGAATCGGGCTAGGTGCCTCTTTTTGAGCACAAAATGAAAGTGTTACTATTGATAATATTGCAGTTAGGGGTAGCAAGCGCATAAAAACAATTGTTTGTTGAGTAATTGTAATCGTATTTTGGACAAATTAAGCAAAAAAATCCTTTTTTGTTGGGTATTTTATAAAAGGGTCGTAAATTTGTGTCATGAATTTAAACAACCATATCCATCATCATCATTTGCTATCCATTGGGTAAGCTATGGGATGTAGGTATGTAACTATATTTAACCAAAGGGCTTACTGATTAGTAAGCCCTTTTAATTTATAACTATAACTAATATATATAAGTAGTATGCGATTAAAATTAGCAATTCAGAAATCTGGTAGACTCAATGAAGACTCAATGCGTTTGTTGAAGGAATGCGGCATTGACATAGGCAATGGTGTAAACAAATTAAAAGCAGATGCTACTAATTTTCCATTAGAACTTTTCTTTTTACGTGACGACGATATTCCACAATATGTGGAGGATGGAGTAGCTGACATTGGTTTTGTTGGTGAAAATGTAGTGTATGAAAAAGCAAAAAAGGTGGAAGTAACCTATGAACTTGGGTTTGGGAAATGTCGACTAAGTTTTGCAGTGCGTAAAAATGAAGAATTTACAGGACCACAATTTTTAGCAGGTAAAAAAATTGCAACTAGTTATCCTGTTTTAGTGCAAAAATATTTGGATGAAAATAAAGTTCAAGCTGAAATTCATGAAATTAGTGGAAGTGTTGAAATTGCTCCTGGTATTGGCTTAGCGGATGTTGTTTGTGATTTAGTAAGCAGTGGGTCAACTTTATTTATGAATGGCTTAAAAGAAGCTGATACTATTTTAAAATCTCAAGCAGTGCTAATTAAGCATAAAAATTTTACAGTTGAGCAGCAACAAATTTTAGATCGTTTGTTATTTAGAATGGAGTCAGTTAAAAAGGCAAAGAAAAATAAGTATGTGTTATTAAATGCGCCAAATGATCAATTAGAGAAAATTATTTCATTGTTGCCTGGCATGAAAAGTCCGACCGTTTTGCCTTTAGCGACACCAGGTTGGAGTAGTGTACATAGCGTTATTCAAGAAAGTGATTTTTGGGATATGATTGAGCAATTGAAAAATGCAGGAGCAGAAGGTATTTTAGTGATTCCAATTGAAAAAATGATTTTATAATGATTCAAGTTTATAATCAACCTGAACAAAAAGACTGGACCGCACTTTTAGCGAGGCCAAATTTTAATGCGCAAGAATTATTGCCAAAGGTTCAGGCTATTATTGATGAAGTGATTGCGAAAGGGGACAAAGCACTTTTTGATTACACAAAGCAATTTGACAATGTGCATTTAAAAAGTATTGCTTTAGATGATACAACTAAATCAAGCGCAGATTCTTTATTGTCAAGTGCATTAAAAGCAGCCATTCAATTAGCAAAGGGAAATATTGAAAAATTTCACCAAGCCCAGTTGCAAAAAATGGACCGAATTGAGACCATGCCAGGCGTATGGTGTTGGAGGAAATCAGTTGGTATTGACACTGTGGGAATTTATATTCCAGGAGGAACAGCACCCTTATTTTCAACTGTTTTGATGTTAGGAATTCCTGCAAAAATTGCAGGTTGCAAAAATATTATTTTATGCACACCTCCTAGCAATGATAAAGGTGAAATACATCCAGCCATAATATATGCCGCAACACTTGTAGGTGTAACACATATTTTCACTATTGGTGGAGTACAAGCGATTGCAGCAATGGCATATGGAACGGATTCGGTTCCTAAAGTGAACAAAATTTTTGGACCAGGAAATCAATATGTAACTGCCGCTAAGCAATTAGTACAACAAAGTGGAGTAGCTATTGACATGCCTGCAGGGCCAAGTGAAGTTTGTGTTTGGGCTGATGATTCAGCAATACCAGCATTCGTTGCCTCCGACTTATTATCACAAGCGGAACATGGGATTGATAGTCAAGTTTTATTAGTTGCGAGTAATGAGAAAGTAGTAGCCAACGTTCAAATTGAATTGCAATTGCAATTGGCGCAATTGTCTCGTAAAGACATAGCTGCGAAAGCACTAGAAAATTCTAAAGCGATTATTTTGAACAATAATTCAGATGCTTTGTTACTCATAAACCAATATGCACCAGAGCATTTAATTATGTCTATTGAAAATGCAGAAATAGTAGCTGAGAAAGTGACTAATGCCGGTTCCGTATTTATAGGTAATTATTCACCTGAATCAGTAGGTGATTATGCAAGTGGAACGAACCATACCTTACCTACCAATGGTTATGCGCATGCATACAGCGGAGTGAGTGTTGATAGCTTTGTTAAAAAAATTACCTTTCAGCAATTAACTGAAAGGGGATTGGTTAATATAGGACAATCGGTTATCGAAATGGCCAACGCAGAAAGTTTAGATGCGCATAGTAATGCGGTTGCCGTGAGATTAAAAGATATTAAATCAAAAATGTAGGATATGCAATTTGATATTAAAAAAGTAGTTAGACCTAATATTGAAAAATTAAAACCTTATTCATCTGCTAAAGATGAATTTAGTGGTGAAGCACGCATTTTGTTAGACGCTAATGAAAATAGTTTAGGTTCACCATTAACTAAATGGTACAATCGATATCCTGATCCTTATCAAAAGGAGATTAAACAAAAGTTAGCTTTTATCAAAAAAGTCCCTGCATCGCAAATTTTTTTAGGGAATGGAAGTGATGAAATTATTGATTTATTATTTCGAGCATTTTGTGAGCCAGGGAAGGACAATATTATTATTTGCCCCCCTACTTATCCCATGTATGAAGTAAGTGCCAACATTAATAATATTGCTGTTCAATCAGCACCTTTATTGCCTGACTACCAGTTAAATGTTGCACATATCGAGCAATTGGTGAATGATAATACAAAAATCATTTGGATTTGCTCACCAAATAATCCAACAGGTAATTCATTGGACAGAATTGATATTGAAACAATTTTAAATCATTTCAATGGGTTAGTTGTTGTGGATGAAGCCTATATCAATTTCTCAAAACAAAAATCCTTTGTTCAATCCTTGGAAGACTACCCCAATTTAGTGGTCTTGCAAACATTGAGTAAGGCATGGGGTTTGGCAGGATTAAGGGTAGGAATGTGTTTTGCTAATGAAGAAGTAGTTGGTTATTTGAATAAAGTAAAGCCGCCTTATAACATTAGTATTGTTGCACAGGAGTTAGTATTAAAAGCATTGGATGAAGTAGGTCAAGTGAATGATATGATACAACACTTGGTTGAAATGCGTATTGCATTAGCGGAAGTAATTGCATCTATGCCGCATGTTCAAAAAGTATATCCATCTGATACGAATTTCATATTGGTTAAAATCCCTCATGCAACTGAATTGTATAGGTATTTATGTACAAAAGGCATTATTTTAAGAGATCGATCCAGCCTTTCCAATTGTGAGGACAGTGTGCGTATTACGGTGGGTAATGAGCAAGAGAATACCGAATTGGTTGATGCTATGGCGGAATGGATAGAAAAAACTTTCCCTTCTTAATTGAATAATCCATTAAATTAGTGAGCCTTTATAACTTAAATGACAATAACTTTTTAAAACCACCAACAATTGAATCATATGAAAACCATCAACAAATTTTTCTTATTTGTTTTGATTACGCTTACTACTCAAGTGCAAGCACAAAACAATGCAGGTTTGAAATTGCCTGAAGGCTTTAAAGCAACTTTATTTGCTGACACCATTGGTAGTGCTAGACATATTTCCATTACACAAAATGGAGTACTATTTGCCAAATTAATGTATCCCAACAAAGCTGGCAAAAGTATTGTGCGTTTAGAGGATGCTAATAACGACGGTATAGCTGATAATATTAGTGGTTGGGCAAATTATGGAGGTACTGGCATTTTTGTAAGAGGTAGAAATTTATATGCAACATCGGATAACGACGTTTATTTATATCAATTAAATGAAAAAGACGAAGTTTTAAATCCATCAACACCAAAAACAATTGTAAAAGGTTTGATAGCAAGAAATCAACATGCGTCAAAATCAATCACTTTAGATGGTCAAAATAATGTGTATGTAAATATTGGTGCTTATTCAAATGCTTGTCAAGAAAAAGACAGAAGTCCGGGTTCAAAAGGTATGATGCCTTGTCCTATATTAGACTC
>JBDKFR010000040.1:0-4911 GCA_039798645.1 Bacteroidota bacterium
TCGATTAACGCTTGCTAAATTGGAAGCTTCTACGTGCCTTCTTGTGACCGAACTTCTTACGTTCAACACTTCTTGGATCACGCTTCAATTGACCAGCCGCTTTTAAGGTTGGACGAACTTCAGGGTTTAACTCAACCAATACACGAGCAATACCTAATTTGGCTGCTTCTGCTTGACCTTTCATACCACCACCTGCTGCGTTAATTACGATATCGTATTTACCTTCAACACCAGCTGCTTTTAAAGGCGCTTCTACTTGATTTTGTAAGTATACTAAAGGAAAGTATGCTTTGTAATCTTTGTCATTCACAGTGATCTTACCAGAACCTTTGCTGACGAAGACGCGCGTTACCGCTTCCTTACGACGACCTACTGCATTTGTTTGCTTTTCCATTTATTTAGATTTGGAATTAATTAAAATTTAAATTCTTTAGGTTGTTGTGCAGCATGAGGATGGTTAGGTCCAGCATACACAAATAATTTTTTAACCATCTTACGACCTAAACGGTTTTTAGGTAACATACCTTTTACCGCTCTTTCCATAATTACTTCTGGACGACGCTTGATTAAATCTTCAGCAGCTTCTTCCTTCTTACCACCTGGGTAACCAGAATAGTTCAAGTAAACTTTATCGTGGAATTTGTTTCCAGTCAATTGTACTTTTTCTGCATTAATGATGATTACATAATCTCCACAATCAACGTGAGGAGTGTAATAAGCTTTGTTCTTACCACGTAGAACAGCTGCGATTTTTGAAGCGATACGTCCTACGGTTTGATTAGTACCATCAACAATGTACCAGCCATGTTTAACGGTAGCCGCGTTGGCGTGCTTCGTGGTGAAATGTAGTTTACTCATAATCTTTTGTTTAAATGAGGCTGCGCTATCCCGCTAGCCATAAATTATCCCCTTTTATAAGGGAGGGCAAAGTTACGTAGGGATTTTGGCATTTATGTGCTTTTTGAAAGATATTTTAAAGGACACCTTTATAAGTAGTTGATTATCAATTATATTTTTGTATCATTAAATTAATGATATTAAATACGTGCTGATTATCAATTAGTTACAAATTAAAAAGCCCCTAATGAATTAGGGGCTTTTTAGAAATACATGACTATAAATATTTAGCCATTCACTTTTTTCTTTTGATTAGACTTAAATATGAATAGTATTTTTTTCTCACTTTTAGTCAAGGTTGGAAACTTTTGCTTTTTCTCTTCCTTTGATAAGGCCAACCAACTCTTGATAAAAGTCCTGATTTGTTCTTTTGTCCACTTAGGCCCAGGCCCGCCAGCATCCATAGATTGTGTTGCCAAGGTGGTTTGAGTTAACACAGATTCTGAAAAATCGGTGGTTGTTTCAGTTAAAGCAATCGCATCGTTAAATGCAATTTCCTCCTTAACAAGCTCTTCAGACTTATTACAAGCCAAAGCCATTAAGATAAAAGAAAATAATGTTAGGTATTTTTTCATAATAGTAGATTTGTGTTTTAGACTTTCAATTTATTAATAAGTTTAACGAATCAATAAATATTCTTGATTATATTTAATAAATATGTACAAAAAAATTCGAGCTGATCTGCTTTTTACTGGAAATCAATTACTTAGTGGTGCCGACCAGGTTTTGATAACAAAAGTGGATGGTACGATTGAAGCCATCCTGCCAGTTTTAGAAGCTGGAGATGATATCCAACATTTTAATGGCATTTTAAGTCCTGGTTTTATCAATGCACATTGTCATTTGGAATTATCGCACATGAAAGGAATGATTCCTGCGCATACTGGATTGCAAGAATTTGTGAAACAGATTGTGGCCTTACGTCAAGTAGCACCAGAAGCGATTCAAGAAGCCATTGTACATGCCGAAGCAGAAATGATGGCGAATGGGATTGTGGCAGTGGGGGATATTTCCAACACCTTAGATACATTAACACAAAAAGCAAAACACAATTTAGCTTATTACAGTTTTGTAGAATTATATGATTTAGATCCAACACGCGCAGCGGATAAAATTGAAGCAGGATTAGAAATTCAAAAACAATTTCAAGAAAACTGTGTGCGTGCATCCCTTGTACCACACGCTCCTTATTCGGTGACAAATGATTTGTGGAATTTATTAAGTGCGCATTTTGGCATCCACACCATTAGTTTGCACAATCAAGAAACCCCAGACGAGAATGATTTTTTTAAAACCAAGACGGGTAGTTTTTTAGGTATGTACGAAAGAACAAAAGTGAATTTAGATTTTTTTGAAGCCACAGGATTAAGTTCTTTGCAATCTGTCTTACCAATTTTCAAAAATGCACATCATGGCATTTTAGTACATAATAGTTTTACATCCGCCGAAGACATACAAGTAGTGCATGCTGCAATGGACAATGCCTTTTGGTGTTTATGTCCTAATGCGAATCAATACATTGAACAAACCATGCCGCCTGTAGAATTACTGCGTTCCGAAAAAGCGAAGATGGTGATTGGCACCGATAGCTATGCAAGTAATTGGAGCCTTAATATATTAGATGAATTGAAAACAATTCAACAATACCATCCACAAATTCCTTTAGCAGAAATGCTTAGCTGGGCTACCATCAATGGTGCACATGCTTTACAAATGGATAAGCATTTAGGTAGTTTTGAAAAAGGTAAACAACCAGGTGTGGTTTTGATTAAAGGAGTAACTGTTGTCAATGATTTAAAAAACGCAAGTAGTCAACGAATTTTGTAGCTTACATTATAAATCAACAAGTATGAGATTTCCTATTTTATTTGGCATCATCGCAATCCTGATTATACTATGGCGTAGACACCGAAACAGTAAGAGAGATAACGATTAATGAAATTAGTCACCGTATTCTTTCACAATCGCACTGTCTAACTTTTGTCCAATCATTTTTAATTTTTCTAAATTGGTATTTAAATACTTATTGCTATTTAATCCAAAAGTAACGAGGTTCAATAGTTCTTTTACTGCTTGCTTATTATTTTGTAGGATTGCATCTGCTTTTTTTGGTCTATTAAAACGCATAATGCCCTGTCCTTGACCCACAAGCATTTCATAGGATATAGATGGCTCAAATACAACAGCCATTTTAAATCTAGCTTGTTCTAGTGTACGCTCACGAACATTTTCTAATTTATCCAATGCATCTAAAGCTCTTTCATACTCTTGAATACCTGAAGTAATTTCTGAGTTTTTAACCATGCGCAATCCACCAGCAGATTTAATTTGGTCTAATCCTACATGCGAGCTTTCAAAAGTGGATCTTAAAGCAAGATTGCGAATATAATAGTATACATCTTCGTTGGTAATGGTATTGTTATTAATAATATTAAATAAGGTATCCATTGCTTGTAACCTTATAGTATTTGAATTAAAAACGTTGTCAATGTTTATTAAATCTAATTTTAGATCCTCATGAACGTTTTTTAAATAAGCAATTTCTCTTTGCTTTTCAATTTGGTGCTCTCTGATATTCTCAGCCATAAAACCCAGGCTGACCGCCAAGAATAACATTAAAAATTCAGTGATATATTCTTTCCACTTTTTAGGATGATGTGAATGATGATGTACTTCCATATATTAATTTGTGCATTAAATATAATGGATTAATATAGTATCTATAAAATATTTGATATTAATTTATCAAGATATCTAATGCAACACTGCTTGTAAAATAGGCAGCGATTTGATCTCACTAAACTTTTTATAATGCCAGCTTAAAGAGAGCTGAAACAGTTCCAATATTTTTTTTCTTTGTGCGCCATTTAAAAGAATCGTTTCCAATTCATTGTACAATTGCAGGCTTAAAAAAGTAGATGCAGTTTGTGCCTCTAATCCTTCTAAGAAGTAGGGATGGAGCGGTTTGTTCGCAACAAAATTACCTTCGTGCACATCTAGTATAGGTGTGTCTACCGAATACACACCTTGCAATCCAAAGCCTAAAGTTTGACTCAAGTGAATTAAAAAATAAATAGGTAGGTTACTCACTAATCCTGCGCCTCCTTTATCCAATTGCTTAAAGGTATCCTCGATTAAATAAAATAATTCTGGGTGTGGTTCGGGTTCCAATGTTTGTTGTAAGATCTCTACAATATAAGTAGCCACTGCATTGCGTAAGACATCCGAATACACATTCTGATACACATAAGACCAATTGACTTCCTTGATCATTTGCATACTCTTCATTGGTGAATGATAAGCTTCCATTTGTAAAATGGCGCCAGGTTGATAAAACACACCCTTGCTTGCGCCTTTTTTACTAATGGTTCGAACACCTTTTACAATGTATTGTTGCAAACCAAAAAGTTCTGTGTAGATAGAAGCAATGACACTTGTATCGCCATATTTGGTCACGCGTAAAACAATACCCTTGGTGTTGTGTAACATAGATGATTAAATCACGATATTCCTAAACGCTTTTAAATTGCTGTAAGAATCTAATATCGTTTTGTGAATATAAACGTAAGTCGTTGACCTGGTATTTTAATTGCGCAATTCTTTCTACACCCATACCAAACGCAAAGCCAGTATACTTTTCAGGATCGATGCCAAAATTCTCCAACACTTTTGGATGTACCATTCCGGAACCTAAAATTTCTACCCAACCTGTATGCTTACAAATATTACATCCCTTGCCTGCACAAATTTGACAACTGATATCCATTTCGGCACTTGGCTCTGTAAATGGAAAATAACTTGGGCGAAAACGCACTTTCACTTCCTTGCCAAACATTTCTTGTACGAAAAAATAAAGTGTTTGTTTTAAATCTGCAAAGCTTACATTTTCATCAATATACAATCCTTCTACTTGATGGAAAAAGCAATGCGCTCTTGCAGAAATTGTTTCGTTTCTATACACACGTCCTGGACAGATCACACGAATAGGCGGTTTCTGTGATTCCATCACACGCG
>JBDKFR010000041.1:0-15265 GCA_039798645.1 Bacteroidota bacterium
AATGATATTTGCCATTTTCAAATGTTGGACTTACTCCTACATTAAATAAACTATTATACTTATTTAACTGTAAACTTGGCTCAAATCTTAAAATGCTATTTGTAAAAGAAGTTTTAGTTGAATTGGTATATTGATTGAGATTGTATAAAATATTAAAATTTACATTCATTCCATTTTTAAAACTATAAGAAAACGAATTGTAAAATTCTACATAATTATTACTAGCATTGGTAATTCCATCAAAGTGCTCAAATTTTAATATTGGTTTAAATTTTAATTTGGATGAGATTGTTTGATCATTATTAAATGCCAATGAAATTCCATAATGTGTGAAAGCTTGTTTGAAATTTGATTTTGGAATTACCGATGAATCAGGAACTAATCCATATCTATAATTGTCATTTTGTTTAAAATAAACCTGTGTTGATACCCTATTATGGTCGTCAAAATTGATATCACCCACATAGTTTAAACCATACATATTTTGATTTTGTAAATGGTGAAGGCCTTTAACTGCTTCGCTATATACACTAATAGCATGTACATTCTTATAATTATCAATTAAATTATAATTCAGGTTTAAAATATGTTGGAAATAATTACCATAACCAGCTTTAATATTTCCATTGTTTTTTATATAAAGTTGCGAGTCAACCTTATAGCTTCTTGGTATTAAAGATATAGGCTTATATTGAAAACTTAAATTTTGACTAGGTACATTGTATTCAACTATTAAGGTTGTTGTGTCATTTTGAACACTTGCATTTAAAAAACCAATTTTAGCAACATTTTTTAATTGTGGTTTAAATGCGGACATAATGGTAACCACTTTTTCAGGTATGGTATCTAATTTAGTAGTCTTTGGTTCCTCAATGATCGCTTCACTTTCTAATACAGGTATTTTATAAGTATTATTACGATTGTTATTTAAATTGCTATTACTTTTCTTTTTCTTAGTTTTTTGCTTCGATTTTTTGGTTTTACTAGGACTCTTTTTTACAATCGATTTCTTTTTTCCTTTCTTACTTCTTTTTTGTGCATGCATAGGGTTAACTATGTATGTTAACATAAACAGTAATAATATATATTTTAGTAAATTTTTCATATTCATTTTTTACTTCATGTTTGATTTTTCAACCAATAAGGATAATTTATTGCTTGCCTCCATTTTAAGATCATCTATAGTTGCATTTTCAGAAACACTTTTATAGGTAGCAATCGCATTGAAATTATCCTTTTGTGCTACGTATATATCTCCCAAAAGAATGTATGTTTTGGTAACCCAGTACTCGTAACCTGCTTGTTTTTTAATGACATCAAATGCAGTTTTTTCAGCTACTGATAATTTGTTTTGATCTAAATATAATTTAGCTAATAAATAATGAGCTTCTGCAGTTATTACGGATGTATTGGTACTAATGATTTTAGTTAATAATTGAATCGCTCCAGTAGTATCCCCATTTATAACACTTTGATGGTATAGTGCCATATTGGACATAATAATATCATCAGTTGCTGACGTTTTATCTTGTAAAATTTGCTTAGCTATAACAGCACATGCTTCCCAATTTTCATTTTTATACTGACACCTTAATAGACCTTTTAAAGCTTCTAATTTATTTTCTTGCTGCGTTGCAATATTTAATAAGGTATTAAAATACTTTTCAGCATTGACATAATTTTTAAAGTTGAAATAGTTCAACCTTGCGGCAATAAGTGAAGCCCTTTCAGCATATCTATTAGGTGACTGATCAGCTACGTTACTAAAATATTTACCAGCAGTATCATAATTTTGTTGTGAATATGCAATTTCTGCCACAATATTATTGGCTTCTAACTGATATTTCCCATTAGGGAATTGTAATAAATATTTAGAGAACCCTTGAAGCGCTTCTGTATACTTTTTTTGATCATATTTAATAATGGAGGCACGATAACTAAGGGAATCTTGCTCATTTAAGGACAAAGACCTCCCATATGTATTCATAAACTCAACAAACAATTCAGGAGTTTGCTCTTCAATAAATATGTTTCTTACAAATTCAATTGAATTATCGCTTTCATTTGATTTAGGGAAAGCATTAAATAAGTCTTTAAAGGTTGTTAGGGCTACCTGATTCTTGTTTAAATTAAAATAAACTATACCCAATTTATAATATGCTTGTGGGTAATAATTTGAAGCATTTTTATCCAATAATATTTTAGTTAGTGGGGCTATTGCCTCTTGGAAATTCTCTCGATTGGTATAAGTATCTGCTAATTCCATATTAGCATCGTTTATATAGGTAGACTTTGGAAATTGGCTCTCAAAATTGGTCAAGATTTTAATCTTTTCATTTAGTTGCCCCATGCCACCTAATATGATAGCCTTTTCTAAAGTTGCATAATCAATGTAATCCCAGTTTTCGTCAATCGCTTTTTGATAAGTTGCTAAAGCCATTTTATACTGCTTTAACATCATTTGACAATCCGCTAATCTCAAATAGGCATCCTTTTGATATGCTTCAAACATATTACTATGATTATATTTAGAAACCATATTAAAATAATCTGCAGCCTTTTGATAATTATTCTTTTTTAAATAACAATACCCTAATGTGTATTTTGCATGTCGCTGATTCACTTCCGGTAATTCAACTGGATCTTTTATGAATTTTTCCAACATTTCAATTGATTCATCCACCCTACTCATTTTATATAATAATTCTCCAAGCCAAAACTGCGCTTGTGGTAATATTTTTGAATTGTAAGGTGTATTTAATATTTTATTGAGCAAACTAAAGGCGGGTTCTATTTGACCTTCATTAATATAAATGGTAGCTCGCCCATAAAGCATTTTTGGATATAACTTTAATAAATCAATAGACGGCGATTTAATTGCTTCAAAAGCTGATAAAGCCTGTATATAATTATTACTAAGTGTTAAAGAAGCAATCCAGAATGAATTAGCCTCGTCAGCATAAATTGAATTTGGGTAAGTATTTAAGAATTTATCGAAAGCATTTACGGCATTCGAATATTCTTTTAATTCAGCACTTAATTTTGCGTAATTAAATAAAGAAATTTCTTTTTGTGATACATTCAAGTTTTTAGTTGAGCAAATTAAGAACGCATTTTTAGCACCCGTCTTATTATTCAATTTTAAATAGGATGTAGCCAGTAAATACATACTGTTTTGTCCAAGCGAGTCTTCGATATTCGCCAACTCTTTGAATCCCTCGATTGCATTCTGCCAATTTTGTGATTGAAAATAACAAAAAGACAATTGATACAAGTCCTGAGGATCTGCTTTCTTTTGCTTTTCTACATATTCTTTTAGGTAAGGTAATGCTTTAGAAAAATCTTTCTTTTCAAACAATAAATGACCCATTAGTTGTTTTAAAGAAAGTTCATAAAATTGACCGCTAGTGGTTAATGCTTTTTGGCAATTTAACATAGCAGCATCAATGTCTCCTAAAAAATAATATAGTTGACTAATGTAAAAAGGAGTTAACCTCGAATAGGCCTTATTGGTTGATGCCACTTGAAAATATTGTAAGGCATCTTTAAACTTTTTTTGCTCTAAAGCTATGAATCCAGCATAATAATTAGCATCAGTATAATAAGGAGAATTTTGCAATTGTCTTACTGTGTTTAGTAAATTAGTTGCCTTTTCCCAACTACCATTTTTAAAATACAAATATCCCTGGTGGAATTTCATTTGTGCTATTTCATCATTATCCAAATCTTCGATACGCGCATAAGAAAATGATTTTAAAGCAGCTTCCTCTTTTTGTTTTTTGAAATAGTACTTACCTAAATTAAATTGAAGTCTAGATTTATATATTTTATTATCGGTATGCTCTAACCAATTAATGGTCATACTTTCTGCAAATGATTTATCTAGTGCCAGCGAAAGTGTTAGATAGTAATAATTTATATCCTCTTTAGCTGGCTTGAAGTTATACGCAGATTGAATATATGCAAAAGCGGTTGCCGTGTCTCCACTTTTTAACGCAGTCATGCCTTTTTCAAATAAATCACTTGTAGGATGATTATAATTCGGGAATTGTGCCTTTGATTGAACATTAATAAAAATGGAGAATAAAATAAATATTAATCCAACTCCTGCTTTTCTGGTTTGCAACATAAATACTATGTTTAATAATGTGCTAAAATTAAGCCCTCTTTATAAAACCTTAAGTTAAAATGTGATATTGTGGAAAAACAGATGGAAATCGTAAATTTGTCAACAAATACTAAAAAAATCATAAAATGTACGAATACAGTACTAAAATAAGAGTAAGATATGCTGAGGCAGACCCCATGAATGTGGTTTACTATGGCAATTATGCTCAATATTTTGAAGTCGCTCGAGTAGAAAGTTTAAGACACCTTGGAATTAGCTATAAAGAAATCGAAGAAATGGGTATTATTTTACCCGTAGTTGAATTAAATATTAAGTATTTAAGACCCGCCAAATATGACGATTTACTGACTATCAAAACAGTCATCAAAGAACTCCCAATTGACCATAAAATTCAATTTGATCAAGAAGTATATAACGAGGAAGGAAAGCTGTTAACGATTGGTGTTGTAAAACTCTATTTTATGGATAGTGCCTTAAGTAAAAGAGCAACCATGCCTGACCTACTTAAGCTAAAATTAATGCCCTTTTTTAGTTAACCATGATAATACATCATTGGTAAGTTATTTTGAATTAATTTACACTCCAATATTTTCTTAATGAATTCAATAAATGCTACAATTATCACTATTGGTGATGAATTATTAATAGGCCAAGTCATAGATACTAACAGTGCATACATTGCTCAAGCTTTAAATAAAATTGGAATTGCCGTAAAAAACAGAATTGCAGTAGGTGATTCAAAAGAGGATATTGTTGAAGCCATAAATAGTGCTACTAAGAATAGTAAAATGGTCATCATTACAGGAGGTTTAGGGCCTACTGCCGACGACATTACAAAGCCTTTACTAAATGAATACTTTGGTGGCAAAATGATTGTTCACCAACCTACACTTGATCATATAACAGACATTTTTGTGAATAAACATAAACGTCCTATGATTGATCGAAATAGAAAACAAGCTGAAGTACCTGATGTTTGTGAAGTGTTATTCAATGAAACTGGAACTGCACCTGGTATGCTTTTCAGAAAGGATGGTGTATTGTTCTTTTCATTACCAGGCGTCCCGCATGAAATGAAGTATATTACTGACAAACACATCATTCCAATAGTGTCAAAGGAGTTTCACACACAACCTATATTGCATAGCACCTTATTGACTGCGGGTATTGGTGAATCTTTTTTAGCTGAGCTTATTGCAGATTTCGAAAAAGCGTTGCCAAACCACATTAAATTAGCTTATTTACCCAATTTCGGAACAGTAAGATTAAGACTAACAGCTACTGGATTAGCTGAAACTGAATTGAAAATCAGCCTAGAAGAACATTTTACTAAACTTAAAGTTGCAGTTAAAGAATATTTAGTTACTGATTTGGATGAAACCATGGAAGTTGTTGTTGGCAAACTTCTAAAATCAAAAAATCAGACCGTTGCAACTGCTGAAAGTTGTACAGGTGGGTTTATTGGTCATTTATTGTCAAAACATGCTGGTTCTTCTCAGTTTTATACAGGAGGTGTCATTAGCTATGATAATAGAATTAAAACCGAATTCTTGGATGTTCCTACCCATATTTTACAAACAGTAGGTGCTGTGAGTCAAGAAGCGGTTGAACAAATGGCAAAATCAGTTAGAGAAAAAATGAAAACTGACTTTGCTGTTTCCGTTAGTGGTATCATGGGGCCATCGGGCCAAACGGATGAAAAACCACTAGGAATGGTTTGGATTGGGGTGGCTAATAAAGAAAAAGTCGTTTCAAAAGTGTTCTATTTAAGATTTGATCGACAACGAAATATAGAAGTAACCGCTAATCAGGCTATAAATTTACTTAGGTTGTTAATAATCAATAAGATTTAGTCTTATTTTTGCATAAAATTACCCCTATGCCTCTTGTTGACCTTGTGATGCCAAAATTGGGTGAAAGTATAATGGAAGCGACCATATTAAAATGGTATAAACAAGTAGGTGATACTATTCAACTTGACGAAACATTATTAGATATTGCTACCGATAAAGTGGATAGTGAAGTTCCTTCCACAGTTGGGGGTGTAATTAAAGAAGTTTTATTTCAAGTGAATGATGTAGTTCCAATTGGTACAGTTATCGCTAGGATTGAAACAAATGGTACATTGAATGTTGCTACTACAAATACCATATCAAATAATGCATCCAATAACGTAACTGCCTCACAACAGCATAAAACTGAAAATCAGCCAGTTGCAATAAATGACATTCAAATTGATGTTGATAAAGACATTCCTTACCATCCCTCAAATCAAAATACACAAAACAATAACGCAATAAAATCTGAGGATAAATTTTACTCACCTTTGGTTTTAAATATTGCGCAAAATGAAGGCGTTAGTTTAGGGGAATTGGAAACAATCAACGGAACAGGTGCAAATGGCAGGGTTACCAAAAATGATATTTTTAATTATATAGCAACTAAAAAAGTAATTGCTGCTTCGGGCAATAACTTTGCTACAAATACAAAAATTGATTCCCAAAAATCCAATAACGAATCAACTACACATCATCCTATAAATATTGGCAATAAACTAAGTAATCCAAATGAAGTTGTAATATCTGGAAATACTGAAATAGTAGAAATGGATAGAATGAGGAAACTCATCGCTAAACATATGGTTGACAGCGTTCAAAACAGCCCTCATGTAACTTCATTCGTAGAAGCTGATGTGACAAATATTGTTTTATGGAGAGAAAAAGTAAAACAAACTTTTGAAAACACACACGGTACAAAACTTACTTATACCCCATTATTTTTTGAATGTATTGCAGCTGCTTTACTAAAATTTCCTATTGTAAATAGTAGTTTACAGAATGATCAAATCATTTATAAAAAAGATATAAATATTGGAATGGCAACTGCCCTTCCTTCTGGAAATTTAATTGTACCTGTAATTAAAGGTGCTGATCAATTAAATCTTATTGGATTAAGTAAAGCAGTTAATGGCTTAGCTGGCGCTGCTAGAAATAATCAATTAAAACCAACGGATACCCAAAATGGAACATTTACTGTTACCAATGTAGGGACATTTGGAAGTTTAATGGGTACACCAATTATTAATCAACCTCAAGTTGCTATATTAGCGTTAGGTGCTATTAAAAAACGAGCAGTAGTCATTGAAACGCCACAAGGTGATTCAATAGCTATCAGACATATGATGTACTTATCAATGAGTTATGATCATAGAATCGTTGACGGCGCAGTGGGATCTCAGTTTTTAACAACCGTTGCAAAGTCATTTGAAAATTGGGATATGAATCGTGCTATCTAATTCAAACCCCAATCTCTCCCTTTCATGATAGCTGGCAAACCTTTACTCATCCATGTTGGCATAGAAGCACCCATTAAGTAATGATCGAAAAATTGTTGTTCTCTAATTTGAATGTCTTTCTTATTTTTTCGCTCTACTAAATTATGTGCTTCATTATTGTAAACCAATAACCATACTTTTTTATTAAGTCTTCTCATTGCCGTAAAATATTCAATTCCTTGATACCAAGGCACAGCATCATCGGCATCATTACTCATAATAACTAATGGAGTTGTTACACTTGGCAATGAAAATAAGGGTGAATTCTTTATATACAAATCAGGTCTTTCCCATAAAGTTGCTCCGATTCTACTTTGTGTTTTTTCGTATTGAAACTGTCTAACAATACCTGGCCCCCATCTTATACCACCATATGCGCTTGTCATATTTACAACCGGTGCGCCTGCCCATGCAGCAGCATATAAATTTGTTTTGTTAATCAAGTATGCAATTTGATAACCTCCCCAACTTTGACCTTGTAATCCAATTTTAGTACTATCAATAAATCCTTTTTGAATCATGGCTCTTGTTCCACTTAAAATATAATCATATGCACCTTGACCAGGATATCCTTTTTGGTACCAGATGTCTGGGACAAATACAATATAACCACGACTTACAAAAAAGGAAATGTTTAACCTTGAGCCTGTAGGGGTTGGTGGAATATAATTATGAAGGGTTTGATTATTTCGTTCATAGAAATAAACAATCATTGGATATTTTTTTTGAGCATCAAAGTTTTCAGGATAGTACATAATGCCTTCCGCTTTTTTACCGGTATAAGCTTTCCATGAAACTAATTCTGTTTTTAACCAATTATAGTTTTGCTGTTGTTCATTTATATTGGTAAAAGCTAATGGATTTTGAACCTTATTTGAAAGCTCATAACTAAATAAGTTAGGAGCTGTTTTTTCATCCTCCTGCATTACAACTATCTCATTTGCATATTTTGCTTTTTCAATGGTCGTAAAATGCATTGGTAATTTATTAATAATACGATGCTGCTTATTTTCCAGTATTAGTATTGAAATGGATTCAGTTTTATCAATTTCATTATACCCTTTTAACAAAATGGTATCCTTATTTAAAATTGCCAAACGTTCTTCATTTGTCTCAACAAATCGGAAAACTGTTTTTGTCTGTCGACCATTAGTCAATGCAACCGACGGTTTAATTCCATTTGCATCCACTAACCATAAATCATAACGATCATAAATAATTACGGATTCATTGTTATCCATCCATTTTGCTATACCATAGGCATTTGGATCATCTGGAATATCATTATCCTCATCATATAATGGGTATTTAATATCTTTAGCAATGGCTATTTTTGATTTACTCCTTGCATCAATCGTAAAATATTTTTTCAATATTTCGTCATAAAAAAGTATTCGATTCCCATTAACATTGCTTTTAAATAAATTACCCTTCCATGCCTTTTGCATTAAAGTTCTTGTCCCGGTTTTGGTATTTATTGCATAAATATCTTTTAGACTATATCCTTGCCACTGTGAAGGAATCTCATAAGTTGAATCTTGTATCGAAAAAGCAAAATGGCCATCCCCCTCATCTGTATATATAATATTCTTATCTTTTATTTTACCTAAATAAACTACACTATCGTTTAATACATTGTATAAAATGGGTTCAGTTGATTTTAAATCTGCTTCTAAATTTTTTAATTGAACAGGTTGCAAAGCAGGATCGTTATAATGCCAAATATCAAGTCCTGCCCTTTCAAACTCTGGTAGTGTGGTATCCTTAGCAGGAATAATGGGTTGAATACCAAATTGTAATAATGTTCCCGATTTACTAAATTTTGGTGATTTGTCTCCGCCAATGGTATAATTTTCAGGCAATGCATTATGTTTTCTAGTCACTACACTGATAGCACTATCGTAATGTTTTTTATAAATTGTAAGTGCATAATTTTTTTGAAGCGCTTTATCTAAACTATCTCTCTCTAATAAATAGGCTAATGTTTGGCCTTTTTCATCCCAACTAAACCCGGTAGCTGTATAAAAATTAGAGTTGATTATTTTTGAATTAGTGTCTACTAAATTTGCCAATAAAATTTTAGCATAATTGTGCTGAGATTTTACTTGATACATCACCAAGTTTTCACCAGATGGATTAATTAAATACTGAGCTATATTGTTAAACTTTCTGCTATTATTTGTAAGTAAATTATACCAAACTAAATCAGTACCTGTTTTATTAATATCTCCTTTTTTATCTACTAAATAAGCAATTTGGGTATTGTTAGATTTGGGAATTTGAAATGATTTTACGGATGGTATTTTTATCAATTCTAGTGTGTTTATATTTACTATCACTAAACTGTCCTTTGGCATTTCATCAGCCTTTTTCTTCTCAATTTTTGCTTTTCTAGTTTCCGCAAACAAGGGTTTAATTTTTGCAATCAAAAATTGGCCATTGTCCGTAAATTGAGCTTGATAAGCTCTTGGTATTATTGTACTTGATTTAGTTTGCTTGTTGTATAAAACCAACTTTGCATCCCCTTCCTGTGGGTTAATAGAAAATGAAATGAATTTTCCTTGTGGTTGATAAACTACTTCCTTTATATTTTCCCAACTATCATAAACGGTGTGATCAAGGACTTTTTTCTGTCCGAAACTTATCATACAAATTGAACAAAAAAAGATACTTAAAAAATATTTCATATTACAGTTTTTTTTAATTAAAAGTCAACTTTTTGGCACTAACTTTGTTATGAATTTATAAAATAGTTCGTAATTATGAGGATAATTTATATCATCGGTTTATTGTTTTTAATGCCTATTCTTACAAAGGCACAATCTAAAGGGAATTTAGCCGGTGAAGTGATAGATAAAAATACCCAAAAACCTATTTATGGTGCTACTGTTCAATTAGTAAATACCAAATTTGTAACACAAACTGATAGTTTAGGTAAATATATATTTAAAGGAATCCCAACTGGTCAATACCATGTTTTAATTAATTCAATAGGTAGTTTACCTTATCACTTATACAATGTTATTGTAGGATCAGGAAACATTAATTATGTAACTGCAGAATTAACCGTACAAGAAAATGTATTAAAAGAGGTGGTTGTCGGTAATGTAAGAAAAACGGTTAGAGCTGCTACCCTTGAAACGCCATTAAGCATTCAGAAACTAACTGCCGAGGAAATAAAATCTAGCCCAGGAAGTAATTTTGATATATCCAAAGTAGTTCAAACCTTACCTGGTGTAACCGGTTCTGCAACCACTGGAGCTGGATTTAGAAACGATATTATCGTTAGAGGTGGTGCACCAAATGAAAATGTGTTTTATTTAGATGGTATTGAAATCCCTGTCATCAACCATTTCAGTACACAAGGAAGTGCGGGTGGCCCACAGGGTATTTTAAATGTATCCTTTATTGATGAAGTTAAGTTATCCTCTTCGGCCTTTGATGCCAAATATGATAATGCCTTATCCTCCGTTTTTGAATTCAAACAAAAAAAAGGAAATAGTGAAAAAGTACAGGGTAACTTTAGATTAGGTGCTACCGAAGTGGCAAGTACATTAGAAGGCCCACTTTCAAAATCTGGAAAAACTACTTTTTTATTATCAGCTAGAAGAAGTTATTTGCAATTTTTATTTCGTGTTTTAGATTTACCAATACGACCAAACTATTGGGATTTTCAATACAAAGTAACACATCAAATTGATCCTAAAACAACACTTACCTTTTTAGGAGTTGGGGCTATTGATAAGTTCTATTATGTAGCGCCTCAAAATTCAACTCCAGAAAAAAGATACGCTTTAAACATATCCCCAACTATCAATCAATGGAGTTATACAGTGGGTGTTTCTTTGAAGAAATTAGTAAATAAAGGTTATTGGAATTTAAGTGCAAGTAGAAGCCACCTGAATAATGTGAATGAAAAATATGAGGACAATTTAAATCCTGATAAAGGGGAAAAAACATTTGATTATACTTCAAATGATATTTCAAATAATTTAAGATTTGATATTACTAAAAGCTTTTTGGGTCTGAAATGGACAACTGGAGCAAATTTGCAATCCATCGAATATGATAATTCCACTTTTCAAATTTTACCTAAACCCTATATTGACAGTGCCTTATTGCCTACCTATTTACCCGCTCCCAACATATATCAATATGCTACTAATTTAACTTATAGGAAATATGGTGCGTTTTTTCAATTAGGTAAAAGAGCTTTCAATAACAGGTTAGGAATTAGTGCAGGAATTAGAACCGATGGTAATGGTTTTAATACGGCAGGAAGATCTTTTTATAATAGGCTTTCCCCAAGGATTGGCTTTAGTTTTGTATTAACTGATAAAATTAACTTAAATGCCTCTGTTGGTAGGTATTTTAAAGTAGCGCCCAATACAGCTCTTGGTTTTAAGGATTTAAATGGTAATTATGTAAACAAAGAAGCAGATTATATAGGTAGCAACCATTATGTGGCTGGAGTTGAATACATTCCAAGTGAAGCAACACGTTTTACTGCAGAAGTGTTTTATAAAAGATATTTCAATGTGCCTATTAGTATTCGAAAAGGTTTAAGCTTATCTAATTTAGGTGCTGATTTTAATATTCTTGGAAATGAACCAATTAGTAGTATTGGAAAAGGTCGTAGTTATGGCTATGAATTATTTGCGCAACAGAAATTAACTGACCGATTTTTTGGTGTGGCTAGTTATAGTTTTTTCAGAAGTGCTTATACAAATTTAGCCGGTGAATTTATAAAAAGTTCTTGGGAAAATATTCATGTATTAAGTTTAACAGGTGGATATAAGTTTAACCGTAATTGGGAATTAGGCATTAAGTATAGGTTCCAAGGCGGTACTCCATATACCCCATTTGATAATAATAGCAGCAGAATAAACTTTTTAACACAGGGATTAGGCGTATTAGATTATTCAAAAGTAAACACATTACGTTTACCTAACTATCACTCAAGTGATTTAAGAATTGATAAAAAATATAATTACAAGAAAACAACATTTGATTTTTTCTTAGATATTACAAATTGGTACGGAAGTATAAGTGTTTCGCCAAGTGTATATATTTTCGAATCAAATCCTGATGGTAGTTTTAAAACAACTGATGGTAAACCTATTAACAAAGATGGATCAAATGCTGTACCAGGTTTAGCTGATAGCAATAGAGTATTTGTAACACCAACCTTCGGATTTATTTGGGAGTTTTAATATAATAATTAAGCCTTCTTAATTATTGTAATAAACTTCCCTGTTGCATATAACCATTGCATATTTAAGACACCAAAAATGGCTTCCTTGATAATGCCTTTTGTCATTTTACTAACGCCTATTTTTCTGTCAACAAATTTGATAGGAACTTCTTTTATTTTAAATCCAAGTCTCCAAGCAGAAAATTTCATTTCAATTTGAAAAGCATAACCAATGAATTTTATATTGTTTAAATTCATACTTGCTAACACCTTACTTTTATAACATACAAAACCTGCAGTTGGATCCTTAACGGGAATACCTGTAATTATTCTTGTATAAGCTGAGCCTCCTTGAGAATATATTTTACGATCTAAAGGCCAATTTTCAGTTGATCCACCTTTTACATATCTACTTCCCACTGCAACATCAGCACCATCATCACAAGCTTTACATAATCTGTCTAAATCTTTGGGATCATGTGAAAAATCAGCATCCATTTCTATGATATAATCGTAGTTATTTGATAGCGCCCATTTAAAACCATGAATATAGGCTGTACCTAAACCCAATTTTCCTGATCTACACTCCATAAATAACCTGTCAGAATGATTATCCATCATCCCCCTTACAATATTAGCAGTACCATCGGGAGAACCGTCGTCAATAACTAGAATATGATAACCTGCTTCAAATGATAAGACAGCATCAATGATAGAAGCTATGTTCTCTTTTTCGTTGTAGGTTGGTATTAAGACAATTTTTTTCACTTGATAATTGGGGGTAGAATGCTTTAAAAGTACAAAATTGTCCTTAAAAAACCTTATATATATTATTTATTTAATATAGACTTGTTGAGTATTTCAGTTAACTTTTGCTTAGTATGTAAAGCAAAATCACCTTTCATCATCCAATCATAATATTGTGGTTCCTCTTTTAGTACTTGCGTAACCGCTTTCCCTTTATGTTTTCCAAAATTGAAAACGGGGATTCCATTTTCATATACAAAACGTCGTGCAAAATCAATGATTTCATCCTCCCCTGTAAATTTAACAATTGAGTCAACTGTATTACCAATTTGAGGATATTTTAATATTTGTGCCTCCAAAATTTCCCAGGTAGCTGTAGCATCTGCCTCAGCAGTATGCGCATCTTGCAAAGTTTTATGGCAATAAAATTGATAAGCTGCACTTAAGGTTCTTTGTTCCATCATATGGAATACCTTTTGTACATCTAATAATTTTCTAGATTCAATATCAACCTGAATTCCTGCTCTTAAAAATTCTTCATTTAAAATGGGTACATCAAAACGATTGCTATTATAACCCCCAATATCCGACCCTTCCATAAATTGTTTGATTTCATTAGCAAGCATTTTAAAACTTGGTGCATCTTTAACCATTTCATCGGTAATTCCATGCACATCAGAACTTGCTTTAGGAATAGGCATTTCAGGATTTACCAATCGTCTCTTAACTTGTTTGGTTCCATCTAACCCAATTTTAACAATGGCTATTTCAACAATTCTATCAATACTAATATTGATACCTGTGGTTTCTAGATCAATAAAACAAATGGGTCTGGCGAGTTGTAATGACATAATAAATTTTGTTCTTCGAAGTTAATCAATTTGGACATTAAAATATAGGAATTGACACTTAATACTCAACTTAAAAATCATAAATTTGCCATTCAAATATGAAATTATGAATTGGCTACCACTAACAAATATTGAACAGATTGAAAATATTAAAAATGCTTCCTTTACAAAACCCCAATTAATATTTAAACATAGTACCACTTGTAGTATTTCAAGAATGGCTCATTCAAGATTTGAACGTGCTGATGCACCTGATACAATTGATTTTTACTATTTAGATTTATTGAACCATAGAAGTTTATCTACCGCTATTGCCGAAGCTTTTCAAGTTCATCATGAATCGCCACAAGTATTATTAATAAAAAATGGTGAATGCACTTATGATGAAAGCCATTATGGAATTATGATGGATGAAGTAATTGAGCAAGCAGGTGTTTAATACCATAAAACAACTAGCACTTTTCAATAATTATCGCACTTGCGCCTCCGCCACCATTGCAAATAGCAGCGGCTCCTAACTTACCGTTATTTTGATGTAATACATTTATAAGTGTTACTACAATCCTTGCGCCACTGCAACCTAATGGGTGTCCTAAGGATACAGCACCCCCATTAACATTCACTTTATTTTGATCCAATTTAAGAAGCTTAGTATTGACAATACCCACAACAGAGAATGCTTCATTAAATTCAAAAAAATCAATTTGTGAGGTAGTTAAATTTGCTTTTTGCAAAGCTTTAGGAATAGCTAAAGATGGTGTGGTGGTAAACCATTTTGGATCTTGTTCTGCATCAGCATAAGTAATAATTTTTGCTAAAGGGGTTAAGCCTAACGCTTGTAATTTTTCACCACTCATTAAAATTAATGCAGCAGCTCCATCGTTCATCGTACTCGCATTTGCAGCTGTAACGGTACCCTCCTTACTAAAAGCAGGATTTAATTGTGCCACTTTATCAAACTTAACATTAAAAGGTTCTTCATCTTTTGAAATGACCAATGGTTCACCTTT
>JBDKFR010000042.1:0-8950 GCA_039798645.1 Bacteroidota bacterium
ATTCAAATTATGGCGTCTCCATGGTCACCTCCAACTTGGATGAAAACAAATGGTGCAAGTATGGGCGGTCATTTATTAAAAAAATATTATGCTACCTACGCCAACTATTTTATAAAATACATTAAAGCCATGCAAAGCCATGGAATAAATATAAAATCAATCACTTTACAAAACGAACCAGAACATGGGGGAAATAATCCTAGTTTATTGATGGATGCGCAGGAGCAAACTGAATTTTTAGCTAATTATATTGGACCTCAATTCAAAGCAGCAAAAATAAATACAGAAGTAATTTTATATGATCATAATGCGGACCATCCTAATTATCCCATAAACGTTTTGAACAATATGACTGCAAAATCATTTGCAAGTGGGACAGCATTTCATTTGTACTTAGGACATGAGTCTGCTTTATCGGAAGTGCATAATGCACATCCTGATAAAAATATATATTTTACTGAACAATGGACTGGAGCTAAAGGCGACTTCGGAGGTGATTTAATGTGGCATTTAGAACATATTATTGTAGGGACGATCAACAATTGGTCATCGGCAGTGATAGAATGGAATTTAGCAGCTGATGCCAAATTTAATCCACATACTCCTGGAGGTTGCACTGAATGCAAAGGGGCTTTTACCATCCAGGGTGATGTCGTATCAAGAAATGTGAGTTATTATATTATTGGTCAGGCTTCAAAATATATTACTGTAGGTGCAATTAGGGTAGCGACAAGCGCTAATGTAGAAAGTATAAAGACAACAGGATTTATACTTCCAAATGGTAAAAAAGCTAATTTAGTTGTAAATACAGGGGCTATTCAAAAAGTAAAAATTCAAGAAGGAGATAAGCAAATCATTTTTGAAATGCCTGCTAAATCGGCTTCAACTATTATTTGGTAAAAAACTGAAAATATTAATGAAGTATAAATAAACTTAGAAAAAATAAAAAGGAATATGAAAAAGAATCTTTTATTATGTGTAACGGTATTAATAAGTACGGTTGCCTTTAGTCAAACAAGTAAGGATGTAAAAAAGCATCAGTTTGTAAATAGCTTATTAGCTAAAATGACTTTGGAAGAAAAGTTAGGTCAATTAAATTTACCAGCATCGAGTGATTTCGTAACGGGTGCAGTAAGTAGTTCGGATATTGCTCAAAAAGTGAAAGAAGGTAAAGTGGGTGGTGTATTTAATATTCGTTCTGTAAAAAAAATTAAAGAACTACAAGAGTTTGCTGTAAATAATACTAGGCTTCATATACCCTTGTTATTTGGAATGGACGTAATTCATGGATATAAAACTACTTTCCCAATTCCATTGGGAATGTCTGCTACATGGGATATGTCCTTAGTTGAACGTTCGGCTCAAATTGCAGCTAGTGAGGCAAGTGCTGACGGTATACAATGGACTTTTTCACCCATGGTTGATTTGACGCGTGACCCAAGATGGGGAAGGGTGTCAGAGGGAAATGGTGAAGATGCTTTTTTAAGTTCTGCTATCGCAAAAGCAATGGTTCATGGATATCAAGGTGATGATTTAAGTGCGCCTAATACTATTTTATCTTGCGTTAAACATTACGCTTTATATGGGGCTGCTGAAGGTGGTAGGGATTACAACACTACTGACATGAGTAGAGTTCGCATGTATAACGAGTATTTCCCTCCTTATAAAGCAGCTGTTGAAGCTGGCGTTTCGTCGGTGATGGTTTCGTTCAATGAAATTGATGGTGTTCCTGCTTCTGGTAACAAATGGTTAGTAGATGATGTGTTAAGGAAGCAATGGAAGTTCAATGGTTTTGTAGTTTCAGACTATACAGGAATCCCTGAAATGGTGAATCACGGGATGGGTGATTTTCAAACAGTGAATGCATTATCATTAAATGCTGGTGTTGATATGGATATGGTGGGAGAAGGGTTTTTGACAACATTGAAAAAGTCAATGGAAGAAGGAAAAGTAACATTGGCGCAAATTAATAAAGCATGTGAAAGAATATTATTAGCAAAATATGATTTAGGATTATTTGATGACCCATACAGATATTGTAATGAGCAAAGATCTGCTACTGAAGTTTTCACATCAGCAAATAGAGCAGAAGCAAGAAAAATTGCATCACAAAGTTTCGTATTGTTAAAAAACAATAATGTATTACCAATTGCAGCTGGTAAAACAATTGCGTTGGTAGGACCTTTGGCAGATGCTAAAGAAAATATGACGGGTACATGGAGTGTTGGTGCTGATAATGCTAAATCAATAAGTTTATTAAAAGGGTTGACTGATGCGGTAGGTTCAAATGGGAAAGTTTTATATGCAAAAGGCTCCAATTTAGAGGATGATGCTGAATTGCAAAATCGTCAAACCATGTTTGGTAAAGACATTGCACGTGATAACAGAAGTGCCGATGAAATGATTAAAGAAGCTTTAGCAGTAAGTGCAAATGCCGATGTCATTGTTGCTGCCATTGGAGAAGGTGCTGAGAGTAGTGGAGAGAGTGCTTCCAAGTCGATTATTGATATCCCAGAAGCGCAAAAACGCTTATTAAAAGCATTAGTAGCGACAGGTAAGCCAGTTGCTTTAGTTTTATTTAATGGCCGTCCATTGACCTTAAATTGGGAAAAAGAAAATGTGCCAGCTATTTTAGATGTTTGGTTTGCAGGATCCGAAGCTGGCGATGCTATAGCAGACGCCTTGTTAGGTAAAGTAAATCCATCAGGTAAATTAAGTATGAGCTTCCCTCGAAATGTTGGTCAAATACCAGTTTATTATAATCATAAAAACACAGGTCGTCCATTAACAGGAAAGTGGTTCGCTAAATTTCAATCAAATTATATTGATGTAGAGAATGAACCATTATATCCATTTGGTTATGGATTAAGTTATACTAAGTTTGAATATGGTGATATAAAAGTTTCGTCAAACACTTTAAAAGGAAATCAAAAACTAACAGTGAGTGTAAATGTAAAAAATACAGGTGCGGTTACTGGAAAGGAAGTGGTTCAATTATATATTCGTGACTTAGTAGGAAGTATTACGAGACCCGTACAAGAATTAAAAGGATTTAATAAAATTGAATTAGCAGCAGGTGAAAGTAAAAATGTAAGTTTTGAAATAACGCCTGAATTATTGAAATTCTATAATTCAAATTTGAAATTTGATTGGGAGGCAGGTGATTTTGAAATTATGGTTGGATCAAGCTCAAAAGATGTAAAAACAGTAAAAATTAACTGGGTAAAATAAATTTACCAAGTACCATAAAGCCCCTCTTTCAGTGCTTTTTGATATTTTTTATCATTAAAGGAGTACAGGAAGGGGGCTTTGTGTGCACCGCCTTTTCTGGTTTCACTTAATTTATTTAAAATACCAAAGCCAATCATTTTACGTTGAAAATTACGGCGGTCTAATTTGCGGTCTAAAATGGTTTCATATAGCTTTTGCAATTCAGGCATCGTAAACTTTTTCGGCAAAAGGTTTCTGCCAATTGGCAAATAGGCTAGTTGCGATCTAAGTGCTTCCAATGCTTTTAATACGATCGATTCATGGTCCATCATAAGGTTGTTAAGCTTATTGATATCAATCCATGCTGCACTTTCATCGGTAGTGACGTCTTTTAATTTGATATCTGTAAAATCAATTAAAGCATAAAACCCAATGGTAATGAAACGCTGTAAAAGCCAATTGTCTTTTGGCAATTTTATACCGTATTCTTGAAATCTGTTTTGGTGTATCGACGCATCGGAACGATTGGGGTCGCCAAATGCATTAAACTGTTGTAAAAATATATTGTCTACACCAGTTCTTTCCTGTAAAACACGATATGCTGCATTTTCAATCGGCTCATTTTTTTTAATAAAGCCGCCAGGAAGTGCCCATTTATTTATATGCTCTACTTTTAGCAGTAGCACTTTAAGCACATTTTCATGAAATCCAAAAATGGCACAGTCAACAGAAATGCCGGGTTGGTATATTTTATCTCCTTTTTCTAGTATTAACTTTTTGTTATTTGGTATTTGAGCACTTTTTGCCATATTTTAAAAGAAGAAGACACGTTAGCGTCAGATGTTAAGAAAAAGTTATTGTCTGATGTTAAGAAAAGTTATTTCCTGATGAATTTTAGATAATAAATTTTATCAATTTAAAGATATAAATATTTGTGTTACTACCCTAAATTTTTTATATTGTGTCATAACAACGCAATGATTGCTTTGTCTCATTAAAAAATTTAGTTATGAATTCAAGAAGAAAATTTCTACAACAAGCTGCTGCACTTTCAGTAGGAGGGGCATTGTTAAGTAATTCAAGTTGGGCAAATAATTTTTCTGCTAAAATAAAATTACCTGCACCCGGCATTCAGTTGTTTACGCTTTTTAATGACATGGATAATGACGTGGTGGGTACTTTGCAAAAAGTTGCTGCTGCGGGTTACAAAAACATTGAAACTGCTTTTAGTAAACAGCCAGGCATATATGGAAAAAAGCCAAAAGAGTTTAAGGCATTGATTGAGGATATGGGCATGCATTGGCGTTCACATCATGTGATTGGTGGCCCACTTAGATTACCACCCAACACTAAGGTGCCAAATGGGCCTGATGGTAAGCCTATGAAGTTTCCTGTAATGAAGAATTTGCAAGAAAATAGCCAAGAGATGATTGATTTAGTTGCAGAAGCGGGCATTCCATACATTGTATGTGCAAACATTCCCATTAATAATGGTGATGCAATTAAAATGGCAGCTGAGACATTAAATCGATCTGGGGAGCTGGCTAAAAAAGCAGGCTTACAATTAGCATATCATAATCACTCTTCCGAATTTGAAACTACGGATGGAATTATTTCTTATGACTATTTTTTAACACAAGTTCCAGCTGATTTATTAAAAATGGAAATGGATTTGGGTTGGGTATTTAAAGCAGGTAAAAATCCAGTTGATATATTCAAGAAGAATAAAGGGCGTTTTCCATTATTACATGTTAAGGATATGACTGCTACCGGTGAGATTGTGCCTTTTGGAGCAGGAATCTATGACTTTACGGAACCGTTTAAGAATATTGATATTGCCGGTGTTGAATACTTTTTCTTGGAACAAGATTTTCCTAAAAAACCATTTGAGGATATTGTTATTTCTGCAAACAATTTCAATAAGTTTAAATCGAAGTTGTAAAACAATAGCCCTTCATAAGATCGAAGGGCTATTAATTATATTCACATCAGACGCTCTCGCGTCTTCTTAGGTGGCATCGAAAAAATCATAAGAGATAAAATAAAAAAGCCCTTAATTTTTTTAAGGGCTTTTTTATTAATTGATGATTTGTTCCGTAATTTTTCCAGTTGTCTTGTGCTTCAAAATTAATTTCTTGGCACCATAATGCGTCATTTCTTCTTTTACTAAATAGTGTTCTGCATCATATTCTACTAAGTGACTCTCTTTAGTCAATCCTTCTTTACCTCTCCAAATGTCTAATTTAACGGGTTCCCATAATTTAGATTTTGCTGATTTATATGCAGCGTCTAAAATACAGTTCACAACATAGCCATCATAAAATGTTTCTTTTGGCGCTTCCCCTTTTTCCATAGAATTAAACATATCCATAAACATGTGATTGTAACCTAATTCATTTAATTCATCACCAACAGGGAATAACCAACCACGGTCACTCTCGGCTTTTTCAGCAATATAATCACCTCCTTTACCTGTTGTGAACATTTCAAAACCTGTTCTTAAGAAACTGTTGATCCAAATGGTTCCTTCGGTACCCATTACTTCGTCTCTTAAGTCCAAACCGCCTCTAAATGTCCAGCTCACTTCAAACTGTCCGATGGCACCGTTTTCATATTTTACCAAGCCAATGGCATGATCCTCGGCATCGATAGGTTTTACTTGTGTATCAGCCCAGCACATTACTTCAACAGGCTTAATATCTTTACCAATATAACTTCGTGAAATTTCAACGCAATGGCAACCAAGGTCTAAAATACAGCCACCACCTGCTTGCTCAATATCCCAAAACCATTCGCTGTGCGGCCCAGGGTGGGTCTCACGAGACTTCGCCCATAAAATACGTCCTACAGCACCGTCCTTAACGCTTTGGTTAGCTTTAATAAATTTAGGTGTGTATACTAAGTCTTCCAAATAGCCATTAAAAATGCCTGCTTCTTCAACGGCAATTAACATTCTTTTTGCCTCTTCACTATTTCGTCCTAACGGCTTAGTGGTCATTACCGCTTTTTTGTGTTTACAACAAAGCATCACCGCTATTTCATGAATATTATTTGGAAGAGAAATACAAACCACATCCACGTCGGGGTGGGCAATAGCTTCTTCCATATTAGTCGTCCAGTGAGCACAGTTGTAATCTGCTGCAAACTTAACAGCTGACTCTTCACGACGCGCATAGATACTTACTACTTTATCTTTACTTCTATAACCTTGCAAGGCATCGGCATAAAAACGGCCAATGAATCCTGCTCCTAACATTGCAATACGCATTTTTCTATTTTTAATTTTGTTAAATAAGCACTTATATAAAAGCCTATCTATTTCGAGATAGGCTTTTAGGAAAATTATAATTAAGCAGTTGCTATTTCTTTCTTCTCATTAAATCCAAAAATGAAAGCAATTAAAACAGCACCAGCAATGGCAGCAGGATACAACCAAATAGTTGTCCAGTCGTGGCCAACAGTTGCTTTATGTTGATCCACTACAAATCCACTATACCAAGTACCAATAAACATACCCACACCATAGGTTGCAAAAGTAAATAAACCTTGTGCGGCATTTTTAATGGATTCTCCTGCTTTTTTCTCCGTGTACATATAACCCGTAACAAAGAAAAAGTCATAACATACTCCATGTAAAATAATACCTGCGTATAATAACCATGTAGCATCGGTTGTTCCGTATGCGAAACATACATAACGTAAAACCCATGCACCCATACCTAGGATAAGCATATTTTTCACGCCAATCTTATTAAACATAAATGGAATTGCAAGAATAAAAATGGCTTCTGACATTTGACCCATTGTCATTTTACCAGCAGCATTTTCTAATCCTACTTCATTTAAGAAGGGATTAGCAAATCCATAATAAAACGATAGAGGAATACATATTAAAATGGCAGCAATAAAAAATATCAAATATGATTTTTCCTTTAAAAGTACAAAGGCATCTTTACCTAATATACTTGCTGCTGATGTTTCAGTACCTGCACCTTTTGGAGGGGTATTAGGTAATATGAAACTTATTAAACCTAATGCTGCTGACATTACTGCCGCAACTTGGAATGTACCTTCCGTTTTTTCAATACCTAATTTAGCAATAATTAAACCAGCAACAATCCAACCTAATGTTCCAAATACACGTATCCATGGGAATTGCTTTCCTGGGTCGGTCATTTGAGCAAAGGCAACACTATTACTTAAGGCAATAGTAGGCATGTATAATAAAGAGTATACTAATATTACCCAGTAAAAACTGCTATTGTCAACCTTAGTTGCATAAAATAATAAAGCAGCGCCAACTAAGTGTAAAACGCCCATAATTTTTTGAGCAGCAAAAAACTTGTCAGCAATCATGCCAACAAAAAATGGAGAAATGATGGTTGCAATGGCACCAGCACTATATGCAGCTCCAATGTCAACACCCGATGATTTAAGTACTTCTCCCATATAGGTTCCCATTGTTACATACCAAGCTCCCCATATATAATATTGGAGGAACATCATGGCTGATAATAAAATACCAGTTTTTAATTTCATAAGTGTGTGGTTTTAATAGCGATAGCAAAAGCCAACGCAATCGTTAAGTAATCGTTAGTTTAGTTTTAAGCGAATTCAATATACTAATAAATCTTAAAAATAATGCCTAAAAAAGCCCATTTTTATCTACCGAATGAGGTTAATGGACACAAATAAAAAGCCCTATAACATATTTGTGCTATAGGGCTTAGAAATTAAAAGAATAATAAGTTAAAAGGGCTTCTTTATGGTAGGATTTGAGTTTATTAGGCTACCTCTAATGCTTGTAAGATATCGGCTAAAATATCGTCCTTATGTTCGAGGCCAACTGAAATTCGGATTAAGCCTGGTGTAATACTTACAGCTTGTCTTTCTGCTTCTGATAATTTTGCATGTGTTGTGCTAGCAGGATGAGAAGCAATACTTCGGGTGTCACCGAGGTTGGCTGTTAAAGAAAGCATCTTCAAATTATTCAAAAATATTCGGCCTGATTCAATTCCGCCTTTCAATTCAAAACAAACTATTCCACCACCGTTTTTCATTTGTTTAACAGCAATGGCATGATGTGGATGTGTTGTCAAAAATGGATATTTAACAAAATTAATTTTTGAATGACCTTGCAATTTTTCAGCAATGTATAATGCATTACTACAATGGCGTTCCATACGAACTTCTAAAGTCTCTAAGCTCTTACTTAATACCCAGGCATTAAATGGAGAGAGAGAAGGGCCCGTGCTTCGACAAAATAAATAAATATCATGTATCAAATCTTTTCTTCCCACAACAGCGCCTCCTAATACACGACCTTGTCCATCAATCCATTTAGTGGCAGAGTGTACCACTAAGTCGGCACCTAAATCAATTGGGGTTTGACCTATAGGTGTAGCAAAACAATTGTCTACGTTTAAAATAATATTATGCTTTTTAGCAATCGCACTTATCATGCTGATGTCAACAACCTCTAATCCCGGATTGGTTGGTGTTTCTAAATAAATCATTTTAGTTTGAGGAGTGATAGCTGCTTCCCATTCTGCTGCGGTTGCGCCAGCACCAACATAACTATAATCAATTCCGTATTTAGGTAAGTATTTTGAAATCACAGTATGCGTACTTCCAAAAATGGAATTACAAGATAATAAATGGTCGCCTTTTTTTAATAAAGCCATAAAGGATCCAAATACAGCACTCATGCCACTTGCAGTTGCAAATCCGTCTTCGGCAT
>JBDKFR010000043.1:0-14482 GCA_039798645.1 Bacteroidota bacterium
AAATTGTTTCTATTAGCAAACAAGATTATGATCAAAAAAATGCGTATCCATATATAGTACCCGCTTTGATTGATTTACAAATTTATGGCGCTAGTGGAAAATTGTTATCTGAATTTCCCGACGCAGATTGTATTGAAAAAACATATCAATATTGTTTAAAAGGGGGTGCTGCATTTTTTCAACCCACCATTGCCTCACAAAGCAACGATATTATTTATAAAGCAATTGATGCAGTAAAGTCATATAAAACAAGTGGGGGCAAGGGTTGTATTGGATTACACATTGAGGGACCTTGGATTAATGTTTCAAAAAAAGGTGCACACAGTACCGATGTAATTCATGCACCTAGTTTACAAGAGGTACAAGATTTACTAACTTATGGAAAGGAGTGGATTAGTATGATCACCTTGGCGCCAGAAGTATGCAGTAAAGAAATTATCGATTTGATTCAATCCAATGGCATTGTCGTTTCAGTAGGACATAGTAATGCGAGTTATGAAATGGCAACTGAATTTTTTAATGACAATATAAAAGTAGCAACTCATTTATACAATGCCATGAGTCCACTTCAACATCGCGCTCCGGGATTGGTGGGAGCACTGTTTAATCATAAAAAAGCTATGAGTAGCTTAGTTGCCGATGGATATCATGTTGATTTTTCGGCAATTAGTATTGCCAAGCAAATAATGGGTGAAAGGTTATTTTGTATTACCGATGCGGTTACAGCCACCTCCACAGGTATGTATCAACATCAATTGGTTGGCGATAAATATGAATCAGCTGGAACGCTTAGTGGATCAGCGTTAACACAAATTAAATCTATCAATAATTTAGTGGATCATGTTGGAATTGATTTTGGTGAAGCCATTAGAATGTGTAGTGTTTACCCAGCAAAAGTGATGCATATTAAAAACATGTCTGCAACCATTGAAGTAAATGAAAATGCCGACCTACTTTTTTTAAGTGCAGATCGGCAGTTATTAAAAATAGTGGTTAGCTAGCAAAAAGCTCCTTCGCAATGGACGCCCTTACTTTGAAAAAGCATTCCAACCTTGTGCGTTGATATCAAAAACATTATTGCCCTTGGTAATTATTTTGGTGCCTTCTTCTTGATCACACATATATCCAATCACGCTGATATCTTCTTGTAAAGTAATTTTATCGTAGTCAGCTTGTTTCATGGTAAATAATAATTCGTAGTCTTCGCCTCCATTTAATGCGCAAACCGTTGGGTCTAAACCAAATTTAAACGCAGCTGCTTTAGTGGCCTCGTTTAAAGGAATTTTATCTTCGTATAATCTACAACCTAAATTACTTTGTTTACAAATGTGTAAAATATCGCTACTCAATCCGTCACTAATATCCATCATGGCAGTAGGTACAATTTCTTGTGCTGCCAAATAATCAATGATGTCTTTTCTTGCAGCTGGTTTTAAAAGTCTTCCAACAATATAATCCTCATTTTCTAAAGTGGGTTGTACTTGCGGATTTTCTAAAAATATTTTCTTTTCTCTTTCCATGAGTGTCAATCCCAAGAATGCTGCACCCAAATCTCCTGATACACAAATCAAATCACCGCTCTCGGCGGTGCTTCTTTTTACAAATTTTTCTGGAGTTACTTCTCCTATGGCAGTTACAGATATGACTAATCCTTTTTGTGAAGTTGATGTATCGCCGCCGATTAAATCAACACCATATTGTTCACAAGCAATTTGTACACCCAAATAAAATTCCTCCAATGCTTCCAAACTAAATCGATTGCTAAAAGCTAGGCTCATCGTGATTTGTGTAGGTTGTGCATTCATTGCATAAACATCACTTAGGTTTACAATCACCGATTTAAATCCTAAATGTTTTAAAGGTGTATACATTAAATCAAAGTGCACGCCTTCCACCAACAAATCGGTAGTTACAACAGTTTGTTTTCCATAATGATCAATCACCGCAGCATCATCACCTATTGATAAAATAGTGGATGCATTAAATGTTTCGAAATTTTCCGTTAGGTGGTTGATTAAACCAAACTCTCCAAGTTTTTCTATTTCAGTTCTTTCTTGCATATGCTAATTATAAATTTCCACCCTTTAATAAATTCAATAACTGGTCATGTATTAAACCATTACTTGCAATGATACCGGGTTGATATGGATTATATTTTTCTCCTTTTAAATCTGTAACTATTCCGCCTGCCTCTTGCACTATTAAATATCCCGCTGCACTATCCCAAGCTTGTAATTTATGTTCATAAAATCCATCAAATCGACCCGCAGCGGTCCAACATAAATCCAATGCTGCACTTCCTAGTCGTCGAACGGGAATTGATTTTCTAATTAATTTTTCAAAAATTTGTAGTGGTCCATTTTCGGTATCTAAATATTGATAGGGAAAACCTGTTACCAAACAACTTGTCAATAAATTATCTTTATTACTTACTTTAATGGGTTGATCATTTAAGAAAGCACCTTTTCCCTTTTCTGCAAAAAATAATTCATTCATAAATGGATTATAAACTGCTCCCATAATCATTTCTCCATTTTCTTCTACTCCAATACTCACGCAACAAATAGGTATACCGTTTGCAAAATTTATCGTGCCATCAATTGGATCAATAATCCATTTAATATTGGATTGTGTAGGCATAGAGCCCGTTTCCTCACTTAATATAAAATGATCGGGATGATTTTTTTGAATTACTTTAAAAATAGCCTTTTCAGAAGCGTGGTCAGCCTCGGTTACCAAATCGTTTATAGTTGCCTTACTGGATATTGTAAAGGTTCCGTTAAAATACCTTTTTAGTTCAATGGCGCCTGCTTCGATAGCCTCAAATAATGTATTTTTAATCATATCACAAAAGTAGCTTCGTTTGCTCGAATAACATTCTTATTTTTGTACATAATCTTAAAAGAAAAAATAGAATTTGTAGATGCCGATATTCGAGATTAATTTACCCAAAAGCCTTAACAAAGTGCTTGGCCTTCCTGAAAGAAGCCCAAGAAGATCCCAAATGCGCGTATTAAAAAAATTACTACGTCGCGCGAGGTATACTGAATTTGGACAAAAGTTTGGTTTTGAACAAATTTTGGTCAGCAAGCACGTCGGAAAAGTATTTCAACAAAAAGTACCTGCTTATAATTATAATAAAATTTATAATGAATGGTGGCACAAAACATTAGAGGGGCAGGTTGATATTTGTTGGCCTGGTAAAATAAAATTTTTTGCACTAAGTAGTGGTACAAGTGAAGCCGCAAGCAAATATATTCCGGTTACCAATGATTTATTAAAGGGCAATAAGGTAATCATGATTAAGCAATTAATTAGTTTGTTTAATTATAAGGATGTGCCTTTAACAAGCCTGGGAAGAGGTTGGCTTACACTAGGTGGTAGCACCGATTTACAAAAGGGTCCTGGTTATTATGCTGGTGACCTAAGCGGCATTACTGCTAAAAAAGCACCTTTTTGGTTTCAACCTTTTTATAAACCGGGTAAAAAAATTGCAAAAGAAAAAGATTGGAATAAAAAATTAAATGAAATTGTTGAAAAGGCGCCCAATTGGGATATCGGTTTTATTGTGGGGGTTCCTGCATGGATTCAAATGTGTATTGAAATGGTCATTGAGCGCTACCAATTAAATAACATCCACGAAATTTGGCCCAATCTTTCCTTTTTCGTTCACGGGGGCGTAAGTTTTGAGCCTTATAAACTAGGGTTTGAGAAGTTATTAGGACAACCTATTCAATATATAGAAACTTATTTGGCAAGTGAAGGCTTTTTAGCCTGGCAGGATAAGCAAAACGCAAAGGGGATGAAGCTATCCTTTAACCAACACATATTTTTTGAATTCGTTCCTTTTGATGATCATAATTTTGATACCAACGGAGAAATGGTAGAAAATCCTGAAGCTTTAATGATACACGAAGTGGAAGAGGGAAAGGATTATGCATTATTAATTAGCACGGTTGCTGGAGCTTGGCGCTATTTAATTGGAGACACGGTAAGATTTATAAATAAAGCGGACGCAGAAATTATTATAACAGGAAGAACAAAACACTTTTTGAGTCTAGTGGGAGAACACCTTAGTGTTGATAATATGAATAAAGCCATTCAGTTGGTTAGCGAAGAATTAAATATTTCCATTCCCGAATATTGTGTAACCGGAGAGCCGGAGGGAAGTTTTTTTGCACATCAATGGTATATTGCCTGTGATCATGTGGAAGATGAAAAGATGTTAGCAAAAAAGATTGATGAAAAATTATGTGAATTAAATGATGATTATGCAGTTGAAAGAAAAAGTGCTTTAAAAAATGTTCATGTAAAAATATTAAAAGAAGCCGTGTTTTTATCTTTTATGGAACGCAAGGGTAAGGTGGGTGGACAACATAAATTTCCAAGAGTAATTAAGGGAGATTTATTAGCGGAATGGAAAACTTTTATTTTAAACAATTAACATGTTTGCACCCATCATTAAGGGTTTGCTTTTGGGGCTTATTTTAAGTATTTCAATTGGGCCTGTCATTTTTGCAATCTTAAAACAAAGTTTAACAAACGGACACAAGGCTGGATATGCTTTTGTAGCGGGTGTCTCGTTAAGTGATTTATCAATTCTTTTTGTGTGTAATATTTTTACTGGCTTATTTGCATTGGTATTAACTCACAAAGCAAGTATAGCAATGGCCGGGGCGGGGTTTTTATTTTTAATGGGGTGTTATACTATTTTATTTAAAAAAATTAGCATTGTTCAAATTGATGGGGAGGGTGAAAAAACAATGCGATGGCGTGATTATTTGGGCGTGTTGGTTGCTGGTTTTTTAATGAATACATTAAACCCAAGTGTATTTTTATTTTGGTTTGCTTGGACGGCAGCCATTGGAAGTGATGCCGCTGAAACTCAAAATCCAAATATGCACAAGGTGTTGGTTTTTGGAACCTGTCTATTGTTTGTGTTAATTTCAGATTTGGCTAAGGTTTATTTAGCAAAAAAATTAAGACCCAATTTAACAGAAAAAACGCTTCTTTGGATTAATCGCGCAGCGGGCATTATCATTTTGATTTTTAGTGCTGTGCTTTTTTACAGTGCTTTGAATTATTAATTTGTAATTTTTCTATTCTTGAATTATAGTTCGTAAATTGTAACGTGAATAAATTAATATATATACTTGGTTTTGTGTTCATCCTTTTGAGTAAAGCAAATGCTCAGGATGGAAAATTATTGGTTTTAAAAGATCGTGGTATCATTGTGAAATCATATGTATCCGGGAGTTATATAAATTTTGAATTAAGCAACCATCAATGGATAAAGGGTTATGTTAATTGGGTGAAATCAGATTCCATTCAGGTTAAAATGTTCACCCTTCAACAAACCACAACCGTTTACGGTACCTGGGGAGAGGATACGCTTAAACTGGGGCCCCTTACTATTCATATAAATGAAATCATTTCGTTTCCTCACGACGCGGGTCATTATCAAAGTGTTTTTTCAAATGGTAGCTTTTTAAAAATTGGAGGTATAGGATATGCAGGATTAAATATTGCTAACTCATTAATAAAAAAAGATCCCGTTTTTAGTTCCACCAATATCACTAGAATAACAGGCGGTATTGTTGCTTGGTTATTGGGTAGGTGGCAATCAAATGCTAATCCCAATTTTCGACCCATTGGAAAAAGATTTAGTTTAGAAACCATTTAGCTCACTCATCATTTTTGAATTTTGTTTAAAATCATCAAAAAAATCTTTTTCTATTTATTTATAAGCTCATTTGTATATGTGCTTGTTACTAAATTTATTGAGCCGCCCATTACCATCACACAAATTAGCAACGCTTTTGGGCTAGGTTTAAAGCGTGATTACGTTTCATGGAACGACATGTCATATAATATTAAATTAGCCGCAATGGCTAGTGAAGATCAGGCCTTTGCCGAACATAGTGGTTTTGATTGGGATGCAATGGAAAAAAGTATGCATCCAAAAAAGAAAAATAAAAAATCAAAAATTCCTTTTGGCGGCGGGGCTAGTACTATTACACAACAAACAGCCAAAAATGTATTTTTATGGCAGGGTGCTGGATTTGATAAATACATTCGCAAAATTCCGGAGTTCTATTTTACTTTTTTAATTGAAAAAATTTGGGGTAAAAAGAGAATTTTGGAAGTGTATCTGAATGTTATTGAAACGGGTCCCGGTTGTTTTGGAGTAGAAGCGGCTGCTCAACATTTTTTTCATAAGTCAGCAAAAAAATTAACCCGTGCTGAAGCTGCCATGATTGTAGCAGGATTTCCGAACCCAAAAAAATTCACAGCACGCCCAATGACTAGAAGGGTTTCATGGCGTTATCCTCAAATATTAAGAGAGATGAATAATATTGAAAGCGACGAAGATGTTTATGCGCTTTTAAAAAGCAAATAATAATTACTTATTATTTTAAATGCTATTTAGCTAATTAATTTTTCAATAAGCGCAATAGCATTTTTTGTCCTCATTTCTCCTGTACCACTTACAATACCCCAAGGCGTTTTTTGATTTATTAATAACTCCTTGTATATCGTAAACAATTCTTTGCGCGGCTCCTCATTTGGATACTCGCGCATTTCGTCGGCAGTCCATGGTAAATCAATATCACACAATAAATAAGCGTCATATTTTCTTTCATTTATTTTTTCTAAAATAAATGGGTGGCAGTTATTAAACACATATTCACACCACACTTTCATGACGTACATATCTGTGTCAATTATTAACAATTTGTCGGCCTTTTGCACATGTTGGTCTTCCCCTGCTAGTTGGCCCTTTGCAATCGTTAATAAATTATCGTAATTATAATCCGTGCCGTTTTCTGATAAATATTGTCTAGCATACTCGGGACACCAAACAGTATGATAATGTTTGGCTAATGCCTCACAAAGTGTAGATTTTCCAGTGGACTCAGGACCAAGAATAACTATTTTTTTTAGAGCACTCATTAATTATTGAATATGGATGAGGAAATTTATTTTTTTTTGGGGCTTATACAATCGTTGTTGTTGCATGTTGGTCGCGCGCTTTTTGTTTCCAACTATACCAACCCGCAATGGCTAAAATTAATAAAACCAAAAACTGTACACTTGTAAAAGCATATCCTTTAATAAAATAAAGCGGAATAGAAGCAATATTGGTTAATATCCACCAAATCCAACTTTCCACTTTTTTCTTTGCCATTAACCACATACCTGTATAAGCGGTAGCGCTTGCAAAAGCGTCAGCCCAAGGAATTGCTTCGGGTGCAAAAGCAGTTTTCAAATAAATCAACGTAAAATATATCACCAAATAAAAGGCGGCGAAAAAAGCAAGTTGTTGTATCCATTCTTTTTTCGAACTCTTGGTAATTTGTAAACTGTAGGTTTGTTGATCTTCTTTACGACGGGTCCATAAATACCACCCATAAATACTCATAATGGTATAATATAAATTCACGCTTGCCTCTCCAAATAAATGTCCCTTATAGCTTAGATATATATAAAACGTTGTGTTAATGATTCCAGTTGGAAAAACTAAAATGTTTTCTTTTCTGCTATACCATACCGATACAATACCCGCTATCACTGCAATAGCTTCAACCCATCCGGTGTTTAGTAATCCTTCATATATAGATTGAAATATGGGTGTCATTTATTTTGCTTTCATTTTTTCAAGTTGCGCTTCTAATAAAAACATTTCGTCTCTTGTTTTTGCGGCTTCCATAAAGTCCATTGCCTTTGCAAATTTATCCATTTGTTTTTTTGTATCCTTTATAGCCTTTTCTAATTGTGGAATGGTTTTATATTCACTATATTTTTCATCACCCTCAGCCAAAACATTTATAGTGTCGGTGGTTCTGACATTCATATTGTTTAGGGTATATCCTTTAATATCCAATACCGACCCTTGTGCCATTACTTGTTCGATGCTTTTTACAACTGTTGTTGGGGTAATACCATGTTCGGTATTATATTTTATTTGTTTTTCACGTCGGCGATTGGTTTCATCAATTGTTCGTTGCATGCTTTTAGTAATACTGTCACCATAAAATATTACGCGACCATTTGAATTACGCGCAGCACGTCCAGCCGTTTGAGTCAATGATTTTTCATTTCTTAAAAAACCTTCTTTATCTGCATCTAACACCGCAACCAGGGAAACCTCTGGAAGATCAAGTCCTTCTCTCAATAAATTAACGCCGACCAAAACATCAATAATACCCAATCTTAATTCTCTTAAAATTTCAACCCTTTCTAGTGCATCAATATCACTATGAATGTATTTAGATTTAATTTGTATTTTTTGTAAAAAGCGATCCATTTCCTCCGCCATTTTCTTGGTCAACGTTGTTACCAATACACGGTCGCCTTTTTCTACCTGCATCGCAATTTCATCTAATAAATCATCAATTTGATTTTTGGTGGGCCTTACTTCAATCGGAGGATCCAACAGTCCTGTTGGTCTTACTACTTGTTCCACTATTAGTCCGTCTGTTTTTTCTAATTCATAATCACCCGGTGTTGCGCTTACAAAAATGGATTGTCCAATAATATTTTCAAATTCATTAAAGTTCAATGGTCTATTATCTATGGCGCTTGGTAATCTAAAACCATATTCCACTAAATTCATTTTTCTACTTCTATCGCCTCCATACATGCCACTGATTTGAGGTATGGTTTGGTGACTCTCATCAACGACACATAAAAAATCCTTTGGAAAATAATCTAATAAACAGAAGGGTCTAGTGCCAGGAACGCGCCTATCAAAAAATCTAGAATAATTTTCAATACCCGTACAATATCCCAACTCTCTAATCATTTCAATATCATACTCCACGCGTTCTTTAATCCTTGCAGCTTCAATGTGTTTACCAACATTTTTAAAATATTCAACTTGTGCGCGCATCTCATCTTGTATCTCATAAATAATTTGTTGCACCATATCTTTCGGCGCTAAATATAAATTAGCGGGAAAGATAGCTGCGTTTTGCATGCGCTCAATTCTTTTTCCTGTTTCAATTTCAATCGTTTCTATTTCTTCGATCTCATCTCCAAAAAAAGTAATTCTATATCCATAGTCAACATAGGGTAATCGTATATCAACCGTATCTCCATTCACTCTAAAGCCTCCTCTATCAAAATCGGTAACGGTTCGGTGATATAATGAATTTACAAGTGCATGTAAAAATGCTTGTCTTGCTAATTTTTGTCCTACTTGAATTCTAATAATTCCATTTTCTAATTCGGTGGGGTTTCCCATACCATAAATACAACTTACGCTCGCAACAATAATAATATCACGCCTTCCACTTAGTAATTGAGCAGTTGCCTGTAATCTAAGTTTATCCAACTCTTCATTAATACTTAAATCTTTTTCGATGTAAACCCCCGAGGTTGGCAGATACGCTTCGGGTTGATAATAATCATAATAGGAAACAAAATAACCAACAGCATTGTCTGGAAAAAATTGTTTAAACTCTCCATATAATTGTGCTACCAGTGTTTTGTTGTGCGTCAGCACCAGTGTGGGTCTCTGTACGTTTTGAATTAAATTAGCAATCGTAAAAGTTTTTCCACTTCCGGTTACACCCAATAATGTTTGGAATCGTTCACCACTTAAAACCCCCTCGGTCAACTGAGCAATGGCGCTTGGTTGATCACCCGAGGGGGTATAATGTGATTGGATTTGAAATGGCATACCCAAAGGTACGTCCTATCCTATAATTGTTCTAAATAAACAGCAAGTCGTTCTATTGATTTTGAAACTTCTGACATTTGTTCGTTTACTTCCTGCCAGTTTTTTTGTTCTATTGCCTCTCTTACTCCTGGTACTGTTTTAACACCATAACCAGTGTAAAAACCTGGAGCATATAAACTGTGTTTAAACCAAGGTCTTCTAGGCAAACCATTTTTTGTTAATAGCTGTTGTTCGGCTGTATAAATTTTTGCATTAATCGATGCGAGCTTATTTTGATCTGCTGTTTTCTTAGCAGCCTCTGCTTGTGCGGCAGCCTTTTCTAAATGAGATAAAGCGTTTAACACGGGCGAGAAATCAATGTAAGGTACAGGTGCTAATAATTTAGGTGTAGCTAATTTATTAGTTGGATCTGCTGCATAGATGTATGCTTTATTGTTGATTAGCTCGTTCTCCACATTCGCTTTCTCGCGCAGTTGATCAACCTTGTTTACCAATTCGCTGATGTAACCTTTAACCGTTTTGTGTAATTCGGTGAAATCAAATTGTAATGCATCTGCATCGGCAAGTCGCAACACTGCCCTTCCAGCTGTTTGCGCTAGGGTTACACCATATTGAAAAGTTGGATCCTTGAATCTCTTATACATATCGTAAGAATCATAAATCGAGTGATATTCTCCACCCTCGTCTTCACCACCATAACCTATATTCAAAGAGGGTATTCCTAAGTGTTGAATAAAGGAAGAATAATCTGATCCTGAACCCATTGCTCCTAATGGATAAGCTGTTGCATTAAATGCTTCTTTCTTTTCTGCAATGCTGCCAGCCTCGGCCGCTCTTGCTGCTTTTGAACGCTCAAACACCGAAACGCCAGTTTGTGGGTCAATTACTGTCTTACTAATTTCAGTAATCAAGGGTGCAAATGCGTGTGAACCCTCTGCTCCCAAAAAGCCTCTTCCATTTCCGTCTGAATTAATATAGGCTACTGCTTTTGCTTGCAATTCGGCTGCATGATTTTCAACCCACTCGGTTGAACCCATTAAACCCGGTTCCTCTGCATCCCATGCACAATAAACAAGGGTTCTTTTTGGTTTCCACCCCTTTTTCAACAATTCACCAATTGCAATTGCCTCCTCCAATTCCGCCGCCATTCCACTCACGGGATCTGCTGCACCGTTTACCCATGCATCATGGTGGTTTCCTCTAATCACCCATTGGTCTGGAAATTCACTGCCTTTAATTGTTGCAATTACATTCAACCCCGGTCTAATTTTCCAATCAAAGGCTAATTTTAAGTGTACCATTGATTTACTAGGACCAATGTGATAAGTGAACGGAAGGCCACCGCCCCAGTTTCTTGGTGCTACGGGTCCATCCATATCTTTTAATAATGGTGCAGCGTCGCCATAACTAATTGGCAAAACTGGGATTTTTAATAAATTTTTTGCATCATTATGATCAACTCTTGTAGCACCTTCAATAGATGCACCATTTGGTGTTGTTGGGTCGCCCGGATAAATCACCATATCCATAATGGAGCCGCGCTGAACCGTTTGATCGTTTTTAAATGCACCAACAGGATATGCATCACCCGCACCATATCCATCGTCTGCCGGATCTGAATAAATTAAACAACCAATAGCACCATGCTCTTGTGCAACCTTTGGTTTTATACCCCTCCAACTACGACCATATTTTGCAATCACAATTTTTCCCTTAACATCAATACCATATTTAGCAAGCGTTTCATAATCCTCCGGTAAACCATAATTTACAAAAACCAAATTAGCAGTAACATCACCATCTGCACTCCAACAATTATAGGTTGGTAATTGGTCAGCTTGGTTGCTTGTGGCATCTTCTTTTAAAGGCGTCTCTTTTAATTTTGCTCTATAGTTTGTAGCACCCGACATTTCTAAGGTTCTAGTAATGGGTGTTGGAAACATTAATTGATACGTTTCAATTTTTGTGTCCCACCCAGCGGCTTTAAATACTTTTACAATTTCATCCGCTACAAATTTTCCTCCAGCCGAACCAACGTGGTGTGGAACGGATGAAAGTAGTTTAATGTTTTCTCCAACTCTTGTAGCACTTAATTGTGCATCGAAATATTTTTCATTTTTAATTTCATTTTCACTGGATTTAAAACCCAATAAATTTGATTGTGCCCTTGTTGTGGCAACAGCAAAAACGAAAAGAGAAAGGATTAGTAATTTTTTTTTCATGTTATTGAGATATTAAATTTGTCTAGATAAATAGTGTGTATAGTTTGGTAATTCATATTCATATTCTTCTTGCATAAAACGAGAAGTCATTAAAAAGTCTGCAGTTGTTCTATCACAAGCCATTGGAAGGTTCCAAGCTACCGCAAGTCTTAACAATGCTTTTACGTCACTATCGTGTGGTTGTGCTTCCATGGGATCAAAAAAGAAAAATACAACATCAATGTCTCCTGTCGCAATCATTGCACCAATTTGTTGGTCGCCACCAAGAGGACCACTTAATAATTTAACTACTGGTTGATCAAGCGCCTCCTCAATAAGCTTTCCTGTCGTACCTGTTGCGACCAAAGAGTGTTTAGATAATTCAATCTTATTATGAATGGCCCACTCAATGAGATCTCTTTTTTTATTATCGTGCGCAATTAGAGCAATTTTTTTTCGGCGTTCTAGTTTACGAAAATTTTTTTTCATAAGGATGCGTTTAATGAAGCTTATTTCGATTCAATTGTGTATTTACTAAGGAATGGTATGATTAACAAGATACCAAAAATTATTATCAATGGTATGCCAAATAAATAAAGAATATAAAATATAAATAAAAGAAAAAGGGGATAGGTAAATAATAATAAGCTGAATAATACTGAATCATAAAAAACAGTTCCTCTTGTTTTTACATCGACTATTTTATGAATTAATTGATAATATAAATAATGAAAATAATATAATGGTGTTTTATAAATTATTGTTTTTTGTGTTGGCGGAAAAATATTATCAGATAATATTTCAAATACCGCTTTATTAAAATCTAATTTATCTTTTGCACCATTCACTTTTTTTAATAAAGTAAATTCACTAATACATAAATTTACTTTTTTTCCAATACCTCTAAAATGGTTATATGCAATACCTGCAATGTGTATTTGATAAGAAATATTTTGTTCATAAAGTTTTTCAACAATTCTAGCCGTTCCTTTTTTAAAAGGGTGCAACTTGTGTTCATTTGTACAATTACCTTCTATAAAAATTAAAACCGCTTCTCCTTTATTAATTAACCTTACAGACTCTTTAAATGCATATTCGTTTAAATGCAAATATTGTTTTCCTTCTCTTAATCTATAAACCGGTATCATGTTTAATAGCCTAAGTAAATATCGATGATGTTTTTTTGTAAATACGTCTCCTCTTGCTAAGAAGTTTATGGGTCGATTATATTGAGCACCTATAATGATTGCATCTAAAAAAGAATTTGGATGATTTGCAATGATTAAAAGGGGTTCTTTGTTGTTTAATAGGTGTTTATTCTTAATGTTTATATCACTACAAAACAACCATAGCGCTGCTCTTATAAATTGTTTTAAAATATAAATCAAGCTTTTTTTTATAAATATAAAAAAACCGCACCATAAATGATGCGGTCTGTAACTACTAACCTTTAAAAAACAAGATAAATATTATTTATTTGCTGCCTCTTCAACTTTTGCTGCAATTTTTGCTCTAATTTTTGCTTCAATTTCATTTGCCATTTCTGGATTATCGTGTAAAATGGTTTTTACTGAATCACGACCTTGGCCTAGTTTATTTCCTTCGTAACTAAACCATGATCCACTTTTATTGATTATTTCTAATTCAACACCCATATCAATAATTTCACCAATTTTACTAATTCCTTCTCCAAAAATAATTTCAAATTCAGCTGCTCTAAATGGCGGTGCTACTTTATTTTTTACCACTTTTACTTTAACTCTATTTCCTATTGCTTCATCACCATCTTTAATTTGAGCCATTCTTCTGATATCTAAACGTACTGAAGCATAAAACTTTAACGCATTTCCACCTGTTGTGGTTTCTGGGTTACCAAACATTACACCAATTTTTTCACGTAACTGATTAATGAAAATACAAACAGTACCTGTTTTATTAATTGTAGCTGTTAATTTTCTTAAAGCTTGAGACATTAAACGAGCGTGTAATCCCATTTTTGAATCTCCCATTTCGCCTTCTAATTCACTTTTAGGGACTAATGCGGCTACTGAGTCAATAACAACTACATCAATTGCACCAGATAATATTAAACGATCCGCTATTTCTAATGCTTGTTCTCCATAATCAGGCTGAGAAACTAAAAGGTTATCAACATCTACTCCTAATCTTTTTGCATACGCGCTGTCAAAGGCGTGTTCAGCATCAATAATTGCACACATACCACCTTTTTTCTGTGCTTCTGCAATTACATGTATTGCAACAGTAGTTTTACCAGAAGATTCTGGTCCATATATTTCAATAATTCTACCTGTTGGCAAACCACCAATTCCAAGAGCAATATCTAACGACAATGAACCTGTAGACAAAGATTCTACATCCACCACCTTTTGGTCACTCATTTTCATTACGGTGCCTTTGCCGTATGTTTTATCCAATTTATCAATCGTTAATTGGAGGGCTTTCAATTTTTCTTTAACGTCTGTGCTCATATTATGTACTTTTATTTGATTCAAAATTAAGGGTAAGTGCTTGGTTTATTTCGCTTTTAGGTTGAATTGTATCCACAAGTTTTACCATGTGCAATACAAAGATATAT
>JBDKFR010000044.1:0-22170 GCA_039798645.1 Bacteroidota bacterium
CTATTTGTGCATCCAATTATTGCACAAAAGGAAAGTAACCTATTAAAAAAACATGAAATAAGTTTATTAAGAATTCTGTTATCCGATTCTGTTAATAATACATCCTTCATGCTAAGCAATACATTTGATTTTGGCTTAGATAACCAGCTTTTTACCAATTCAAATATTATTAAAAAAGGTAAGGATGTATATATACAACCATTGGGGACTGGAAGGTTATATAAAGCTTACAATATCAACAATGAGATAAAAGTTGCCAGAATAGACGAAACAATACACTCAGGGGTTAACTTTTATGCTCAGAACTTTTTCATAAAGGATACTTTGTATCAATATGGCGGATTGGGGTTTTGGCAAATACGAGGCTTGATTAGCTATTTTAGCAATCAAACAAACCAATGGGAATTAGTACAGACAAATAGGGCTGTTCAATGCTTTTTTGACAATCAAAATGAGGCCATTATGCATTTTGATGATAGCAGACCAGATCCCAAATTATATGTAAGCAATTCATATTATTACCCCAATTACCCTAGTTCATTTGAGACACTTCCAACCGACAGTTGTTATAAGTATGACTTTAACACTAGAACTTGGCAGACATTGGGAAAATTGACCAATGATTTTAAAAAAATTGTCAGGAATAAACATGCTCAAGAGTTTGAATTACACATCAATAATTTATTGATATTCCAAAATCAACTTGAATTTCATTGGTTAGATTTTGAAAAAAACAAGCTTGGCCGATTTAGTGCCAAAGAAAATAATAGACTTCGACAATTTTGGTTGAGTTTTTACAATAATAATAAATCGAGAGTTCAGACTGAATTTCAATTCAACTTAGGTAAAGATTTATATTATATGAAAATGGACCCTGGAACTGATATTCAATGGGCTAAAACAGAATTGAATTTAAATGAAATTGACACCGTAAGTACTTTTCAAATATATAATAACCAACCATCGGTTACTGAAACAATTACTCAATTTTACAATAAAAATACAAGTAGTATAGTACTATCAATACTTATTATCGCAATTGTCTTAGTTTTTAGATTTAACCTATTTAAGAAAAAAAATGTACCCAAGGAAGTGGTTGCTATTTTATACCAGAACTTTTTCAACTCATTAACTATCGTTGAAAAAGAATTAATTGAAGCACTCTGTCAAAGTAATTTAAAAGGGGATGATGTTTCAACAAAAACAATTAATAAAATTATTGGTGTACAACAAAAAGATACGTTGACGCAGAATAAAAGTCGTAGTGACCATTTTATAAAAATTAATCAGAAATTTAAAATGGCTACTCAAAATACGGAGCAGTTAATAATAAAGAATCGAGATTCTGTAGATAAGCGTCAATACAACTACGGATTAAACAACTTATACATACAATCCATTGAAAAGTTGTTAAAGGATTAGATGGCCATCAGGCTACACCCACGTCTGTCACTATGATCAGCTCGTCCAATCACTTCAAAGCTTCCGTCTTCATATACGATTCCCATATCCTCAGTTGCAATAAAGCTGCAACTATAAATATTGGCTAAGTCAATAATATGTAATACACCTCTTCCAGTAGGCTTTAAAGTGGTAGGATCTTCGGCTTCTCCTACAAGCACCTTCATCCAAGGTGGACATTTAAAAATTCCCTTACCCACTGAATATGCTTGACTTAACAATTCTGTCATTCCATATTCAGAGTGGATATTATCTACACCTAAATTATGTTTTAATAATTGGTGAAGTTCGGCTCTTGATAATTCTTCTTTTCTACCCTTCATTCCACCCGTTTCAATGACAGTTGCATGTTTTAATTGTTGTGGGTAAGCCGCTGAAAAATCCATTAAACCAAAACTCACGCCTATAAACCAGGTTTTAGTTTTTGCACTTTCTAATTCTTTTATTAGCGTATCTAACTGCTCAAACTCATTTAAATAAAACCCACTTTTCGAATGGCTAGATAATTGAATTAACTTATTAACCATATACACCAAGGAGGAGTGCTGTCGTTCTAAATAGGAAGGCAATAATCCTACGATACAATAATCCTTTGGGCTTCCGTAAAATTTTTCAAAACAATTTAAAAAACTTGATTCATATAAATCAGTATCTACTACCCAATGTTTACTGACCACATCCTGAGTGGTGCCGCTACTTTCAAATAAAGCAGTTGGCTTTTCCCCTATATATACATCTTGATTTTTGAAAAAAGATATGGGTAAAAATGGAATGGCATTAATAGCGCCGACGTTAGTAATGGATTGATTCGATAATTCAATCCATTGTTTATAAACCGGATTAAATTGGGCCTGATAAACACAAATCCTTTTTGCCGTATCTAAAAAAGCTTCCTCGGGAAGATCCCATAATGTGTTTATTACAATTGGCGGATTCATTAACCAGTTCATTTGGACACAAAAGTATCAATAATATCAAGAAAATCGACTTAAAATTAAAAGCAATTAGTAGTATCTTGCAAGCATACATTTTAACTATTTTATTATGGCAAAAGCAACAACAAAAAAAGAAAAAACGAGTTCGTCAAAAACATCGATTAATGAAAAAGCTTACTCTTTTTTAAAACAATATATAAACAATCCTTCTCCTGTAGGCTTTGAATCAAGCGGTCAAAAAATTTGGTTGAATTATATTACACAATACGTAGATACTACTTTTACAGACCCCTATGGAACAGCAGTTGGCGTAATCAATCCAGATGCTCCATTTAAAGTGGTTATTGAAGCACACGCCGATGAAATTAGTTGGTTTGTAAACTACATTAATGATCAAGGTTTAATTTATTTAAAAAGAAACGGAGGTGTTGATCATCAAATTGCGCCAAGTATGCGCGTTTGGATACATGGTAAAAAAGGTCCTATAAAAGCGGTGTTTGGTTGGCCTGCTATACATACTCGATATAGTAATCCAGAACAAAAAGAACCTCAACCTAAGGTTGATAATTTAACATTGGACTGTGGTGCAAGATCTAAAAAAGAAGTTGAAGCATTAGGTATACATATTGGAGCTGTAGTAACTTATGAAGAAGGTTTTGATGAATTAGCACATGATTTTATTATTGGTCGCGCATTTGACAATCGTATTGGTGGATTTATGATTGCAGAAGTAGCAAGATTATTAAAAGAAAACAAAAAGAAACTACCTTTTGGTTTATACATTGTAAATGCCGTTCAAGAAGAAATTGGATTAAGAGGGGCCGAAATGATTGCGCGTAGAATAAAACCAAATATCGCAATTGTGACTGATGTAACACATGATACCCATACACCCATGATTAATAAAGCCATTGAAGGTGACATACAATGTGGCAAAGGGCCTTCATTAGCTTATGCCCCAGCCATTCATAATAAATTATTAGCCATTGTTGAAGATGCGGCTAAAGCTAAAAAAATACCGGTGCAATTTAGAACACTTAGTAGAAGTACAGGAACAGATACTGATAGTTTTGCTTACGCAAATGATGGATGTCCTTCTGTTTTAATTTCAATTCCTTTAAGATACATGCATACAACCGTTGAAATGATCCATAAAAAGGACATTGTTGATACCATTCAATTGATGTATGAAACCTTACTACAATTGAGTCCTAAAACAAACTTAAGCTACCTATAATGAGCTTATCCCCCATACATATAGCCATCCTTGATTTATACGATGGCGTTCCAAATATGGGCATGCGTTGCATACTTGCGATACTTGATGAATGGGCAATTGAAAAAAAATATAGTACTTCCATTACCGTATTTAAAACGAGAGCTGAAAGCGAAATACCTGGCAGTGAATTTGATATTTATATATCAAGTGGCGGCCCTGGTTCACCGCTTGATACTATAAACGATAATTGGGATAATTTATATACCAAATGGCTGGACAAAATGTATGCATTACACAAACCAGTGTTGCTTATTTGCCATAGTTTTCAAATAGCTTGTCGACATTTTGATTTAGGTACAGTTTGCTTAAGAAGATCCAGGCAAATTGGTATACTCCCAGTTCACACATTGATTGAGGATGATTTATTCAATGGCTTACAAGAAACTTTTTATACGCTTGAAAGTAGATCCTATCAAATTATCGCTCCCAATGATGAGAAAATCAGGGGAATGAACGCCAAAATTATGGCTTTGGAAAAAATGAGACCAACCGTACCATTAGAGCGGGCCATTATGGGCATTAAATTTTCGGAAAAAATGTATGGAGTTCAATTTCATCCTGAAGCTGCTTTACATGAACTGGTTGCTTACTTTAATGATCCATCAACCAAGCAATCAATTATTGATGAATTCAGCTTAGCAAAATGGGAAAATATCGTGCATCATTTAGACGCAACATCTCCAATTAATGCTACTTACAAGCATTTCATTCCAAACTTTTTAGATAAAGCACTTAAGGCATGATAGCGAATATCCGAAAAGCATACAATGAAAACTTTACAGAAAATAAGTATCGTCAAATGCTTGATGATACACAAAAGAATTTTACAGGAAGTATTGAATTTAGATTAGCGGAGACACCTGTTTTTTTAAACGTAGCAACTAAATCAAAATTTTTACTAGCTGGGGATGCAATTTGCTCAGTCATCACTGCATCCAATTTTCAGGAGTTAACACAAAATGCTTTAAAGCAGGTAGCTACACCTCCCAATGAATCATCACTTCCCAATTGCATTGTAATGGACTTTGCAATATGCCAGGACGTGGATCAAAATATATATCCAAAATTAATTGAACTACAAGGATTCCCTTCCTTGTTTGCATTGGAAATGATCCACGATAAAGCATTTCAAGAAAATTTCTCTATCCCAAAAGGATTTTCGCCCTATTTAAATAATTTGGACGAGCATACTTACCTCCGTTTTTTGGAAGAAACCATAAAAGGAACTGAAGATAAAAAGACTGTTTTATTAGAATTATTTCCTGATCAACAAAAGACAAGGATTGACTTTTACCTAACACAGCAATTTATTGACATTCCTATTGTATGTGTTAGTGAAATATTGACGATAGGTGATAAATTATTTTATGAGCGTGACGGGGAACGTTATCCTATTGAAAGAATTTACAATAGAATCGTTTGGGATGAACTGACTAAGCAATCAAAGGAAATTCAACAAAAAGCGGATTTACTTTTACAAAATTTAGATATTGAATGGGTAAGTCACCCCAATCACTATTATCGAATAAGCAAGTTTTTGATGCCCTTTTTAAATAATGCATTTGTACCAAAAACATTTTTTGTTTCTCAACTTGAAAGCATTCCTAAGGATTTAGAAAATTATGTATTAAAGCCATTATTCTCATTTGCAGGTCAAGGCGTTATTATTGATGTTGAACCTCATCATATTATAGATATCAATGACCCTGAAAATTGGATTTTACAAGAGAAAGTTGAATATTTTTCGGGCCTAGTTACACCAACGGGCAATGCCAAAGTAGAAGTTCGATTATTTTATTTTCTTGATAAATTGAAGGGTAAATACATTGCAACATGTAACCTTGCAAGAATTAGTAAAGGTAAAATGATTGGCGTAAGCTATAACAATACTGCCACCTGGGTAGGTGGCAGTATTGCTTATTTCGAAAAAGAATCATTATAATTTATTACTCACCACTATTTTTGAGTTTCATTAATAAGGTATAGGCGTTCTTTATCACAATTTGTTGACTTCCTAAATCAGTTTGGATTTCTATTAAGCCATTTGAACTAACGCCAGTAATAATCGGAATCATTTTAAAGTCTGTTCCACTTGTTTTCACAAAAACAAAATCTTTATTCTGCCATTTCACTATAGCATTCTCAGGAATCGCATTTACTTTGGCATTATTTAATTCCACTTCCGCATTCACAAAAGTACCTGGAAATAAATTGATTTTTTCATTTACTAAATGGCAATGAACATCCGTCGTACTTTCTTCATCAATATTTGGTGTGATGACTGCAATATGAGCAATTTGTTTTTTTGTTGGATTGCTGTTGGTGTAAAAATTGACGGTATTGCCTATTTTTAAATTCGTCGCATCATTTTCTAAAACAGTCAATCGCAAATGTAAATCACTAGGATCTACAATTTCAAACAATACATCGGTTGGATTCACGTATTTACCTATGTTTACATTTACTTTCGTAACATACCCATTTATAGGTGCGGTAAATTGAATGGTTCGCGAAATGTTATTTTCATTCAAATTAGCTGGGTTCAACCCAAGTAATTTCAATTTTTCACTCAATGATTTCACCATATACTTTTGACTTTCAAAATCGGATTTAGCTAATTGATATACTTTATCGCTAGTCGCTTTTGTCTCATTTAAACCCTTTTGTCTTATATAATCAGCTTCGAGAAATTCTAATTTACTTTTTGCAGTTAAATAGTCCTGTTGTAATTGGATATAACTTGGATCCTCTAAAGTGGCAATAACTGCCCCTTTCTTCACTAAAAGCCCTGGTATTAGATTGGTGTTTTTAACATACCCACCCATTGGTATACTAATAGAAACGATGTTACTTGGTGGCACATCCATATGTCCACTAACTTTCAACGTTTTATGGACAGTTGTGGTCTGGACATTACCAAATTGCAAATCAGCCATCCTTAATTGAGCTTCGTTTAAACTAACCATTTCAATTGAGGCTGTATCTATCATAACGGAGGCTTTTGCTTCCGGCGATTTTTTATTTTCTGTACATGCAAAAAACAAAGTACATGATAATAAACATAGTAAAGTATTGTATTTCATAATATTTTTTTTCAATTAATTATTTGAACTTATTTTTTCAATTTCCAATGCCGATTCATTGAGTAGTTGAATGTAATTCAAAAAGTCATTTTGCGTTTGGATAGCTTGATTCATTAACATCACCCATTCTAAATAACCTATTTCACCTGCATTCATTTTCTTAGCTGCTGCCTCCATTAACAATTTCGCATTGGGTATGCTATTTTGTTGATAATCAGCTACAATTTTTTTATGTTGTAAGTATTGCGCAATTGCATCTTTTAAATTAGCCTTTAGCTGTTGGCTGATTGCCAATTGTTCTAATTTATTTTGCTCAATCACCATATTACTAGCATTAATTCTTGCTTTTTGAGCTCCTGAAAAAATGGGAATCCCCAATCCAATGTTGTAAGTGCCGAATCGATAATCTGACCCAAAATAGCGTTCATTGTTTTGCGTAGTAGCTTGCCAACCAATAATGGTAGTAGAATTATACCCAGCAGTTAATGTTGGATACAACTTACTTTTTTCTAACTCTTTTTGCTGCTCCGACTTTTTTATTTTTTTTTCTTGCAATTTCAATATCGGCGTTTCGCTTAAGGAAAGTAAATCAGGCATTTGATTAATTGAAATCATATTATTGTCTGCCAAAGGCTCATAGATTTCTTTTGTATTCAAAATAACATTGAATTGATTTAGCAAATTTTGATAGCCTGTATTCAATGATTCAAGTTGATTATTGATTTGCGCCAATTGATTTTCAGCGGTAATTTTTTCCAAAATATCAGAATTCCCAGCGGCATATCTTTGTTTTGCCTTATTTACAAAAATGGTATATATACTATCTGCCCCTGACAACAACCTTCTTTTCTCTTGTAAAATTAATAAGTGATAAAAGTATTTTTTTAAAGTCGATTTTAACTCAATTTCTTTTTGAACTTTATTCAACAAGCTTATATCAATATTGGATTGATTAATGGCTCCTTGAAATTTATAAACAGTCGGGAATTGAATGGTTTGAGAAATATTGAATTGATTATCCTTATTATAGCTATTTATTTGCCCATAGCCGTAATTCAAAGATGTTTTTTCAATATCAACATTACTCTTTTTTAATGCCTGATAATATTGCAATTCAGCATTGGCTACTTTTCCATAAATATTGTTGGCTAAGGCACTATCCATTGCTGATTGTAAATTTATTTTAGTTTGTGACATGGCACTAAAAGGAAATAAACATAAAGTGATTGCAATGAATAATAATTTTTTAGGCTTCTTATAAAACCCTAACCCTTTTTCAAATAATATATACATAACAGGTAATACAAATAAAGTTAGCAAAGTTGAAATGATTAATCCTCCAATAACTACTGTAGCCAGCGGTTTTTGAACTTCTCCACCAGCACCTGTGCTTATTGCCATTGGGATAAAACCAAGTGCAGGCACTAAGGCAGTCATTAACACAGCTCGTAATTTAGATTTAGTCGAATGGATGACTATCCTTTTGACATCCTCCCATCCTTCCGCTTTTAGTCTATTAAACTCAGTAACTAGTAATATACCATTTAAAACTGCTACACCAAACAAGGCAATAAAACCAACGCCGGCTGAAATACTAAACGGCATATCCCTTAACCATAATGCTATGATTCCACCCATTGCAGATAAAGGAATTGCAGTATAAATTAATAATCCTTGCTTCACTGATCCAAATGCGAAGTATAGCAATAAGAATATTAATAATAAAGCAATAGGAACAACAATGCTTAGTCTATTTTTAGCTGCCGTCATATTTTCAAAAGATCCCCCATAAACAATTGTATATCCTTTTTGCAAATTCAATTGCTTATTGATTTTTTGCTGCAACTCTTTCATGATGGTTTGAACATCTCTTCCATTTACATTAAATCCAACAATAATTCTACGTTTAGTGTTTTCTCTTTGTATTTGATTGACCCCCTCGATTTGCTCAATACCAGCAACTGCCGATAAAGGAATTTGCAACCCTCTTTCATTCGTGATGGATAAGTTTTGAATGTCTTCCATATTCTTTCTAGCTTCACCATCCAAGCGCACTACCATATCAAATCTTTTTTCTTCCTCATAGACTTGCCCTGCAATTTGTCCAGCAAATGCACTATTAACCACCCTATTTACATCTGATACATTCAAGCCATATTTTGCCATACCATCTCGATTGTATTTAATGACAACCTGTGGCATACCCGTAACTTTTTCTTCATAAATATCAACAGCTCCGTCTACTGTTTGAATAATATTATTTAAAGCAGTTGCATATTTAGTCAATGTATCAAGGTTTTCTCCAAAAATCTTACACACCACGTCTTGTCGCGCACCCGTCATCAATTCATTGAAACGCATTTGAACAGGAAATTGAAAACCAACACTAATACCTGGTACTTGTTCTAATACATTGGTCATTTTCATACTTAATTCACTAAATGATTTTGCAGAAGTCCATTCTGATTTATCTTTTAAAATAACCATCATATCTCCTGCCTCAAAAGGCATAGGATCAGTAGGAATCTCAGCACTACCAATTTTGGTGACAACTTTTTGAACCTCTGGAAAATTTTGCATTAATAACTTTGCCGCCTTTTGTGTTGACTCAATAGTATTATTGAGATTACTTCCTGTTAATACCCTTGTTTCAACAGCAAAATCACCTTCCTCTAATTGAGGTATAAACTCACCGCCCATATTCAATAACAGTATAATTGAAATGGTAAATAAAGTGACAGTTGATAAAATTACCGTCTTTGGATAATCTAACACTTTATTTAAGAATGGCTGATACCTTCTTTCTAAAAAACGCATCAACTTATCCGTTAAAGTGTCTTTATGATTTAGTTTTTTATTCAAGCACAATGCCGCCATCATTGGGACATAAGTAATGGAAAGAATAAAGGCACCAAGTATTGCAAATGCAATCGTATATGCCATAGGCTTAAACATTTTACCTTCAATACCTTCCAATGAAAGTATTGGGATGTATACGATTAAAATAATTATTTGACTAAAAACAGCGGACTTAATCATGGCCCCAGTGGAAGTGCCAACTTCTCTATCCATATCTTCCTGATTCACATTTGTTAGGGACCTAAAATGTTTGGAATGAACAAATCGATGTAAAATAGCTTCAATCACAATAACAGATCCGTCAACAATTAATCCAAAATCAATAGCCCCCAACGACATTAAATTTCCTCCTACACCAAATTGATTCATCAAAATAACTGCAAATAACATGGCCAATGGGATAACAGAGGAAACAATTAATCCTGCGCGTAAATTACCTAGGAAAAACACCAATACAAATATTACAATCAAGGCGCCTTCTAATAAATTCGTCTCTACCGTCTTAATAGCATTGTTAACCATTTTTGTTCTATCTAAGAAAGGTTCTATCACTACGCCTTCAGGTAACATTTTTTGTATTTCCGCTATTCTTTCTTTTACTCTTTTTACAACCAAAGATGAATTTTCTCCTTTCAACATCATTACAACAGCACCTGCAACTTCTCCTTGATCATTAAAAGTCATAGCACCATACCTAATGGCAGCACCATATTGAACTTTAGCCAAGTCTCTGATTAATAATGGTGTACCATTACTTAACACCTTTACAACGATTTTATTGATATCTTCTAAATTAGCCGTCAACCCTTCACTTCGTATATATAAAACTGTTGGCCCTTTTTCAATATATGCCCCTCCCGTATTTTGATTGTTTTTTTCCAACGCTGAGAAAATATCAGATATGGTTAGTCCAAATGCTTTTAACTGGTCTTGCTTAACGGCAATTTCATATTGTTTTAATTTACCCCCAAAGCTGGAAACTTCGGCAACACCTGGTGTACCAATTAATTGCCTTCTTACTATCCAATCCTGAATAGTTCTTAACTGCATGGCATCAAACTTACCCTCATATCCTTTTAAGGGCCTTACAACATATTGGTAAATTTCTCCGAGCCCAGTGGAAACTGGTGCTAATTCAGGCGAGCCAATTCCTTCAGGAATATCTTTTTGAACAATTTGTAGCTTCTCCGTAATTTGTTGCCTTGCCCAATAAATATCAACCTTGTCTTCAAATACAATAGTGATTAAGGATAAGCCGAAACGAGAAAAGCTTCGAATTTGTTTTGTGCCTGGTATGCTACTACAAGCCTGCTCAATTGGAAAAGTAACCAATCTTTCAATATCAGTAGCGCCTAAAGAAGGAGAAACAGTAATTACCTGCACTTGATTATCAGTAATATCAGGAACTGCATCAATCGGAAGTTGCGTTACTTCATAAATACCCCAACCCACTAAGGCCAGTACAAATAAACCAATAATTAACTTATTCTTAATGGAATAAGCAATGATTTTATTTAACATAAAAATCTATTATTCAAATAATGATGAAATGAAGCACATAGTGCTTATGTAAAAATCAACGATTAACTATGCGCGCGGAGGCTGGAATATATTTCCATGATTCAGTGATGCATAATCACCTTCATTAAAAATGCGAAACTGTTGATTAGACTCAAAAAAAATAGCCGCTACAAATGGCTGTTTCGATGAAAATAAGGTTACAAAATTTAATAATGAAACGGTGCGATTGGAAGTTTTAAAAGGCAATTGCATGTCTTGTTGATAATCACTATCATAAGTTTGATTATCAAAATAATGCATGTCTATAAATTTTGAAAAGCTAATCCCTTTATCAAATTGTTGATGCGTTTGATAGTGCTCAAATAAATATGGCAATTTCATTAATTGATATGCCTCAGTTGCACCAAGCAAATACAAGGAAATTAAAAATATGACGATTACTCTTTTCACTCCTTAAAGTTACTGAATTTTACGTTTTACCATTGATATCTCCCTTAAAAGCATAAAAAAACCTCCCGTAACTGGGAGGTTTTAGCCATTATTTGGTTGAATTACTGCTTTTTAGTCTTACGATCATATTGGCAGCACTCATCTAATTTTTTATACGCTTCCTGGCTTGCTTCCTTGTGCTCAGTGTCATAACCAGCTCCCGCAATAGCTGTCTCAATTTTATCGGTATTGGTTTTACTTGCATCAAAGCTCACTGTCAATAATTTGGTAACCTTATCCCAGCTTGCATTAGTTGCTCCGGCATCTTTTGCCGCTTTTTCAATATGCTTTTTACACATTCCACAATTCCCTGACACTTTAATTTTTGTTGGAGCTTGAGCAAAAGTTAAAATACTAAATGTCAAAAAAGACAAACATAATAACATTGATTTCTTCATAAAATAAAATTTAAATTAATTAATAAAGTTCCACCAAATACCTACCCTAAACCACAAGCCTGCGCTTGGGTAATGTTGAGCGGTAAAATTATATGCATTTCCATATTGTTTACTTGTTGGCAATAAGGTATTTAAGTTTTCCAATCTAATATATCCCTTAAACCTTTTAATCATAAAATTCAAATAGGCATTGGCAATAGGCCTATTCTGTGTTGTATAGCTGTCTTGCAAATAAAATTGGCCTGTAAAGGGCATATACGCATCGGCTTTGTAATTGGTGTGATAAATCAATTCTAAGCCAGTTGATAAATTCAAGTTTTTATAAAAATTCCCTTCAAATGCCAAACGCTGTCTTGTCAATAAAAATGGCACATGCACTGGTGCATTTGGATCAAGTGCTTGTAATGTAACTTGGTCATACCAACTCCAATGTTTACTGATTTTTACTTTATGCTCAAGTTGAGCGCTTAAGTAGTTCATTAAATTTCCGTAAACAACCGGCTTAAACCCAGTTGAAAAATATTGATAGTTTTGTATTACCTGATAACTTGCCGAGCCCGTCCAGCCTGATTTTTCATTCCCAATAACACCATTAAACAAAGTGGAATTTTCTTTTTTTATAGATGCGAAACCGTTGATAGGGAATTGCGTGATGCCCATCATATTGGATGAAGGAGTTCGATTTAAATTTTGAAAAGAAAGTTGTAAATAAGTGCCTTTACTACTTAGCATTCTATATAGCGATGCCTTTGCATTATAATCACCCGCATGATAACCATTCAAGAATAATTTTCCAGAAGCCAATAAATCCCAGAGCTGGTTCCTCGTTTTATTCTTATATACCGCAAAACCATAAATATTATAATTATTCCAACTACTTTTATTAGGAAAGCTAGCATAGAATAAATCATACCCTGCCCCTATTTGCAGATACTGATTACTATTCATTTTTTCGGGATAGCTAATAATACTAAACTCGTCATTAATGTATTTCCAGTTGTCCGTGAAATTAAATGGTATTGCAGAATCTAATACAACTCCGAAATATTTTAAATAATTATCAATATTGGGATTGTCGTCTGAAAACACATACTGACTTGATTGCACTTTTAATTCATTTTGCAAACGAAGTCTTGGATAAAACAAGTGGGTTACGATGGTGTCTTTTACAATTGAATCTTTTTGGCCAAAATCATAAGATTGTTTCCAATTCACCGTATTTTTTTGATACGTTGTTCCTGTTGCGATATATGTATTAAATGGATTTCGGAAAGATGCCCCACTAATTCCAAGTCTCGTATCCAGTTCGTATGGATTGTTCAATGATAAACTATCCAATAATGCCGCATTAATCAAACCCCCGTTTTCCGATGAAGCTGATTTGTTAAGCAACAACGTTAAAAAAGATTCATATCTTTTTCTTTTTGATTGAAAATGAGTTGTGATTCTCATTTGATTCGAATTGGCCTTTTGATTCTTCACATTCCCAGGCGCATTGGTAAATCTATAATCAAAAGAAAAATTGAATTGTTGCGTTTTATTTTGCGTGTGTTTTATATCAACCATTTGTTCTCCTTTTCCACCTAACAAATAGCCAAACTCAGTATATGGTCTTGTTGTTTGATAATAAGGTGTTTTTTGCAATGTGAAATCATACACATCAAATGCATGAAAACCATCATCCCAACCTGCTTCTTTAATGGAGTTGAATATATATGATTTAGAGGCTGTGCCTAGATTCCCTAAATGATACGAAGAATAAGGCATTGGGTAATGCTTGAAAAAATCATTTATACTTGAATCCAACTTTTGGATTTCGTTACTATTATATAACTTGTAATAAATAGTAATAGAATCTGCGTTCTTATCTCTTCTTTTTAACGAATCGATTTTACTATTTCCTTGATTTGAATTATTTACACTTGACATCCTACCCATGCCTTGTCCATAATTTTGTGCTGACACATTATGATGAAAAAAACAGAAAGTAAAAATTAATAATAAAAATTTACAATTCGAGGACATGGTAATGGTATTAAGCGATTTCTTTAAGGAGTTCGCTAAAAATTAAAGTCAATTTTGGTTCTGCCGCATTAGCTGCTTCTAACACTTCTTCATGCGTAATTACATTGTTATCCTCACGAATGCCTAAATCAGTTACGACGCTGATTGCAAATACTTTCATACCACAATGAACAGCTGCAATATTTTCTTGCACCGTACTCATGCCAACCACGTCTCCTCCCACTGCTTTAATAAGTTTGTATTCTGCTCTTGTTTCAAAAGTAGGACCGGTTACACCCACATAAACCCCCTCGTGTAATTTAATATTATTTGCATTAGCAATGGCTTTAGCTTTTTGAATAAAGCTGTCGGCATATGGCTCACTCATATCAGGAAAACGAGTTCCTAATTCAGTTTCATTTTTTCCTAAAAGCGGATTAATAGTAAACAAACTTATGTGATCTCTTAATATCATTAAATCCCCCACTGCATAATCAGCATTAACACCGCCAGCAGCATTTGATAATAATAAATTTTGTACGCCTAATAATTTTAAAACACGCACGGGATAAACAACTTGGTCTGGGGTATACCCTTCATAAAAATGGAAGCGACCCTCCATTACCCAAACACGCTTTCCATTCAATGTTCCTAAAATCAAACGACCCTTATGACCTTCGACAGTACTTACTGGGAAATGAGGTATATCCTTGTATGGAATTTCAAAATCAACTTCTATTTTAGTAGCTAAATTCCCAAGGCCACTACCTAAAATAATAGCGGTAGAAGCGGTCTCTTTTACCTTAGACTGAATGAAATTAGTTGTCTCATGTAACTGTGTCATTAATGGAGTCATATTGTGCCTATAATTTGGACACAAATATAACAAGCAATACCCATTAAATGGGCAAAACTAGCCTTTAGGTGCCTGTCCTTTTACGATTGGATCATTTTTCAATACCAAATAGGCAATGATTGAACTAATCAACATGAAAACAGCACCTACCAAAAAACCTGCCCCTGGAAAATAAATATGTAAACTATTGTCTTTTCTAGAAAAGAAAGTTGTTAACCATATCATTAATGGTGGACCAAAAATAGCTGTTAAACTTTGTAGCCCAGTTAAAGATCCTTGCAACTCCCCCTGTTCATTTTTAGCAACGTGAATTGAAATAAGTGATTGCAATGCGGGACCGGAAATTCCTCCTAAACAATATGGTATCAAAAACACAAACATCATCCAACTTTGTGAAGCAAATGCAAATAGAATCAATCCAATTGCAGATAATAAAATACCAATATAAACACTTTTTTCATTCCCTAATCTTGGGTTCACAACTCGAATTAATAATCCTTGAACAATACCCACTAATAACCCAACTACGCCTAACGAAATGCCAATAGTTCTTGCATCCCATCCAAACTTACTCATATTCGCTAAACTCCAATTACTTTGAACCGAATGGGAAGCAATATATATAAAAAACATGGCTACAATTAAACCAAAAACGGCAGGATATTTATTTAAATTTTTTAACGCGCCAACAGGGTTTGCTTTTTTGATATCGAACTTTCTTCTATGTTCTAGACTTAGCGATTCGGGTAAAATAAAATATCCATACAAGGCATTCACCAATGCCAAAAATGCAGCCATATAAAAAGGAACCCTTAACCCTATATGACCAAGTAAGCCTCCAATTAATGGCCCAATAATAAACCCAATTCCAAAAGCTGCTCCAATCATACCAAAGTTTTTTGCACGATTACTTTCATCACTAATATCGGCCATATATGCAGCAGCAGTTGGGATACTTGCCCCTGTTATTCCTGCAAACATTCTTCCAATAAATAACCAGCCTACGGAAGGAGCAAGTGCTAAAAATATATAATCAATTCCAAAGCCTAATAAGGATAGTAAAAGAATAGGTCGTCGTCCATATTGGTCACTTAAACTTCCAAAAATAGGAGCACATATAAATTGCATGACTGCATATATAGAAGTTAAATATAACAAGGGCTCCTCAATGGCAGCAACATTTCTCCTGTCTGTAATATGATAAAAATCCTGTAATAATTGAGGGACAACTGGAATAATGATTCCAAAACCGATCACATCAATTAAAATGGTAATAAATATAAAGCCAACGGCAGCTTTTCTGTCATTTTTTCTCATAGTGAGGTAAATATACAAAAAAATGCCCTACTCAAATATGAGCAGGGCTTGTATGATTTATCTTATTATTAAATGTTCAGAATATCACCTTCGAGTTAACCGTCGTTCCTAAAAACAATTACCCCATCAAAAATATCAATCAGCACTTTTTTCGTTTTGTCAATTTCACCACTCAATATTTTTTTACTCAGCTCATTGACTACCATTTTTTGAATAAGCCTTTTCAATGGTCTTGCCCCAAATTGCATATCAAATCCTTGTTCTGATAAATAATCGACCAAGTAGTCGCTAAACTCAATTTGCATGCCATTTTCTGCTACTAATTGTTTCAAATTATTCAATTGTATTTTAACAATTGATGCCATTTGCTTTTGTAATAAAGGAGAGAACATGATGATTTCATCAACCCTATTTAAAAATTCAGGACGAATGGTTTGCTTTAATAAAGTCATGACATCCGTTTTTGATTTCTCTACTTTTGATGCCAAATTTTTATCAGTTACACCCTCAAATGTTTCTTGAATAATATGACTACCAATATTCGAAGTCATGATGATAATGGTATTCTTGAAATTTACAGTCCTACCCTTATTATCAGTTAAATGGCCATCATCTAAAACTTGCAATAAAATATTCCATACATCTGGATGTGCTTTTTCGATTTCATCTAACAACACAACACTATATGGCTTTCGTCGAACTGCTTCCGTTAATTGTCCTCCCTCGTCATATCCCACGTAGCCCGGAGGCGCACCCACCAATCTTGATACGGAATGTTTTTCTTGATATTCACTCATATCTATACGCGTCATCATAGCATCATCATCAAACAGATATTCAGCCAAGGCTTTTGCCAACTCTGTTTTCCCTACACCCGTCGTTCCAAGGAATATGAAAGAGCCTATTGGTTTTTTAGGATCTTGTAGTCCGGCCCTACTTCTTCTGATGGCATCTGAAACTGCAGTAATGGCTTCTTCTTGCCCAATAACACGTTTGTGCAATTCATCTTCTAATTGTAATAATTTTTCTCTTTCTGATTGCATCATTTTACTCACTGGAATACCCGTCGCTTTTGCTACATTTTCAGCAATGTCTTCAGCGTCCACTTCCTCTTTCATCAAGCGCTTTCCACTTACTCCCAACTCATGCAATTGTTTTGTACAATCAACTAAATCAGTTTCAGCTTCTTTTAATTTACCATACCTAATTTCTGCCACCTTACCGTAGTCCCCATTTCTTTCTGCAACCTCGGCTTCTTGTTTAAGTTTTTCAATTTGTGATTTCGCTTTTTGAACCTTGTCAACAATATCTTTTTCTTCAGTCCATTTAGCTTTCAAGGTATCCTGCTGAACCATCAAATTGCTGATGTCAACATTCAACGCCTTTAACTGATCGGGATTATTTTCCCTTTTTATTGCTTCTCTTTCAATTTCTAGTTGACGAATTTGTCGCATTAATGTATCCAACTCTTCTGGCATTGAGTTCATCTCCAAGCGAAGCTTAGCGGCACTTTCATCAATTAAGTCAATTGCTTTATCTGGCAAAAAACGATCCGTAATATACCTGCTTGACAATTCTACCGCTGCAATAATGGCTTCGTCTTTAATGCGCACATGATGATGCGTTTCGTATCGTTCCTTTAATCCTCTTAAAATGGAGATAGCGTCTTCCTTAGTAGGCTCATCAATCATCACTTTTTGAAAACGACGCTCTAGTGCTTTGTCTTTTTCAAAAAACTTTTGATACTCTGCAAGCGTCGTCGCACCAATCGCTCTAAGTTCACCACGTGCCAATGCAGGTTTTAAAATATTAGCTGCATCCATTGCTCCATCACCACCACCTGCTCCAACCAATGTATGAATCTCGTCAATAAATAAAATTACTTCCCCATCACTTGTTGCAACTTCCTTGACTACTCCTTTTAAGCGCTCTTCAAATTCACCCTTATATTTTGCACCGGCAATTAATAAGCCCATATCCAATGCATAAATAATTTTACTCTTTAAATTCTCAGGAACATCTCCATTTACAATACGCATTGCCAAACCCTCTGCGATAGCAGTTTTACCTACACCAGGCTCACCCACTAAAATGGGATTGTTTTTACTACGACGTGAAAGGATATGCAATGTGCGTCTAATTTCCTCGTCACGCCCAATCACTGGATCTAACTTTCCCTTATTGGCTAATTCATTTAAATTTTTTGCATACTTTGATAAGGCCTGAAATTGTGTTTCCTGAGTCGCAGAATGAATTGTTTCTCCCTTACGCAATTCTTTAATTGCAGTCACCAACCCATTTTCTGTAAGCCCCGCATCTTTTAAAATTTTACCCGATGCATCATTTACTTGTAAAATGGCAATTAATAAATGTTCAACGGTCACAAACTCGTCGCCAAATATTTTTAAAGTAGCATTCGATTTTAACATCACTGCATTTAAATCTCTACTTAAATTAGAAGCAGGCTCCCCGGTTTGTTGTTTAGCCAACAATTGAATTAGCTCCTCCGTTTTTTGGAGTACTAAACCTGGATTTACGTTGTTCTTTTTTAATAAGAATTCAGTTGAGCTGTCCTTGTCCAATAAAATAGCTTTCAGTAAATGGGCTGTTTCAATGGATGCATTTTGGTTATTATAGGCAAGTTGTTGCGCAGCTTGTATAGCTTCTTGCGCTTTGATGGTATATTGATTTAAATTCATAGTATTAATTATTTATAGAAAGTTATGCGCAAAACAAGCGCCAATCTATGATATAAGTTATATTGTCACCTAATTATCATCAAAACGGAATAAAAGTCAGTCCTGTCAAGGTTTTTCTGCTATTTTTACAGCGTGAACGAATTTTCAAATACACAATTTATTAAGGAGCTAGCGGAGCAAATGGGCTTTGACTATTGTGGTATTGCAAAAGCAAAGGAATTAACTGAAGATGCGATACGACTAACAAATTGGCTAGAAAAAGGATATCATGGTGATATGCTTTACATGGAAAATAATTTTGACTTAAGAATAGATCCACGCAAATTAGTGCCTGGTGCAAAGTCAGTGATTACCTTTTTAAAAAATTACTACCCCACTGACGAAAATCTTGAATTGGGAAAGGCACAGGATGGCAAGATTGCCAAGTATGCCTATGGCGAAGATTATCATGAAGTCATTCGTCAACAATTATTTGAATTTTTAGACACGATGCGTTCTATGATTGGACCTATTGAAGGTCGAGGATTTGTTGACTCTGCTCCTGTTTTAGAGCGCTCTTGGGCCCAATTGTCAGGGGCAGGTTGGGTAGGAAAAAACGGCAATTTAATTAGACATAAATCAGGATCATTCTTTTTTATTGCTACTTTAATAATTGACTTGGAATTGATTTATGATGACCCGCATCCTAAAGACTATTGTGGTGGTTGTACAAAATGCATTGAAGCATGCCCGACCCAAGCCATACTTCCCAACAAAACCATTGAAGCAAATCATTGTATCAGTTACTTAACAATTGAATTGAAAAAAGAAACCATCGAAACAGATCGCCCCTTTAAAGAATGGGCATTTGGTTGTGATATTTGCCAGGATGTTTGCCCTTGGAACAATTTTAGCAAACCCCATCACGAAAAAAAGTTTAAACCACTTAATGGTTTACTTCAAATGAATTCAGCTGATTGGTTACAAATTGAAGAAACGACCTTTAAAGCAAGATTTAAAAAGTCTCCTTTATTGAGATCAAAACTAAAAGGAATTCAACGAAACATTCAGTTTTTGAATGAACAAAAGGAAAAGTAATCTATTGGTTTGTGTCTCTTAACAAAATATCTCTCAAGTTAGCCAACTCCATTTCCATTTTATATCCCAATACCTTTTCATTCAACAAGGTTTGGAATTTTTCCCAAGGATACCACATAACATGTTGTTCAAATGACCAATGAATTACATAAATACCTTGTTGTAAAGGAATCCATTCAAACTTAACATTATAAGGCCTTTGACCGGTGGCCACCCAATAATAAGTTACAGATGTATCATTTTTAGTAACCAGCTTAATAGTTTGCGTACCAATATACATGGTGCTATCTTTTAAAACAGACTTATTTTCCTTCCAATCACTCATCCAATGTTCCCATTCATTTAAATTGCTTACATATTTTTCAATTTGAGCAGGAGATGCACTTACTTCAATGGCTCGAGATACAATTACAGTTGAAGGGAATAATGCTGAAATAGCGGTTACTAATAAACCCAATACCAATAAACTAATAATTAACAGTTTGATTAAACGCATATTATTCCCATTTAAAAATTTTGAATGCTGCTGCATATACAACCACTATCCAAATAAATAATATCGAAATGTCGCCCCATGATGCCAATAAACTATTTCCTTCAAAAGCAATATCCCTCATTGCATTGTTGAAATGTGTTAAGGGAAGCATTTTGCAAAATGGTTGCATCCATGCAGGGAAGTTATCGATTGAAAAAAAGGTACCTGCTAATAAAAATTGTGGCAAAGTAAACAAGTTGGCTAAAGGTGGAATAGTACTCTCGGTTTTAGCTACACCACTTACAATAAAACCAAAACCCATAAATAATACCAATGCGATGAAACTGAGTACCATAATATTTGCAAATGTTTCCCATCCATGTACTAAGGTGAAATTAAAGGCAAAATGTCCTATACCAATAATAATTACAGCAGTAATTAATTGAAAAGTAACCCTACTCAATGCTTCGCCTAGTATAATATATAGTCTTCTAATGGGTGTTGCATAAAATCGCTTCAACACTAATTGTTGTCGTAAATTAAAAAATAAAAAAGCAACACCAAATACGCCAGCACTTAGTAAAGAGAATCCCATTTGACCAGGTAAGATAAAATCAATGGTTCTATAAACCCTTCCTGGAACTTTTTGAACGGTATTATTTACAACAGCAATGGTTTGTGCTTGCGGAAAACTAGCTTCATTAATTTTACCTATCACTGCATTAAGTATAGATTTTATCAGTTGTACGTTTTGAGGATTTGCAGCTTCAGAACTAACTAGATTAATGGAATAAGGCGACTGTGGATTGTTTGTTTTTTGAATATTAATTAAAGCCACAATCCTGCCTTTTGAAAGTTCGCTTCTTATTTTTGCTGAATCAGCTTGTATAAATTTAAATCCTGGGATTTGTCTAATTGCCTTGTAAACTATATTGGAGGTGTCCGACTTATCATCCATTGCTACGTTCACATTAATATTACCTCCACTACTTAAAAATCCAAAAACCAGGATAAAAATGAGTGGAAAAGCAATACTAAAAACAACTGCAGAGGGACTTCGAAAAGTAGATTTTAAACTAGCCTTAGTTATGGCTAGCATTGCTTTTAGCTGACTATATGGTCGCATACAATTATGGATGATTCACGACAAAGATAGGCATTCGAGCTTGAGGCACGCCAACCATTTGTTGAATTGATTTTATTTGCTGAAAAGCATTCCATTGTGCAACTCCTATTTCTTCCTTAATAGCTTTAGATTTAACCTTGTCTTCATAATCAGTTATTAAGTCTTCAATAAATGATTTTGGTTCTGGAAATACTTTAATACTATACCCTTTTAATTTTGCCATTTTCGAGGCAGAAGTGATAGCCTCATTCAAATTTCCAATTCTATCAACCAACCCAACCTTAATTGCATCAGCACCAATCCAAACTCGTCCCTGTGCAATAGAGTCAATATATTCAACACTTTTATTTCTTCCCTTTGCAACACGTTGCTTAAAGGTATTGTAAATACTATCGACGCCTGCTTGTATGAACTTTTGCTCAGTAGCATTTAATGCTCTTGTGGCACTAGGCGCATCGGCATAAGTTGAAGTATTCACTCTGTCAAAGGTGACTCCCAATTTATTTTTCATAAAATTGGACAAATTTGGAATCACGGAGAATACACCTATAGATCCTGTTATGGTGTTGGCATCAGCAAATATTAAATCTG
>JBDKFR010000045.1:0-3348 GCA_039798645.1 Bacteroidota bacterium
TAGTTTATGATAAAGCGCTTAAATGTTATGTTGGCAGTACTCGATTTTATGATATTCAATTAGCATTTGAAACGACACAATTAGGGTATACCTGGTACAGTAAAAAAGTTTGGGGTACTGGATTAAATCAACACTGTAAATATTTATTATTACAATTTGCTTTTGATCAAATGAATTTTAAAAGGGTAGAATTTAGGGCAGACAATGATAATAAAAGAAGTATAGCCGCTATGCAAAAAATTGGATGTAAGGTAGAAGGAGTTTTAAGAAGTCATTTGCCAAAACCAGATGGTAGTAGAAGAGATTCAATCGTTTTGAGCATTACCAAAAACGATTGGGATAGTGAAGTAAAATCCTTGATTCAGTCTCAGTTAAAATAAATTTTTCGAATTTAATATTTACGATTTAATAACTAGTTAAGTTATTACAAAAGAGTTCCTTGTAAAAAATAAAAAGCTAATCCAAAATATATTAGGATAGCAGTAACGTCTACAAGTGTTGCTACAAAAGGTGCAGAAGATACTGCTGGGTCAGCACCCAATCTTTTTAAAAGTATTGGCAACATGGATCCTGTAATGGTTCCCCAAATAACTACGCCTACTAAGGTAAATCCGATAGTAGTTGCAATTAACATCCAATGCGCTCCGTAAAAACCCGGTGAAATCATATGCCAGACGCTAACTCTAAAAAAACCAATTATACCTAATACAATTCCTAAAAGTAAACCACTTATAATTTCTCTTCTTAATATTCTCCACCAATCTTCAATAGTAATTTCACCTACCGACATTGCTTGAATAATAAGGGTGGATGCCTGTGATCCAGTATTGCCACCACTAGATAATATTAATGGAATAAAAGTGGCTAATATTAACACTTTTGCCAACTCACCTTCAAAATAACCCATAGCAGTTGCCGTAAGCATTTCCCCAAAAAACAAAACCACTAACCAGGTAATACGTTTTTTAAAAAGTTTAAATATGGAAATATCTAAATAAGGTTCATTCAACGCTTCAGTACCTCCCATTTTTTGCATATCCTCAGAAAACTCCTCATTTGCTACCCAAAGGATATCATCGATTGTCACAATACCCAACAATACATTATTATCATCCACAACAGGAATCGCAGTTCGGTTATTCATTTTAAATACCTGACTTGCATGTTCCTGATCGTCGTACACATTCAATGCAACATAACGCCCGTCAATAATATCTTTTATAATGGCATCAGGCTGTTCAATAAGTACATCTCTAATACGAATGTCATCTATCAAGCATCCATTTTCATCAATGATATAAATTACATCAATAGTCTCGTATTTCTTACCATATTTACGAATGTTATTCAACACCTGTGCTACAGTATAATGTTCATAAACATATACATAGTCAGGTGTCATTAAACGTCCTACACTATCCTCTGGGTATCCTAATAATGACAAAGTAATTTTGCGCTCTTCGGGATCTAATAGTTTAATTAAATCTCTGATGGCTGCTTTTGGTAATTCTTCTAAAAAGTCAGTACGGTCATCGGGCGGTAGTTCGTTTAGAATTTTAGCTGTTTTACGAGCAGGTAATTCTTTGATAATATCCTTTTGTTGGTTGATGTCCAAAATCTTAAAAACACTTACAGCGCGGTGCACAGTCATATTATCAATGATATAAGCTTCCTTTTCTGGAAATTCATTCACCAGTTCGACTACATCGCTGATATTTTGTTCATCTAAAAATTCTTTTAAAAGTGATTCGTCTTCTTTTGAAAGCACTTCTAAAAAAACTTCAGTTAAATTAACTTCTTCTATTTTTAATTCTTCTGACATCGGATGCAAGTTAATAAAAATCCCAAGGATGCCCTATATTTAGGGCATGATTCTTCCATTCTTAACAATTGCTTCATCTACAAATCGAGGTAGAGGTGTATTTACAACTGAGCCCATTTCAGCAAATACAACCATTGAGATTGCACCTGTGATCGAAGTGGATGCCAAGGACCGTGAAAAATTAGAACAAACGTTGTTATATGATTATATTTTTGAATGGGGAGAAGATCATAAAATGGCCGCTGTTGCACTTGGATATATTTCTATTTACAATCATTCCAATGAGCCAAATTGTGCTTATGAAATGGATTTTGAAAATCAGACCATTTCAATTACAACCTTAATAGACATTGAAGTGGGTACAGAACTTTTTATTAATTATATGTGTCCGGAAGGCGCATCAAAAGATCCGGTTTGGTTTGAGCAACATTAGTGTTTGAAAAGAAATGGAAACTAAGTTGAATGAATAGATAAAATTACTAAGTGCTCAAATTAATAATAGCACTTATAAAATCATAAGCTTAAAACATAACTAAACAAACTGGCATGGGGACTCGAATGCTGTTTCCTGTATTTATTAAATCGCCAGTGTCTTTATTAATGCTATAAATAATAATATTATCCGTGTCTTGATTCGCCACTAACAACCAATTGCCATCACTGCTAATGGTAAAATTTCTTGGTTTTTTTCCAAGTGTTGAAAATAATTTCATTTTTTGTTCATCCAATTTTCCATTGCTTAATATTGCAAACTTTGCAATATTATTTTCTTCCCCTCTATTGCTTGCATACAAATATTTTCCATCAGGGGAAACATGAATATCTGCACTGCCTGGTGTTCCTTTAAAATTGTCACCATGCGTGTAAACTGTTTGTATGAAAGTCGTTTTCCCCTTGTCAAATTGATAAACACTTATACTTCCACTTAATTCTTCAATCACATACAAATAGCGGCCGTTTTTTGAAAAGGCAATGTGCCTTGGCCCTGCACCCGGTTTTGAGTTTATTGTTTTTGCGTTTTCTAAATTTAAAGGGACACTATTGTTTGCGTTATAAGGATATATGTTTACTTGATCCATACCCAAGTCAGGCGTTAATAAATAATCACCATTGGGAGAAAAAAAGGCTCCATGAACATGCGCTTTTTCTTGTCTTGAAGGATTTATGCTTTTGCCAGTATGTTGAATAAATTGTTGTGCATTTGAAATCAGGCCGTCTGCGAAACGATGGAATTGAGTGATACTACCTCCCGTATAATTGGCAACAAAAATATTATGTTCATCTGGGCTTAAAGTGATATAACAAGGGTCAGCCGATTTGACTGATTTTAATTGCAATAAATTCAGCGTATTGTTTTTGAAAGAGTAAGCTGCTACCATCCCATCCTTTGTTTCATTAACAGCATATACAAATTGTTTGTCTTTTGTAATGGTCAAATATTCAGGGTTATTACTGCTATCAGTATGGCTTAATTCAATTGCTTTTCCAGTTGCCGTGTCAAAGTTGAAAACATAAATGCCCTTGCT
>JBDKFR010000046.1:0-3304 GCA_039798645.1 Bacteroidota bacterium
GTTCAATTAATAAAATAAGTATTACACTCATCAATGTAGTTGCAGTGACTTTTCCTAGGAAGTATCCAAAACTACCAAATTGCAGCCATTCTAATAATACTAAATAAAAATGATGCATAAAAGTGATGACCATTGTGTATACGATATAAGGTCCCCATCCCATAGTGGCTACACTTGGCTCCTTGTTAATTTCCTCTGAGGTTTCCTGAGCTAAAAATAAATTAAGCAGAGTTGGTCTTAGGTATCCAATGAGACATGCTGCAGCAGCATGTAAACCAGGGGTGTTTGTGAAAACATCTAAACAGTACCCTAATAAAAATCCTAAAACTGTTAATGTAATTCGGTTGGTCCCAAACGGAAGCCATAGTATAAACAAAAAGTAAATGTAAGGCGTTATAAACCTATGCAATGGAGGTACTTCGTTTAAGATGACAATTTGTATCATCAAAAACAAAACAAAACGAATGCTATTTTTTAAAACATTATTCATTGTTTGCCTCTGGTTTTTCTAATTGTTTTTGTTCCAGCATTCTTTTATTCTCTATGATGTATAAGTATTCTAAATTGAAAAAATTAGTACTTGCTTTTACATTTAAAGTCAGGAAGTTACTAGCTGGATCTTTTATTATACTTATCACTTTCCCAATCATCAACTGTGCAGGAAAGTTAGATGAATAGGGGCTTGTTAATACAGTGTCTCCAATTTTTGGTGCAGCACTTTTTGAAATATTTTTTAATAATAATACATTCGGATCAACACCATCCCATTCAATACTACCCGCAACTTTATCACGCTTTAACATCGCACTCACTTTACTATTTCGATGCAATAAGCTCATTATTTTACTATAATTTTCGTTGACTTCAACAACAACACCAACAATACTTCCATCAGGGTTGATTGCAGCCATATCCTTCGTTATGCCTTGCTTGCTTCCACGTTCAACCCACACATAGTTTTTTTGAAGCGTAAAGGTATTACCAACAACTTTGGCAGGGTAGTAATAAAATTTTCTAATTTTTTCTAAACTATCTTTTCTTAAAACGACTGTTCCTTCTTTAATGGAGGAATCAATGGCAACAAAATCCTGCGCCAATTGATTGCGTAATGCAACATTTTCAGCAACTAGTTTTGCGTTGGTTTCTTTTAGATTAAAAAAGTAAACCCAGTTGTTATAATGTCCATTGATATTACCAGCAACTTGGTTTGTCCATCCTCCAAAAAAAGTTTCATGTGATTTACTGTATGAAGACAACATCACCAATGACACAATTTGTAGTATCAAAAAAAGGACAAATGTAAAATTATGTCTTATGAATCCAATGATGTTCTTCAATCGTAGTTGCTTTTATTATCTCATGATGAAAGGGAAACGCTGATAGTTTTTCAACGCAATGCCTGTACCACGTACAACACTTTTTAATGGATCTTCGGCAACATGAACAGGAAGTTTAATTTTCGCACTTAATCTTTTGTCAAGACCACGCAATAACGATCCACCACCAGTAATGTACAAGCCACGACGGTAAATATCCGCAGCTAATTCTGGAGGAGTTGTTTCCAATGCCTTTAAAATGGCTTCTTCTATTTTGAAAATACTTTTATCTAATGCTTCAGCTACTTCTTGATAAGATACCATAATTTGTTTTGGAATACCTGTCACTAAGTCTCTACCATTTACTGGCATATCATCAGGCGGGTTATCTAAATCTTTAATGGCAGCACCAACATGAATTTTAATTTGTTCAGCAGTACGCTCGCCAATAAGCAAACTATGATAACGTCTTAATGCTTCCATAATATCTGCTGTGAATTCATCACCTGCAATTCTAATACTTTGATCGCATACAATACCAGCTAATGCAATCACCGTAATACCTGTTGTACCACCACCGATATCAATAATCATATTTCCTACAGGCTCTTCAACATCAATGCCAATACCTAATGCGGCAGCCATTGGTTCGTGAATCATATAAACTTCCTTAGCACCTGCTTGTTCAGCGCTATCACGCACCGCTCTTTTTTCAACTTCTGTAATGGAAGAAGGAATACAAATTACCATTCTCCAACTTGGAGGAAACAATGGCTTCTTTGGATAAATCATTTTCATCAATTCGCGAATCATTAATTCCGCGGCGTTAAAATCGGCAATAACTCCGTCTTTTAATGGTCGAACTGTTTTAATACTTTCGTGCGTTTTTTCGTGCATCAACAATGCCTTCTTTCCAACACCTAAAACTTCCTTCATATTATTCCTGTTTAAGGCAATAATTGATGGCTCATTTACTACTACTTCGTCATTGTGAATAATCAGCGTATTTGCTGTACCCAAATCCATTGCGATTTCTTGGGTAAAAAAATTAAATAATCCCATTATAGTTCCAGGTTTTTATAGTTCAAGTTCAATTAAGCAAAATTCACTTAAAATACTCGAACTACAAAGCTTTTTAATAAATCAATAAGAATAAATTTTAAATCGCCCTAGGACTTAAATTCATATCCTATATCTTTTCTAAAATACATGCCTTCAAATTGAATACAAGAGAGGGCTTTTTGGGCGTTGATTACCGCATCTTGTAAATTTTTTCCTTGTGCCGTAGTAGTTAAAACACGACCTCCTTTTGTAACAATATCGGTTCCGTCAAATGCAGTGCCAGCTTGAAATACAAGCGTTCCGATTACTTTTTCAGCAGCTGTTAAACCACTAATTACAAACCCTTTTTTATAATCTCCAGGGTAACCGCCACTTACGGCCATTACAGTAGCAAAGGAGGCTTCCTGGTAATCAATATTTACATCCTCAAGTGTGCCATTATCAGCTGCGGCAAGCAAGCTTACTAAATCGGTTTGTAATCGGGGTAGAATTACCTCGGTTTCAGGGTCACCTAAACGGCAATTATATTCAATAACATAGGGTTCGCCACCGCAATTCATAAGTCCGAAAAATACAAATCCTTTGTACACTAAATTTTCCGACTGAAGTCCTTTAATAGTGGGCTTTATAATGTTCGTTTCCACCTTATTCATAAAGGCATCATCCATAAAGGGCACCGGGCTTACACAGCCCATGCCGCCTGTATTTAGGCCGGTGTCTCCTTCCCCAATTCGCTTATAATCCTTGGCATGGCCAATAATTTGGTAGTTGCTGCCATCTGTTAATGCAAAAACACTTACTTCAATCCCCTCTAAAAATTGTTCAATGACTACTTTTGAACTAGCTTCTCCAAATTGCTTGTTTTGAATCATTTCTTCAAAACTTGCAAGGGCTTCTTGGTGTGTAAACGCAATAATAACGCCCTT
>JBDKFR010000047.1:0-9439 GCA_039798645.1 Bacteroidota bacterium
GTAAATATATTTTTTGACTATAGTTTGATATTTGGACATTTTGGATTCTCTGCCATGGGATTAAACGGTGCTGCTTATGCTTCAATCATTGCAGAAGTATTGGGGTTATTTGTTATTTACTTAGTAATACATTATCAAAAAATTGGGGCTAGGTTTGAATTATTCAAACACTTTGATTTTAAATGGGATTATATACAATTAATATTAGTACAATCTGCCCCTATTATGATGCAGTATATGATTAGTATTATCAGCTGGGAGTTTTTTTATATTTTGATAGAACACCGTGGCGAGCAATCATTAGCCGTGTCTAATGCCATGCGTAATATATTCGGCTTTTTTGGAAGCTTTACTTGGGCATTTGCAGCAACTTCTAATACCATGGTGAGCAATATTATTGGTCAGGACATGGAGAATGAAGTAATTCCATTGATCCATAAAATTGTCAAATGGAGTCTTGGCTTTGCTATATTGGTATGTATTTTATTAAATGTTTTTGCTGTGCCATTTTTATCTATTTATGGACAAGGAAAAGATTTTATACAGGAAGGTGTACCCGTACTCCGTGTAGTTTCCATTGCATTACTTTTTATGTCAATTGCCACTATCTGGTTAAATGCATTAACGGGTATAGGTTTGTCTAAACTTAATTTAGGGATTGAATTTGTAGCTATCATTATATACTTAGCATATGCCTACTTAACAATTGAATATTTTCAATTCCCTATCACCATTGGATGGATGTGTGAGATTATTTATTGGATAACACTTTTGATACCTTCCTATTGGTATATAAATTCAAAAAAATGGGTAGGCAAACGGATTTAAAGAAGCTGCAAGTGCTAGCGTGTTTTTATTAAAGAAACGGACATATTCCCATTTAACGTATTGATAAATACTTTGGTTTTGGTAATTTCTATTTCTACTTTTTGTGCAATCGGGAACTTTTCGAATATGCTTGTCGCTATATCTTCTACTATCGTCTCTAATAAAGGCGTGGGTTGTTGCATCCTTTCATTCACCAAACTATACACTTCTACGTAATCAATAGTTTCAACAATTGCATTGATTTTATGAACCGTAGGAATAAACTCAACTTTTAAGTTTACAATAAAGGTATTTCCTAAAATAGTTTCTTCCTTATATAAGCCATGATATCCATACAATTCAATATTATTTAATTGTATGGTCATGATATTAGTAGACATATTAATGACCTTTTGCAGTTAAATATCGTTCAGCATCTAAAGCAGCCATACATCCACTACCCGCTGCTGTTACTGCTTGTCGATAATTTTTATCTTGAACATCACCTGCTGCAAAAACACCTTCTATATTTGTTTTTGTTGTTCCAGGTTCCGTTAAAATATAACCAGTCTCATCCATATTTAAAAAGTCCTTAAAAATATCGCTATTAGGTTTATGGCCAATGGCAACAAAAAATGCACTTACAGGAATTTCTTGTAATTCATTGGTGACATTATTTTTAACACGAACAGCTTGTACCGTTTTTTCTCCTAAAATTTCATCGGTTTCTGTATTAAAGTACACTTTAATGTTAGGTGTATTCAACACTCTGTCTTGCATTACTTTACTTGCACGCATTTGTTCCTTACGTACAATCATATGAACTGTTGTACACATTTTAGATAAATAATGAGCCTCTTCTGCTGCTGTATCTCCAGCACCTACAATGGCAACTTCTTTACCTTTAAAAAAGAATCCATCACAAACTGCACATGCACTTACTCCAAAACCATTTAAGCGTTCCTCACTAGGAATGCCTAACCACTTAGCACTTGCACCAGTTGAAATTATGACTGCATCTGCTTCAATTATTTTTTCATCATCAATCCATACTTTCTTAACGTCCCCACTAAAGTCAACTTTAGTAGCCAATCCATAACGGATATCAGCACCCATACGTGCCGCTTGTTTTTCAAAATTTACCATCATATCTGGTCCTTGAATACCATCTGGAAAACCAGGATAGTTTTCAACTTCTGTAGTGATGGTTAATTGACCACCCGGTTGAATACCTTGATATAATAAAGGTTTCATGTTTGCACGAGCTGCGTAAATAGCAGCTGTATAACCTGCTGGGCCTGATCCTATAATTAATATGCTTACTTTTTCTGTTTCCATGATTTTCTATTTCTATGCTGATCTAAAATTTTATTAAAGTCGTAGAATAAAAAAGCCCCGACAATGTTAAAATGCTGGGGCTTTTCTAATATTGTTTTTGATTAGCCCAAATAAGCTTTTAACGCATTGCTATATCTTGCTTTTTGTAAACGTTTAATAGCACGTTCTTTAATTTGTCTAATTCTTTCTTTTGTTAAATCGTATTTAATTCCAATTTGCTCAATAGTAACTCCATTTTCGCCATCTAAACCAAAATAAGCATTTACTATTTCAGCTTCTCTTGGGCTTAATGATTTTAATACACGACGAATTTCTTCTCTTAATGAATCCTTCATTACATCCTCGTCGGTATCAGCACCACCTTCTAATAAATCGCCCATTGCTACATCTTCTGCCTCATGTACTGGAGCATCTAAAGAAGTATGACGTGTATTAGATTGGAAAATATTATTGATCTCCGTTTCAGACATTTCCAAGATACCAGCTAGCTCCTCAGTTGATGGCTCACGCTCATGCTCTTGTTCAAATGCCATATAAGCTTTATTAGCTTTATTATATGTACCAATTTTATTTTGAGGTAAACGTACCAAACGTCCTTGCTCAGCCAATGCTTGTAAAATAGATTGACGAATCCACCATACCGCGTATGAAATGAATTTGAATCCTTTTGTTTCATCAAAACGTTGAGCAGCTTTAATTAAACCAAGATTACCTTCGTTAATTAAATCACTCAAGGATAAACCTTGGTGTTGATATTGTTTTGCAACAGATACAACGAAACGTAAATTTGCTTGAACTAATTCATCCAACGCACGTTGGTCACCCATTTTGATTTGTTGCGCCAAGGTGGTTTCCCTTTCTGGGTTAATCATCGAAATTTTAGAAATCTCTTGTAAGTATTTTTCAACCGCTTGAGAGTCTCTGTTGGTGATTTGTGTAGCAATTTTAAGCTGCCTCATGCAATGAATTTATTTAAGTATATAACGACAGAAACACTAAAATAGTATAGTGGTATCAGTCTGCAAAGGTACATTTTTGTAATTAAATTTACAAATATTGATTGTTAAGGACTTAAAGCTATTATTGAAGGCTATAAATATTCATTTTGGGGACAAGAAAAGGTCATTTTTACCATAATTTTTAAGGATAATCCCCCCTCTCCAATTATCTTCGTAGTATGATTGACTACCGATCCGATACCGTCACCAGGCCAACCCCTGGTATGCTAGCATTTATGCAATCAGCACCTGTTGGGGATGATGTATTTGGCGAGGATCCAAGTATTATTTCATTAGAACGTATCACAGCAGCTAAATTTGGGATGGAAGCTGGATTATTTTGCCCAAGTGGCACCATGACCAACCAATTAGCCATTAAAACACATACACAGGCTGGAGATGAGGTAATTTGTGATGAATTATCCCATATTTACCAATATGAAGGTGGCGGAATCGCTTTCAACTCGGGTTGTTCTGTAAAACTGCTTCATGGTGATCGTGGTCGAGTAACAGCGGATCAGGTCTTAGCTGGAATTAATGCAGTGGATGTACATAAGCCCATCACACGTTTGGTAAGTTTAGAAAATACCAGTAATCGTGGTGGCGGCGCCTGTTACGATTTCAATGAGTTTAAAAACATCAAAAAGGTAACTGAACAACATGGCTTAGCATTGCATTTAGATGGTGCAAGGTTGTTCAATGCCCTAGTATATAAGCAAGAAGCTGCCATAGAATATGGGAACATATTTGATTCAATTTCAATATGTCTAAGCAAAGGATTGGGTGCTCCGGTGGGAAGTGTTTTAATTGGATCTCATTCATTTATTACAAAGGCTAGACGATGGAGAAAAGTATTTGGTGGCGGAATGAGACAAGCTGGCTATTTGGCAGCAGCCGGAATTTATGCTATGGATCATCATATTGAACGTTTAGCCGATGACCATAAAAATGCTAAAACATTAAGTGATGTATTGTTAACTAAGGATTTTGTCACTTCTATTTTAGCAGTTGAAACCAATATAGTTATTGCAACAATCGGTGGAAAGTTTACAGCTGCTCAGTTAGTTGCAAGTTTAAAAGAAAAAGGCGTTTTAGCAATCGCCATGACCCCTACTCAAGTAAGATTTGTATTTCATTTAGATATTTCTGAAAATGATTTAGCTCGAACGATTGAAATCTTAAATGAATTATAATTAATAAAAATAAAGCGATCATAAATAAAAGATAAACATGTTACAAAGAATTAATCCAACGACTACACAGGCCTGGTTTGTATTGAAAAAACATCATGAGGAAGAGATGAGTCGTAAGCATATGAAAGATTTATTTGCTGCTGACCCAAAACGATTTGATAATTATTCAATAGCTACGGATCAAATACTTTTTGATTATTCAAAAAATATTATCACTGATAAAACCATGCAATTATTATTGCAACTAGCAAATGAATGTTCTTTAAAAGGAGCCATTGAATCTCAGTTTGCTGGACAAGCTATTAATGAAACTGAAAATAGAGCTGTATTACACACAGCTTTAAGAAATTTTTCAGATGAACCATTATTGCATGACGGAAATGATATCATGCCTGAAATTAAGCGCGTGTTGAAACAAATGAAAACATTTTGTGATTCAATTCATAATGGAACGCATAAAGGATATACAGGAAAAAAAATTAAATCAATTGTAAACATCGGAATTGGTGGTAGTGACTTAGGTCCAGTAATGGTAACTGAAGCCTTAAAGCCTTATTGGATAGATGGTATCCAAGTTCATTTTGTAAGTAATGTTGATGGAACTCATATTGCTGAAACTTTGAAAAAAGTAAACGCAGAAGAAACTTTATTTTTAGTAGCCTCAAAAACTTTCACTACACAAGAAACCATGACCAATGCGCACACTGCAAGGACTTGGTTTTTACAACATGCAAAAGACGAATCGCATATCGCTACTCACTTCGTTGCTTTAAGTACGAATGAGAAAGCGGTAAATGAATTTGGCATTAGTAGTAAAAATATGTTTGAGTTTTGGGATTGGGTTGGCGGTAGATATTCATTATGGAGTGCCATTGGATTATCTATTGCTTTAACTATTGGTTACGAAAATTTCGAGTCCTTATTAAAAGGTGCTCATGAAGCTGATCTTCATTTTAAGAATACTTCATTTGATAAAAATATACCTGTAATTATGGCTTTATTAGGCATTTGGTATACCAACTTTTTTGGAGCTCAAAGTGAAGCCATTCTTCCTTATGATCAATACATGCATCGATTTGCTGCGTATTTCCAACAAGGGAATATGGAAAGTAACGGAAAATATATTGATCGAAAAGGAACAGCCGTTAATTATGCAACGGGTCCTGTAATTTGGGGTGAACCAGGAACAAATGGTCAACATGCTTTTTATCAATTAATTCATCAAGGTACATTAATGATTCCATGTGATTTTATTGCACCAGCTCAATCGCACAATCCTATTGGTGATCATCATGATAAATTACTTAGCAACTACTTTGCACAAACAGAAGCCTTGTTAAATGGTAAAACGCAAAATGAAGTAACAAGTGAATTAAAAGATGCTAAGAAATTATCAGCAAAACAAATTGAATTTTTAACTCCATTCAAAGTATTTGCTGGCAACAAACCAACCAATTCATTTTTAATAAAGAAAGTAACACCTAACTCTTTAGGATTTTTAATTGCTTGTTATGAGCATAAAATATTTACACAAGGTGTAATTTGGAATATTTTTAGTTACGATCAATGGGGCGTTGAATTAGGAAAACAATTAGCTAATATGATTCTTCCTGAATTGGGTGACAATGAATTAGTAAGTGGTCATGACAGCTCTACAAATGGACTAATTAATCAATACAAGCATTGGAAAAAAGCATAATTGATAAAATATGGAAGATCAAATTGTTATTCGTCCAATCGAACCAACTGATAATATTGCACTTGCCAAAGTAATTAGGGATACCTTAACTGAATTTGGTGCAAATAAACCAGGCACTGTATACTTTGATCCTACAACCGATGCACTTTTTGAATTATTTAGAACACCTGGTTCAATTTATTTTGTAGCAATTATCAATAATCTTATAGTAGGTGGTTGTGGTATTTATCCTACCATGAACCTACCTAATGGAACCTGCGAATTGGTCAAATTATATTTAGACAGTTCAGCAAGAGGAACCGGCTTAGGCAAAAAATTATTGTTACAATCTATGGAATGGGCTAAGCAAAATGGATACCAACAAGTATACCTTGAGTCCATGCCAGAACTTTCGAAAGCAGTTTCTATTTATGAAAAAGTAGGTTTTGAAAGAATCAACCAACCCTTAGGAAACAGTGGACACTGTGGTTGCGATATTTGGATGACAAAAGAGTTATCATAAAATAACTGAATACATCCATATATTGGGAATTACCACTTATCTACTTCTTCACCACTCAAATTGTCCCCTTTACTAGCACTAGAGTCTCTAGCTTCCAAAGGTTTCTTTTCAGTAATAGAAGAAATATCAATATCCTGTTCAGGTTCAGCAATGTTTGTTGTTTGTTCAACTTGAAGCGCAACATCAGCTAGATTTTCCACAGGTGCTTCAGCTTCGTTCAGTGCAGGGTTGGTACCATAATTATCGGCTGCAAATGCCTCGTCATGATTAAATGCATCAAAATCAAAATCAGGCATCAAATCGGTTTTAACAAAATCAACGGCCTCATTTACCGCCTTTAAAAATTTATTGAAATCCTCTTTGTATAAGAAAATTTTATGGCGATCGTATCCATTATTGTCAAACCTTTTTCTGCTTTCTGTAATCGTTAAAAAGTAGTCATTACCACGAGTGGCTCTGACATCAAAGAAATATGTTCTTCTCTTACCTGCACGTATTTTTGAACTAAAAACACTTTCAATTCTTTTGTCGTTCTGCTCAAATTGCTCGTTATCCATATTTTGAAAATTTCAATTATAAGTCTAAAATATATAAATAGATTGGATTTTTGAAATTATTTATTTACGAATTTTCTTGAGTTTGTTGAAGACTATAAAGCTCGGCATAAAGCCCCTTTTTGGCTAACAAACTTTCGTGCGTGCCAATTTCTACAATTTTGCCTTCTTCCAAGTATATAATAACATCAAATTGATACGTAAAAAATATCCGATGTGTTATAAAAATAGCCGTTTTTTGATCAATATAGGTAGCTAAATTTTTTAAAATAGATTGCTCAGTTTTAGTATCAACAGCACTTAAACAATCATCAAAAATAAATACAGATGGCTCTTTGATAATTGATCTGGCTATCGAAATTCTTTGCTTTTGCCCTCCACTTAAAGTAGTACCCCTTTCCCCTACTGTTGTTTCAAATTGACTAGGCAATTGATTGATTTCATTATAAACATTTGCCGCTTTAGTGGCTTCAATATGCATTGTATTATTATTTATCAAATCAGTTAAACCAAATTGCACGTTGTTTAAAATGGAATCGCTAAATAAAAAAACGTCCTGCTGAACATACCCGATTGACTTTCTGTATGCTTGTAAGGGCATTGATTTAATATCATGGCCGTCAATTAATATTTTACCTTTTGTTGGGTCATACATTCTAGATATAAGCTGCGCAATGGACGATTTGCCGGAACCTGTTTTCCCAAGAATTAATACTTTCTGACCTGCTTTGATTTCTAAATTAAAATCTGCAACTGCTTTTACACCTGAATGAGGATAAACTAAATCAACATTTTCAAAAATAATATTTCCTTTTATATCTTGCTTTAATTCACTTTTGCCACTATAAATAGTCGGTTGAATAGCTAAGAATTCATTTAATCTTTTTTGAGAAGCTGCTGCACGTTGAATCATGCTAGCTGTTAATCCAATTGCACTCACAGGGAAAGTGAGCATATTAATATAAAAAACAAACTCAATAATTGTACCCACTTTGCTAGGATCATGATACGCTTGTATACCACCGAGTAAAATAGTTAATAAGGTACTTAACCCAATCATTAAGGACATGGTTGGCGTATAAAAAGCTTCAACACTTGCTAAGCCAACAGCACTTTTTCGATACAGCTCGCTATTTTTCTTGAAAAACCCAAGCATTGCTGACTCTTGAACAAATGATTTTATCACCCTAATTCCTGAATAAGATTCTTGTGCGTTGGTTGTTAAGTTTGAAAGTTGTTCCTGTATTTGTTCGCTTTTTTTATTGATAACCGTATTGACAATATAAATGGTAATGGCCAATACGGGTAATGGCGCTAATACATATAAACTCAACATCAAATCTTTGCTAAACATATTAAAAAGACAAAAACCAATAATGGAAATCAGGTTTATCAAATACATAATGGAAGGCCCAGTGTACATTCGAACCCTGCTGACGTCTTCAGACATTCTATTCATTAAATCTCCGGTACTATGGGTTTTATAAAACTCGGTGTCTAATTTTTGATAATGAGCAAATACTTGATTTTTTTGATCATATTCAATATGCCTACTCATGACAATTATTGTTTGTCTCATGAAAAACATGAATACCCCTCTAAAAATGGCTAAAACCAAAATGATGATACTACAAAAAGCAATTAAGGATGGAAAACTAAATTGAAACTGAGTACTAAATCGGGAAATGATTGAAATGATGGTATCCTGGTGCACCTTTTGAACAGGTTGGCCATTTTGTAATTTTTCTTGAACGATGTTAACCACATAGCCAGTAATTTGTGGTGATAATACTGCTAGATAGTTTGTTGCAATAACAAGTAATATTCCAGAAAAAAACCGAAATCTATATTTCCAAAAAAATACATTTACTGCAAATAATTCTTTCACTTATTCCATTTTTGTAAAGATACATGGTAGTCAATGAATTAGGACTTTCATTTAACCACAATTATTATATGTTTTTTTTGCATAATTGGGATTCAGTTACTACATTTGCCGCGGAGAGATGGCAGAGCGGTCGAATGCGGCGGTCTTGAAAACCGGTGACTGGTCCAGGTCCGGGGGTTCGAATCCCTCTCTCTCCGCAACATGAAGAAAAAAGGGGCTAAAAAGCCCCTTTTTTTGTGCCCAAAAGGCACGAAGTGACTTAAATATATCGTGCAACAACAAAATCAAGCTTGCTTAGATTTTGATGTGAACGATGTATTTTTTAAGGGCGTAGCCCTTACTTTGGGGAACAAAATATGTGTTTATACTTGGTTTTCTCATGTTCGTAACCTCTCAGGATCAGCGACCAAAGGGAGCTTATCCTGGGTTAATAGCTTAAAAAAAATATACAGGATCAGCG
>JBDKFR010000048.1:0-7352 GCA_039798645.1 Bacteroidota bacterium
TGAAATTGAAGCGTACGAAAAAGCGAATCAATAGTATATAAAAACTAAGTATAGAGAAACAGTACAAAATAAAATTATGGAAAAAAAGATTGCAGTTATATTAGGTGATGGAATTGGTCCAGAAGTTACACAACAATCAATTAAAGTATTAAATACGATTGCTAAATATTATAACCATCAATTCACATATGAAAATGCATTAATGGGCGCTTGTGCTATTGATGAAACGGGTAATCCATTACCTGACGAAACCATTAAAATTTGTAAAGAAAGTGATGCCATTTTATTTGGTGCCATTGGTGATCCTAAATATGATAATGATCCTACTGCAAAAGTAAGACCAGAACAAGGTTTATTAAAACTAAGAAAGGAGTTACAATTATTTGCTAATATTCGTCCTGTAACAACTTATAGTGCTTTACAACACTTAACGCCTTTAAAACCAAAGTTGTTAGAAAATGTTGACTTCGTGATTTATAGAGAGTTAACGGGTGGAATTTATTTTGGTGCAAAAAGTTTAAGTGAAGATGGAACTATTGCAAGAGATGATTGTTCTTATTCAGTTATGGAAATTGAGCGTATTGCACATTTAGCATTTAAGCATGCGCAAATCAGAAGAAAAAAATTAACCTTAGTAGACAAGGCAAATGTTTTAGAAACTTCAAGACTTTGGAGAAAAGTGGTGCAAGCCATTGCAAAAGAATATAGTGATGTTGCTGTTGATTATTTATTTGTAGACAACGCGGCAATGCAAATTATTTTAAACCCAGCGCAGTTTGATGTGGTATTAACCGAGAATTTATTTGGTGATATCATCAGCGATGAAGCATCGGTACTCGCAGGATCATTAGGATTATTACCTTCTGCATCTGTTGGAAATACAGTAGCCTTATTTGAACCTATTCATGGTTCTTATCCACAAGCAAAAGGAAAAGATATTGCTAATCCATTAGGTTCTATTTTATCATCTGCAATGATGTTAGATCATTTTGGATTAACGAAGGAAGCAACTATTATAAGAGAAGCAGCTGCATGGTGTTTGAATAGTGGATTTGTAACAAAGGACATTGATCCAATGAATTCTTATACAACAACAGCAATAGGTGATTTAATTTCTGAATTTATTGAGCGTCATGCAAAAGGTGAAACACACCCCATTCATGAGCGTTTACATAAATCTACTATCATCTAATATTAACGGAATAAATAACGACGATTAAAAGTCAACAGATATTATGGAATTAAATAAATATTCAAAAACAATTACACTTGATCCTACGCAACCAGCGGCACAGGCTATGTTTTATGGCATTGGCTTAACAGATGCTGATTTACATAAAGCACAGGTTGGTGTTGTGAGTATGGGTTACGATGGTAACACTTGTAATATGCATTTGAATGCACTAGCGGCTGAAGTTAAAAAAAGTGTTTGGGAGCAGGACTTAGTAGGCTTAACATTTCATACGATTGGCGTGAGCGACGGAATGAGTAATGGTACCGATGGTATGCGCTACTCTTTAGTCAGTCGTGATGTAATTGCTGATAGTATTGAAACCGTATGTGGCGCACAATATTATGATGCCTTAATTACGGTTCCAGGTTGTGATAAAAATATGCCTGGCTCATTAATAGCAATGGGTCGTTTAAATCGTCCATCCTTAATGTTATATGGTGGCACCATTGCACCAGGTCATTATAAAGGACAAGACTTAAATATTGTTTCTGCATTTGAAGCATTAGGACAAAAAATTGCAGGACAATTAGATGAAGCTGATTTTAAGGGCATCGTACAACATGCATGTCCTGGTGCGGGTGCATGTGGTGGAATGTATACAGCCAACACTATGGCTTCTGCGATTGAAGCTTTGGGAATGAGCTTACCTTATTCATCAAGCAACCCTGCATTAAGTGCTGAAAAACAACAAGAGTGCAAGGATGCTGGTGCAGCAATACGATTATTATTAGAGCGTGATATAAAACCTAAAGATATCATGACACGCAAAGCATTTGAAAATGCAGTAGCAGTGATTATGGTATTGGGTGGAAGTACCAATGCAGTATTACATATGATTGCAATGGCTAAAAGCGTAGGTGTTGAATTTACGCAAGATGATTTCCAAACGATCAGTGATAAAATTCCGGTATTAGCGGACTTTAAACCATCGGGTAAATATTTAATGCAGGACTTGCATCAATATGGTGGTGTGCCTGCTGTGATGAAATATATGTTAGCACAAGGTTGGTTACATGGTGATTGTTTAACTGTAACAGGAAAAACTATTGCTGAGAATTTAGCGAGTGCGCCTGATTTAGATTTTGATCAACAAAAAATAATTCTTCCAAAAGAAAATCCGATTAAAGCAACGGGTCACTTACAAATCATGTATGGTAATTTAGCTACTGGTGGAAGTGTTGCAAAAATTTCAGGTAAGGAAGGCGATATGTTCGAAGGACCAGCAAGAGTTTTTGATGGAGAGCATGCATTAATTGAAGGCATTAATTCAAAAAAGATACAAGAAGGTGATGTAGTGGTAATTAAAAACGTGGGACCAGTTGGTGCACCAGGTATGCCAGAGATGTTAAAACCTACATCGGCAATTATTGGTGCAGGCTTAGGAAAATCAGTTGCATTAATTACAGACGGCCGTTTTAGTGGTGGTACACACGGATTTGTGATTGGTCATATTACTCCTGAAGCTTACAAAGGTGGATTGATAGGACTTGTTGAAGACGGTGACATCATTGAATTGAATGTACCTAAACGTACTATGACTTTAAAAGTAGACGAAGCAACAATAGCAAAGCGACGTGCAGCACAACCAGCACCAAAATTAAAAGTAACCAATGGCGTATTGTATAAATATGCGAAGTTGGTGAAAGATGCAAGTGAAGGATGTGTAACGGACACTGAATAAGCGCAAACCGCTGAAAAGTAAAAATGAATTAAAATGGAACAGAAACAATTAACAGGATCACAGGCAGTATTGGAAGCATTTATTGCCGAAGGTGTGGATATTATATTTGGATATCCAGGTGGAGCTATCATGCCTATTTATGATGCCTTGTATGATTATAAAGAAAAATTAAATCATATACTAGTGCGTCATGAACAAGGGGGTATTCATGCTGGACAAGGTTATGCGCGAAGCTCTGGAAAAGTGGGCGTTGTATTTGCAACAAGTGGACCAGGAGCAACTAATTTAGTGACAGGATTGGCGGATGCTATGATTGATAGCACACCACTAGTATGTATTACAGGACAAGTGTTCGCACATTTATTAGGAACGGATGCGTTTCAGGAAACGGATGTTATTAATATTACAATGCCTGTTACAAAATGGAATTATCAAATTACAGATGCTGAAGAAATTCCGTCGGTATTAGCAAAAGCATTTTATTTAGCAAAAAGTGGAAGACCAGGTCCTGTATTAATTGACATTTCTAAAAATGCGCAATTACAAAAATTTGATTATCCAGGATATACATCTTGTAATCATATTAGATCCTATAGACCTAAACCTGTTATTAGAAAAGAATATATTGATGAAGCTGTTGCATTAATTAATAATGCAAAAAAGCCTTTAGTCATATTTGGACAAGGTGTTATTTTGGGAAAAGCAGAAAAAGAGTTTAAAAAATTCATTGAGAAATCAGGGATGCCTGCTGCTTGGACCATTTTAGGATTAAGTGCCTTAGCAACTGATCATCCACAAAATGTTGGAATGTTAGGAATGCATGGAAACTATGGTCCGAATGTTTTAACCAATGAGTGTGATGTGTTAATAGCAGTAGGTATGCGATTTGATGATCGTGTAACGGGTCGCTTAGATAAATATGCGAAGCAAGCAAAAATTATTCATTTAGATATTGATCCTTCAGAGATTGATAAAAATGTTAAAGCAACTGTAGGTGTTTGGGGTGATTGTAAGGAAACACTTCCATTACTTACATTGGGCATTGAACAAAAAGATAGATCAGCATGGTTGGATGTTTTTGCAGGATATGCAAAACAAGAATATGAGCAATGTATTCAACCTGAAATGTATCCAAGTTCAGATGAAATGACAATGGCCGAAGTGATTAGAAATATTAATGAAATTACAGAAGGTAATGCCATCATGGTAACCGATGTAGGACAACATCAAATGGTTACATGTCGCTATGCCAAATTTAATGAAACAAGAAGCAATGTTACTTCAGGTGGTTTGGGTACGATGGGCTTTGGATTACCAGCAGCGATAGGTGCAAAATTTGGAGCATTAGATAGAACCGTGATTTCTGTAATTGGTGATGGTGGTTTCCAAATGACTTTACAAGAATTAGGTACTATCATGCAAACAGGAGTGGATGTAAAAATTGTTATTTTAAACAATCAGTTTTTAGGTATGGTTCGTCAGTGGCAGGATTTGTTCCATGACAAACGCTACTCCTTTGTGGACATACAAAGTCCTGACTATATCATGTTAGCTAAATCCTATGGTATTGAAGGGAAAAAAGTAGAGCACCGAAAAGATTTAGTGGATGCAGTAAAAACAATGCTAACACATAAAGGATCGTATTTGTTAGAAGTAATGGTGGGTAAGGAAAACAATGTATTTCCAATGGTGCCACAAGGATGTTCGGTTTCAGAAATAAGACTTAAATAATTTATTATGACACACAATAACGAGAAACAAGAGTACACGATTACAGTGTATACCGAAAACCAAGTGGGGTTGTTAAATCGTATTGCCATTATTTTTTCAAGACGAAAAATAAATGTCGAAAGCTTAAATACTTCTCCATCTGAGGTACAAGGAATACACCGTTTCACCATTGTGGTGGAAGAGTCTCGTGATGTAGTTTTAAAAGTAGTACGTCAAATCGAAAAGCAAGTGGAAGTGTTGAAAGCATATTTTAATACTAATGATGAAATAGTATGGCAGGAATTGGCATTGTATAAAGTATTGAGTGAAGAAATTACGGAGAAAGTAAAAGTGGAAAGATTATTAAGAGAGTTTGGAGCACGAGCTGTAGCAATCAGAAAAGACTTTATCGTTTTTGAAACAACAGGGCACAGAGAAGAAACCAATAAATTAATGAAAGCTTTGGAACCTTATGGATTAGTTGAATTTGTAAGAAGTGCAAGGGTTGCTATTATTAAAGAGAGTGCTGGTTTTCATGAAAAGTTAAAAGACTTTGAAAAGCGCGAACCAGGCGAAGAAGTAATTGAAAATGAATACTTAGGAAAACGAGAAGCGGTATTCACTATGTAGGGTTCAATTATAAATATTAGGCAAATATTAAAAAACATAAAATAAACAATAATCAAATTTTTAAATCTTAATTAAACAAAAAGTAAAATGGCAAAGTTAAATTTCGGAGGTACCGAAGAAAATGTAGTAACTCGTGAAGAGTTTCCATTAGCAAAAGCACAGGAAGTGTTAAAAAATGAAACAGTAGCTGTAATTGGTTACGGAGTTCAAGGACCAGGTCAAGCATTAAACCAAAAAGAAAATGGTATTAATGTAATTGTAGGTCAACGTAAAAATTCAAAATCTTGGGATAAGGCAGTAGCTGATGGATTCGTTCCAGGTGAAACTTTATTTGAAATAGAAGAAGCATTAGCAAAAGGAACTATTATCTGTTATTTATTGAGTGATGCTGCACAGATCGCTATGTGGCCAACAGTGAAAAAACATTTAACTCCAGGTAAAGCATTGTATTTCTCTCACGGATTTGGTGTGACTTATAAAGAGCAAACAGGTATTGTACCTCCAGCAGATGTGGATGTATTCTTAGTAGCTCCAAAAGGTTCTGGAACTTCTTTAAGAAGAATGTTCTTACAAGGTCGTGGTTTAAATTCAAGCTATGCGATCTTCCAAGACGCTACTGGTAAAGCATGGGATAGAGTAATTGCATTAGGTATTGCTATTGGTTCTGGTTATTTATTTGAAACAGATTTCAAAAAAGAAGTGTATTCAGATTTAACTGGAGAGCGTGGTACATTAATGGGTGCTATTCAAGGTATTTTTGCTGCACAATACGAAGTATTAAGAAAGAATGGTCACTCACCTTCTGAAGCGTTTAACGAAACAGTAGAAGAGTTAACACAATCATTAATGCCATTGGTAGCAGAAAATGGTATGGATTGGATGTATGCAAACTGTTCAACTACAGCACAAAGAGGTGCGTTGGATTGGTGGAAGAAGTTCCGTGATGCAACATTACCAGTATTCTCAGACTTATATAATAGCGTAGCAACAGGAGCAGAAGCTGCTAGATCAATCGATTTAAACAGCAAGCCTGACTATCGTGAAAAATTAGAAGTTGAATTAGCTGAATTACACAATAGTGAAATGTGGCAAGCTGGTAGAACTGTAAGAAGTTTACGTCCAGAGAACCAGAAAGCAAAATAATGAACAAACAACTAGTCGATAAGCCTGCATTGGATATTCAGGGAGCGTATGCAAGATTGAAGCCGGTGGTAAACCATACCCCGCTACAGTTTAATGCCAACCTTTCTAGAAAATACCAATGCAGGGTTTATTTAAAAAGAGAAGATCTGCAAATTGTACGCTCTTATAAATTAAGAGGTGCCTACAATATGATGAGTCAAATGTCTTCAGAGCAATTGGCAAAAGGTGTTGTATGTGCTAGTGCAGGCAATCATGCGCAAGGTTTTGCATACAGTTGTAAAAAACTAAATGTAAAAGGTGTGGTATTTATGCCTATCCCTTCTCCTCAACAAAAAGTGAATCAAACAAAAATGTTTGGTGAAGAAAATGTTGAAGTAAAACTAGTAGGCGACACTTTTGACGATACGGCTATTGCAGCAAAAGCCTATACCAAAGAACATGGTATGACTTTTATACCTCCTTTTGATCATCCATCTATCATAGAAGGACAAGCAACGGTTGGTGTAGAATTATTAGAAGATTATAATCAATTAAATCAACCACCGATAGATTATATATTTATCCCAGTGGGTGGTGGTGGATTGAGTGCAGGCGTGGGCACTTATTTTAAAGAACACTCGCCTAACACAAAAGTAATTGGACTGGAGCCAGAAGGTGCGCCAAGTATGTTGGCTGCATTAAAGGCCAATCATCCAGTAGAATTAGCAAGCATTGATAAGTTTGTGGATGGTGCTGCAGTAAAAAGAATTGGAGACGTGACTTTTGCATTTTGTAAAGATGCCATAGATGATATGCATTTAGTACCAGAAGGAAAGATCTGTTCTACCATTTTACAAATGTATAATGAGGAAGCCATAGTAGTAGAACCTGCTGGCGCATTGAGTATTGCTGCATTAGATGATTATGCAGAACAAATAAAGGGTAAAACCATTGTTTGTATAGTCAGTGGAAGTA
>JBDKFR010000049.1:0-2624 GCA_039798645.1 Bacteroidota bacterium
GTTTATTCAAAAATAAGTAAGGATAGTTTAATTGAAATTGATCCTAAAGTATATCCTGTGAATTATCCATTGCAAGAAAAAGGATTATATTTTTCAGCTATAGGAGGATTGGTTTCAACTACCCATGATTATGGTAAATTCTTACAATGTTTATTGAATAATGGGAAAATGAAAAACGGAAAATCAGTAATTGGAGAGCAAATTTTGAATGAATTTTGGTCCAATCAATTAGGGAATAAAACCTTTGTATTTGGAGGTGTAAAATCTCTTAATCAATTTGGTTTGGGAGTAGGATTAACTTCTTCGTCAGGACAAATTATTAATAATGCTTCCGAAGGAAGTTTCTTTTGGGGAGGTGCATTCAATACTGCTTACATGGTGGATAGAAAAAGAAATTTAATCACTATTTTTTGTTTCCAAAGAGCACCCTTTGTTTTGCCACCATTACTATCGAAGCTTGAAAAAACCACCATACAAATTATTGATAATGCAGGAAGTAATTAACCAATTTATTGAGCAAGCACTTAAGGAAGATATTGGCAATGGTGATATTACCACATTAGCCACTGTGCCAGATGATCAGAAAGGAGAAGCAATATGCTATGTGAAAGAGGATTGTATCATTGCTGGGATTGAACTTGCAACTATGATTTGCAATAAAGTAGATGCCAGTCTTTTGGTGAATTTTAGCGTATCGGATGGTGAACAAATAAAAGCTAATTCGGTAATTGGTAAAATTCAAGGATCCGTTCATTCTATTTTAAAATTGGAGCGCTTATTGCTTAATTGTATGCAAAGAATGAGTGCTATTGCAACTAAGACCCATTTTTTTGTAAAACAAATTGAGCCTTATGGTGTTAAACTATTAGATACTCGAAAAACCACTCCAAATTTCAGGGTCTGCGAAAAATGGGCAGTGAAAATTGGAGGAGGGGTGAATCATAGAATTGGTTTATATGATCAAATTTTAATAAAAGACAATCATATACAAGCTGCAGGTGGTATTTTTAATGCAATACAATCATGTATTGAATATGTAAAGTCAAATAATTTAACAGTGCCTATTATTGTGGAAGTAAAAAATTTGACTGAATTTAATATTGCAAAGGAGTTTGAAATAATTGATAGAATATTAATTGACAATTTTAAACCAACTGAAATTGTTGAATTACTTAAACAGAACACAACACATAAATTAATTGAAGCTTCAGGAGGTATAAACCAAGCTAATATTATGGAGTACGCTAAAACAGGTATAAATTATGTTTCATTAGGAGATGTAACGCATCATGTTAATGCGGTGGACATTTCCTTAAAAATTGTATAAAATGTTATTTGAAAAAGAAATTGCTAAAGTGGGATATTTAAGTAGATCGGTGCCTGAAGGGATTGACCTTAAAGAGGCTATTTTGAAAATGAAGAAAGAAAAAAATGCTGTGATACTTGCGCACTATTATGTGAGCGAGGATATTCAATCTATTGCTGATTTTGTAGGGGATAGTTTATCTTTGGCACAAGCCTCGAAAATGAATGCTTCAGATATCATCGTTTTTTGTGGCGTTCATTTTATGGCGGAAACAGCTAAAATATTAAATCCTAGTGCGAAAGTTTTGCTTCCGGATTTAAATGCGGGTTGTTCATTAGCCGACTCCGCTCCTGAAGCCGAATTTATAGCTTTCAAAAATCAATATCCTGACGCAGTAGTCGTAAGTTATATTAATTGTAGTTCAGAAATTAAAGCATTAAGTGATTATATATGTACTTCCTCAAATGCGGTTGATGTAGTCAATTCAATTCCTAAAGACAAAAGAGTCATTTTTGCGCCGGATAAAAATTTAGGAATGTATGTTCAAAAAGTGACTGGGAGGGAATTGATATTATGGGAGGGCGCATGTATTGTTCACGTGAATATTTCAATGGATAAATTAAACGTATTAATGGCTGCTCATGCTGATGCACAAGTTATTGCACATCCAGAATGCCTCCCTGAAATTTTAGAAAAAGCAAGTTTTATTGGTTCAACAAAAGCTTTATTGGAGTATGTTCAATCATCTCCAATTAATAAATTTATTGTGGCAACTGAAGCGGGTATCTTGTATAAAATGAAGCAAGCAGTACCAAATAAAACAATCATACCTGCCCCTGCATTGGAATCTAATTCCTGTGCTTGCGCAGAATGTCCATATATGAAAATGAACACAATGGAAAAGCTTTACAATACTTTATATTATGAATTACCTGAAATTTCAGTGAATGAAAAAACACAGGTTGGCGCTTTAAAGGCTTTAAATAATATGCTTGCAATATAATTGTATGAGCAAATCATTTGACATTGTTATAGTAGGATCAGGCATTGCTGGTTTAAGTACTTTATTGTTTTTATCAGAAACGGATATATTTAAGCAAGGTAAATTGTCGGTATGTTTAATTGCAAAAGGGTCATTAAACGAAACCAATACTAATTGGGCTCAAGGAGGCATTGCTGCAGTGAATGCAATAGGGGATAATTTCAACAAACATATTAAAGACACACTTAACGCTGGGGCATACATAAATAAAAATGCAATTGTTGAGAAAGTGGTAAAAGCTGCCCCCGGGTTAATGAATGATTTAATTCAATGGGG
>JBDKFR010000050.1:0-9404 GCA_039798645.1 Bacteroidota bacterium
TTTATGCATCATTTTTATTTAGTATTATTAGAATGGCTGCAATTTGGTAGTTTTGGATACTTCCTAGGAAAAGTCACTGCAACTACATTGATGAGTGTAATACTTATTTTATTAATTGAACTCATCATGAATAGGCGCAAGCAAAATAGATCATAATGGCATTGTATAATTCAAATCGTGGTGGGATCATACAAATTATTATAGCATTTGTATTTGTTATTATTGTTGGGCAACTTATTAGTTTACAAATTTTTTCAAACAAGTATAAATTAGCAGCTGACAACAATGCCATTTTCCGTAAAATAATTTATCCAGACCGAGGCATCATTTATGATCGACGAAAACGTGCATTGCTTGAAAATAGTATTAGTTATGATTTAGTCGTTATTCCTAATGAAGCAAAGGGAGTGGATACCGCAGCATTATGTAGTATATTAAATATCAATAGTGAAGAGTATAATAAAAGAATGATAGAGGTAATCATCAAAAATACAAGGGTTAAAACGGGTATTTTTGAGCCTTTTCTTTCTCCCGAATTATACGCTCAATTAAACGAAAATTTATATCGATTTCCAGGCTTTTCCTTAACGGAAAGATCTATTCGTTCTTACCCATACAACACCGCTGAACACGTACTTGGTTATGTGGCCGAGGTGGACGTAAATTTTTTAAACAAACATGAAGAAGAAGGTTATGAAATGGGTGACTATGCGGGTATGACGGGCTTAGAAAAACAATATGAAACTGTATTAATGGGTCAACGTGGGGTTAAACGATTCTTAAGAGACAATAAAGGAAAAATACAAGGTAGTTTTGAAAAAGGTCAATTTGATACTTTGGCAGTAGCGGGTCGTAACTTATATACAAGCGTGGATGTTGAAGTGCAACAATTAGCTGAAAAATTATTACAACATAAAATTGGAAGTGCTGTTGTTATTAATTCAAAAACAGGAGGCGTTATTGCAATGGCATCAAGTCCCGGTTACAATCCAAATTTACTTACGGGTAATCAACGACGTAAAACAATTGGAAGTTTATTAACCGATACTGCACGTCCCATTTATAATAGAGCGATTAAGGGGCAGTACCCTCCTGGATCCACCTTCAAACCAATGGGTGCCATTATTGCTTTAGATGAAGGGTTAATTGAACCTACCTATGGATATAATTGCAGGGGCGCTTATTTTGCTTGTGGCGATCCACGAAAATGTACGCATAACAATGCAGGTCATGCTGCTAATTTGCAAATTGCTTTAGCGAATTCATGTAACTCCTACTTTTTACAAGTATTTAGAATGGCAGTGGACAACCCTAAATATCACAATGCAAAAAAAGGGTATTTGAAATGGAAGGAATATATGAACAGTTTTGGATTTGGTAGGAAATTAGGGATTGATTTACCAAGTGAAAACAAAGCCAACATACCTGACACAGCTGCTTATAATAAAGATTTCGGTAATCCTAAATATTGGAACAGTTGTTATATGCTTACATTAGGTATTGGTCAAGATAGGATGACCGCAACGCCATTGCAATTAGCCAACACCATGGCCTTGATTGCAAATGAAGGATATTACTATACCCCACATTTTGTAGATAGTATTGAAGATGAAGACATTGATGATAAAGAACTATTATCAAAATTTAGAAAAAAACAGGAAGTAACGAAAATCTCTGGCGATATATTTAAAGTGATTAAAGAAGGGATGCATGATGTAACTGTTTATGGAACAGCAGCTGGCATCAAAGTTCCTGGACATGAATATTGCGCAAAAACAGGAACTGCTCAAAATCCGCATGGAAAAAATCACTCTATATTTGTTTGTTTTGCTCCTAAAGATGATCCAAAAGTAGCAGTAGCGGTGGTAGTAGAAAATGCTGGCTATGGTGCAACATGGGCTGGTCCTATAAGTAGCTTACTCATGGAAAAATATTTAAACGACACTTTAACGGTTGAAAGTAAGCGCAAATCAGATGAATTAGCAAATGTTGACCTGATGCCTCAAGCTATTAAAGACTGGTATGTAAGAAACAATAAGACTGACTTTTTAACGCCCATTGAATACAACAATGATGAATTGAGTGATATTTGGGATATGGAAATGGTTTCAGAAAATAATCCTTTACAAAAAAAGGTAGTAGATACTTTCCAAAAAACAATTGATACCAATAATAAAAAATCAACACCCGTACCTTTGCCTATAAAAGGTAAATTAAATAAAGACACAGGGGCATTATTAAATAATAAGAAAAAAAAGATCCCAACTCCTAAAAATGTCAGCAACATCTAATCAAAATAATTTCTCTAAGGGGACCGACTTGGCTGTTATCATACTTTATTTTGCAATGGTTGCAATTGGTATTTTATGCATTTTCATGGTGGAATTTAATCCCGGAAATAATTTAAGTAATGCCTTAATTGCCGGTAAAAATAGTTATAGCAAGCAAATATATTTCGCAATATTTTGTGGCATAGTCGGCGTATTTATACTTTTGATGGATAGTAAAGTATTTACTGCATTTGCAAATATTTCCTACGTTGTTGGTATTGTATTAATGATTGCCACCTTTTTTTTAGGAAAAAATGTAAACGGATCAAAAAGTTGGATACCCATTGCTGGGGGCTTTAATCTTCAGCCAGCTGAGTTATGTAAAATATTTACGGCCTTATTTTTAGCTAAATTTATTTCAAAGCCCGAAACCGATTTTACAAAATTAAAATCACACTTAATTGCTGCGGGGATGATTGCTTTACCTGCTTTATTATCAATCATGCAGCATGAAATGGGATTAGCTTTAGTATATAGTGCCTTTTTATTTGCCATGTATCGTGAAGGCTTACCTCCTATTATATTGATTGTGGCGTTATCCTTTGCCATATTAGTAATTGCAACATTATTACTTGATCCAATGGTACTTGCCATAATCATTACAGTCATTGCTGCCATATTTATTAGCAGTATGCTTAAGAAATTTAAAAAAAATAAAAATGCCATATTAGTTGTATTAAGCATTTGGGCCATATCGTTTGGAACTATTCGTTATGTAGTTCCCTACATATTTAATAATGTATTTGAATGTTATCAGAGTACACGTATATATAGCATGATTGGCAAGGAGTATGATTGTAGTCAAAATAATAAATCAGTTGCTGTATCAGGAAAAAAACAAGCAAGAAAGCCTGACGATTACAACGTAAAACAAAGTAAAATTGCCATTGGTTCAGGTGGATTTTGGGGTAGAGGTTTTTTAAAAGGGACACAAACGAGAGGGAAATATGTACCTGAACAAAATACAGATTTTATATTTACGTCACTTGGCGAAGCTTTCGGTTTTGTTGGAACAGCAACTTTCATGGGATTGTATTTATTTTTCTTATTTCGAATCATACGGATAGCTGAAAGACAAAGAAGTACTTTTTCAAGGGTTTATGCATACAGCGTAGTAGGAATATTTTTCTTCCATATAGCCGTTAATATAAGCATGACCATAGGACTGTTTCCTGTTGTAGGAATTCCGCTTCCATTAATTAGTTACGGAGGTTCCTCATTGCTAACTTTTACGGTGTTGGTATTTATATTACTCCGATTAGACGCCGACAGACAAATGGTTCTACGTTAAATTAATAGCATGCGCATTTACCCATTATCAGAAGGCAGTTTTACAATTGATCAAACAAAAGTGTTTGTTCCATTTAATACGGCGATTGAAGATTTACAAAATAGACCAAAGGGTAGCTTGTTGGTTGAAATTCAACCATTTGTTGTGGTGACGGAAAAGGATATTATTTTATTTGATGCAGGCTTAGGCTATTTCAACAATAGTGGTCAACTTCAACTACACGAAAACTTAATGAATATTGGCATTGATCCATCAAGTGTTACCAAAGTGTTCATGAGCCATTTACATAAGGATCATGCTGGCGGTTTAAGTTATATTCATCCGGTATATAATGAAAGATTTATTAGTTTCCCATACGCCAAATATTATATTCAAAAAAGAGAGTTCGAATTGGCAATGAGTGGGCAAACAAGCTCCTATTTGGCAGATCAAGTAAGTATATTAGAGCAGTTTAGTGGTGTGGTGTGGTTAACAGAGGATGAGGGTACGATTGATGAATTAATCCATTATAAACTAACTGCGGGGCATAGTTTATTTCATCAAGTAGCTTGGATAAAGGAAGATGATATAACCTTTTTTTATGGGGGTGATGAGGCGCCACAACTTCAACAAATGAAATCAAAGTTCGTTGCTAAATATGACTTAGATGGAAAAAAAGCAATGGAATGGAGACAATTGTGGTGGGAAGAAGGAAAAACAAAAGATTGGACCTTTGCATTTTATCATGATATAGCCTTCCCAACCTATAAGCATACTACCGCTTTATAAAACAAACATTCATTAGGAATCAACAGGGACGGGGCTTTCAAGCATCTATAAAAAAATTATAGTACCTTTAAGCCATCATCATGCCTAGTTCAATCAACAATTATTCGGGACAATTTAGACGCAATGTCTCAGACAAATACATTATTTATAATAGTTTATTTGCAGCATTACCATACTCAGGAATTGCTAATGTAGGCGCCTTACTTCCTATCATGCTTCAAACATGTGAAGAGGGTTTTGCAAAAGAAAAATCTCCTGTTGAAATCATAGATTATTTTTTTAATCGTCAAACAGAAGTAAGCACTGAAGAAGAAAAAATAGATCATCTGTTTAAGTATGTTCAATATATGGAAAGACAGGTGGTCCTTTTTGATGCAATTGAGGACGCTGCTTTCACAACGGTTAATGATATGGAAGGTGCTGGAAGTTTAAAATCACTAATAAGAGAAGCTTCATTTACCGGTAAAAAGCAAGCGCTGAAAAACAAATTGAAGGATTTTAAAGTTAGAATTGTTCTTACCGCACACCCTACTCAATTTTACCCATCCAATGTATTAGGTATCATACATGATATGGGAGAAGCGATTGGGAAAAATGACTACAATACAATTAATCATTACATTCAGCAATTAGGCTTAACCCCCTTTTTCAATAAAAAACAACCTACGCCAACAGACGAAGCTTTGAATTTAATGTGGTATTTAGAAAATATTTTTTATCATTCCATAGGCAATATCTATAACACTATTGTAAGCGAGGTTTTTGACAATGATTATGAAAGTAATAATCCATTTATAGAATTAGGTTTTTGGCCTGGTGGCGATCGTGATGGTAACCCATTTGTAAATGCAGCAACTACTATCAAAGTAGCACAAGCATTAAGGAGTAGCATCATTGTTTGTTACTATAGGGATGTAAGAAAATTAAAAAGAAAATTAACTTTTGCGGGAGTTGATTCGCTAATAAGCTCATTGGAAGAAAGCTTGTATGAAAATGTTTTTAGACCAGATCAAAGTAAACCTATAACGCTCGAAGAAATTATAGGTTGCTTAACTGCCATTCGTAAAAAAATAAAAGACGAATACCACTCTTTATATTTATCCAGATTAGATAGTTTACTAAATAAAGTACGCATATTTGGAACACACTTTGCTTCACTTGATATTCGCCAGGATAGTCGTATACATCGTCAAGTATTATTGGATGTAAATAAAGCTGTGAAAGAAAAAAAAGGGACCGGTTTCTTGCCTGATAATTATTTGGAACTTTCATCGCAAGATCAAATCAGTTCTTTACTTCAAATACAAGACAGTATTGATCCTAATACACTGACTGAAACAATTTCTATCGACACTATTGAAAGTATTTATGCTATCAAAAAGGTGCAAGAAATAAATGGCATGGCAGGTTGTCATCGATATGTGATAAGCAATTGTCAGTCTGAGGTAAATGTTATGGAATTATATGCATTGTTTAGACTATGTGGCTGGGATGAACATTTATCAAACATTGATATCGTTCCTTTATTTGAAACAATTGATGATTTAGCGGCCTCTGAAAGTATCATGCAATACTTATATGAGCATTCATTATATGCTGCGCATTTAAGTAAAAGAAAAATGCAACAAACCATTATGCTAGGGTTTAGCGATGGCACTAAAGATGGGGGTTATTTACAAGCAAACTGGAGTATTTATAAATCGAAAGAAGTACTCACAAAAGTTTCTAGGAAAAATAATATTGTGGTGAAATTTTTTGATGGTCGTGGCGGTCCCCCAAGCAGAGGTGGAGGAAAAACGCATCAATTTTATGCATCCATGGGTAACCAGGTTGAAAATGAGGAAATACAATTAACCATACAAGGACAAACGATTACGTCGAACTTCGGCACTATTAATTCTTCACAATATAATCTTGAACAATTATTAAGTGCTGGCGTAAGCCATGAATTATTTTCTGATACTAAATTGCAATTGTCACAACAAGATCGTGTGTTAATGGAAGATTTAGGAAACATTAGTTACCAATCCTACCAACAATTAAAGGAGCATAAATTGTTTTTACCCTATTTGCAAAAGTTTAGTCCATTAAACTATTATAGTAAAAGTAATATTGCAAGTCGACCTGCTAAACGAGGTGCAGGTAATGAATTGAAGTTTGAGGATTTACGTGCGATACCGTTTGTAGGAAGCTGGAGTCAATTAAAACAAAATGTGCCCGGATTTTATGGTGTTGGCACAGCGCTGCAAGTGCTTAAAGAAAAAGGACAATGGAAAGAAGTGCAATCCTTATTCAATAACATTGGTTTTTTTAAGACACTTATTGATAATAGCATGATGAGTATGGTTAAATCTAGTTTTGCCATCACTAAGTATATAGATAAAAATCCTGAATACACTGAGATATGGAATCTTATAAAGGAAGAATTTAAACTAACAACCCAACTATATCTCGAACTAAGCAACACAAAAAGTTTAATGGAAAACGATACAGTTGCCAAACATTCTATTTTATTAAGAGACCGCATAGTATTGCCCTTATTGACTATACAACAATATGCTTTGTGCAGAGTACAAGAACCATCGATTGATGCTGATTTAAAAGCATCCTATGAAAAGCTTTTAACTAGAACTATGTTTGGTGTGATTAATGCTGCCCGAAATTCAGTATAAGCTTTTATTTACATTAAACAGGCGAGACTGTGTCTTTCCACTTCCATAAATGCAAACAGGCATAGGTTTTGTATGGCTCCCATTTTTTTGATTTAGCCATCATTTTAGCCTGCAATTCCTTTTTAGACTCATATTTAATTTTATACAATTTAATCATAGCTTGCTGTATTCCTAAATCATCAACAGCAAAAACATTTTCATGTCCTAAGCTAAACATTAAAAGCATTTCAACTGTCCAACGTCCAACCCCTTTAATTTGAGTGAGTAAATCAATTACTTCCTCAGGTTGCATTTTGTATAATTGCTTATCAGTGATTTTATGGTCTAAAAAAAACTGTGCTACATTTTGCACATACGCAACTTTTGAATTACTTAATCCAATACTTCTTAAAAGGGTTGCATCTGTCTCAAGCACTTGTTCACAAGTAGGCTCTTTACCATTGTACAAATCTAAAAAACGATCGAAAATTATTTTAGCCACTTTAGTACTTAATTGTTGGCTTATAATACTTGCTATTAATCGAATGGGTGTATTTTTTCGACGCTTTAATACGTGCGTATCCTCTTTTAATAGATCTACAAATTTTAGATCCTTCTTTAACTGTTCTTTATAACTCATAGCACAAATTAGGGAGTTTTATTTATTTATCTTAACTTTTGATGCTATTCAATAGCAGCATATATGTTTCAAAACTAATTATACCTTTCAAAAAAAAGAATTTTTCAATATTAAAATAAATTTATAAACCATAAACAATGAAAAAATTTATATTCATCATTACGTTGTTTGTCGCACAAAATTTATCAGCGCAAAACCAAGACATAAAATCGATAAAAGCTATTTTAGAAAACCAAATATCGGCTTGGAATAAAGGAGATTTGGACGCATTTATGGTAGGCTACTTACATAGTGATAGCTTGGTATTTATAGGAAAATCAGGCCCTACTTATGGCTATAATAATACCTTATTAAACTATAAAAAAAACTATCCTGATACCAGCCGAATGGGGAAATTAAGATTTGATATAGTAAGTATGAAACCCCTAAATGCAAACCACTATTTTGTGATTGGCAAATGGTATTTAACAAGAACAGTTGGCAATTTAAATGGCGTATTCACTTTAGTTTTCAGTAAAACAAAAGAATGTTGGAAAATTATAGCTGATCATAGTAGCTAATTAAAAAAGTTGGACCTTAATCGTTAATTACTAGTCTAAACTTTGTTTGTTATTAGCAGCAGCTTTTAATAAACGATCAAACTGTGCAGGGGTAAGGTCATTATAAAAATAATATACAGGATCAACCTTCACTCCTTTTTTGATGACTTCATAATGACAATGAGGACCCGTACTTTTTCCGGTACTTCCTATATAACCAATTACTTGTCCTCTTTTGATGGACTGCCCTTTACGTGCCAATATTTTATACATATGGCCATATAATGTTTGGTAGCCATAGCCATGATTTATCACAACCTTATTTCCATAGCCATCTGCACTAAATCCAGCAATTTGAATAGTACCATCAGCTGTGGCATAAATGGGTGTACCTGCGGGTGCCGTAAAATCTAACCCCTGGTGCATTCTGATATCCTTATAAATAGGATCTATTCGGTAACCAAAACTACCGCCGATTCTATTTAATTTTTTATTGGTAACAGGTTGAATGGAAGGAATAGCTTTTAACAATAACTCCTTATTTTTAACCATTTCAGCGATTTCTAAATACGATTTTTCTTGGTATCCTGTCCTTAGTATTAAGTTATTTAGCTGATCCACCATACGATCGGTTAATTCAGTGCTAGAAAGGTTTTGAATCAACCTCACTTCTTTTTTAAAAGCCATTTCCTTTAATCTTGCACTATCAGGAATAGGGTCAGCCTCAAAAATTGACCTATACACTTCATTATCCCTGTTTTCCAGCTCAGCCATTTGAAGTTCCAATTGCTTTACCCTGTCTTGCAAAACACTATAATTTTCCCTATATGACTGATTTTGCTGGCGCAATAACTTTTCTTTAGGTGAATCAATGTATTGAAAAATAAGGATTACAATAATGATACCCGTTGTAATAGAAGCGACTATAAATCCAAATAATTGCAATAATCTTACCCTCAAAGGCACTTCGATTTTCTGAAATCGCAGGGTATTTGTATTAAAGAAGTATTTAATTTTCTTCATTTGAAAAGCGGCTCTAGTTTCTTACCTTTGTTCTCTTTAAAAACCTTACAAATATAGCTTTTAAGAAGAACAAAGCCTAAAATATAGTCACATGATGAAGAGTTCAGAAATTAGACAACAGTTTTTAGATTTTTTTGCATCCAAAGGACACGCCATTGTTCC
>JBDKFR010000051.1:0-3088 GCA_039798645.1 Bacteroidota bacterium
AAGAAGAAGTGATCTCAAAGTTCGACCACAAAAATTTAAACTTAGATACCGACGCTTTTAAAAACCTAAATCCATCTGCTGAAAATATTGCGATTGTGATTTACAATTTATTAAGACCTCGCATTACTGAGTCATTAGAATTAAAAATTCGACTGTATGAAACAGAAAGAAACTATGTTGACTACCCAGCCTAAAGAAGAAAAAATCTCTTTAAGCGAACTATTGATCGAAGAGATGGGTGATCAACACAAAGCAAGCTCAGTAGAGTCACCTTTACGCGCAGATGCATTTGAAAAAACAGATGATGAAAAAATTGCTGCTATAGAGCCGCACTTTAGAGCCATCATGGAAATCTTAGGAATGGATTTGCGTGATGATAGCTTAAGAGGTACGCCACTTAGAGTTGCTAAAATGTATGTAAAAGAATTATTCCAAGGATTGAATCCTGCGAATATGCCAAGTATGACATTGTTTGAAAATAAATTTCAGTACAATGAAATGTTGGTAGAAAAAAATATCAATTTTTACACTAACTGTGAGCACCACTTTGTACCATTCTTTGGTAAAGCGCATGTTGCTTATATCAGCAGTGGTAAAGTAATTGGTTTAAGTAAATTAAATCGTTTAGTAGAATATTTCTCTAAGCGTCCACAAGTACAAGAGCGTTTAACTATGCAAGTAGGTAAGGCTTTACAAACTGTATTACAAACACAGGATGTAGCTGTGATGATGGATGCAAAGCATTTATGTGTTTCAAGTAGAGGTGTAAAAGACGATAGTTCTAATACCATTACTACTTTCTTTGGTGGAAAATTCCAAGATGAAAAAACTAAAATGGAATTCTTACAATACGTTGATATCAACGAAAAATAATTAAGCATAGTTTATAGGGTTTGGTTAGATTAGTATGGGCGAAGGTGGTACTTCGCCCTTTTTTTGTACTTTTGAAAAAATCAAAAGCACATGTCAAAACACGCATATGTATTTCCTGGTCAAGGTTCTCAGTTTTCAGGAATGGGAAAGAATTTATACGAGCAAAATGAAACTGCTAAGCAGTTGTTTGAAAAAGCCAATGAGATTTTAGGTTTTAGAATTAGCGATATCATGTTTGAAGGAACAGATGAGCAATTAAAACAAACCAATGTTACACAACCTGCAGTATTTATACATTCAGTAGTTGCCTATTTAACTATGCCAGAAGTACAACCAGATATGGTTGCAGGGCATAGCTTGGGAGAGTTTAGTGCATTAGTTGCTAATAAAACATTAAGCTTTGAAGATGCATTAAAATTGGTTAGCATTAGAGCAAAAGCAATGCAAGCTGCTTGCGAAATTCAACCATCCACTATGGCTGCAGTATTAGCATTAGCAGATGATAAAGTTGAAGAGATTTGTGCAACAGTTTCTAAAGAAAATAATGAAGTAGTAGTTGCTGCCAATTATAATTGCCCTGGTCAATTAGTGATTTCTGGATCAGTAAAAGGTATTGAAATTGCTTGCGAACAAATGAAAGCAGCAGGAGCAAAAAGAGCATTGGTTTTACCAGTGGGTGGAGCATTCCATTCACCATTAATGGAACCCGCTAAACTAGAATTAGCTGCAGCAATTGAAGCAACTACATTCAATACTCCCATTTGTCCAGTATATCAAAATGTCGTTGCATCAGCAGTGACTGATCCTGCACAAATCAAAGCCAATTTAATTGCTCAATTAACTGGTGCAGTAAAATGGACTCAAACTGTTGAAGCAATGGTTGCTGATGGAGCTAGTCATTTTACAGAGGTAGGACCAGGCAAAGTATTGCAAGGTTTAGTACAAAAGATTCATAAAGAAGCAGTTGTGAACGGAGTTCAATAGTATATTTTTTTCTAATATATATTAGACTTTATCCTATTTGTAGTAATTTTAAAGGCCTTTTGGACTGATTCCAAAAGGCCTTTAAAATTTTGGTAATTGTTTAAGCGTTTATTTTATTTTTTACTTTTTTTCTGTGTGTTTTCATTTGCTTCAGAAAAGACAATAGGGCAAACATTAACGATGTCTGCGCCATCGCAAGTATGTGGCGGTTTAGATTTTAACATCAACTTGACTAGTACACAAAGTGGATACATTTTACTCGTATATTCAGAGAATGGTATAAATGGTCCATGGATTGAAGAGTCTTCAGGAAAAACTATTTCTACATTGGTTTCACCAGGAGTATATGGTGTTACATTGCCAAGAAATATAGTTCTTTCTAGAATATATAAATTTTATTATTGGGCTAATTACAATGATTACTTTAATTATTCTAGGCGTTATGTTTCAAATAATTATGTTGAATTACCTCAGTCTGAATGGAAAACAATTAATTTATTTGAAACTCCATTTGTTAATACAATTAATATAACCAAATGTGGCAATGAACAATTTAGTGTTATGCCTACTGATGCTGGTGCTGGGGGTAATATAGTTCCTGCTGGTACAACTTATACTTGGTCGGTTTTTTCTACTACATCTACTGTTACTGGTGCAGTTGACAATAACGCTTCAGGCAATTTAAGTATTACACAAACTGTAACAAATGGAACAAATACACAAACAACAGTTGTATATAGGGTTTTGCCAACATCATCAAATGGATGTCCAGGTGATTATTTTAATTTAAATCTAACTTTAAATCCAGCTCCACAAATAGAGACGATTAATGGTCAAGTTTGTAGTGGGAGTAATTATCAAAATGATTTTTCAAGTATTTCGGGTGCAATTATCCCTACTGGAACAACTTATAACTGGACATTTACAAATAATTTGGCTGTAAATAATGAATCTGCTGGAACTTCAAGTGCTACAAGTTTTACTCAGCTTGTATCTAACACTTTGAATTCAACACAAACTGTAACTTATTCTATCACACCGAACAGTGGTTCATGTATGGGTACTCCTTTTACTTTAAACTTAGGAGTGAAACCTAAACCATTCGTATCCACTCAATCAAAATCAATTTGTAGTAATAGTACTTTTAGTTTTTCACCTTCAAATGGTGGTGTTGGTGGAAATATTATTCCAGTTGGAACAACCTATACTTGGATTTATCAACCTAATTTAT
>JBDKFR010000052.1:0-2685 GCA_039798645.1 Bacteroidota bacterium
AAGAAGGACAATTTAGAATCACCGGTCGTGTAGACGATGTATTAAACGTAAGTGGCCACCGTATTGGAACTGCCGAAGTGGAAAATGCTATAAACATGCATGCAGGTGTAGTTGAAAGTGCTGTTGTTGGTTATCCGCATGATATAAAAGGACAAGGAATTTATGCTTATGTGATTTATACAGGATCACACGGTCAGGATACACATGGAACTGCCGACTTAGTGCGTAAAGATATTTTACAAACAGTCACAAGAATAATTGGCCCCATCGCAAAGCCTGATAAAATTCAATTTGTTTCAGGATTACCAAAAACTCGTTCTGGAAAAATTATGCGACGCATACTTCGCAAAGTAGCCGAAGGAGAAACTAGTAATTTAGGCGATACTTCAACCCTACTTGATCCAGGTGTGGTGGAGGAAATTGTAAAAGGAATGTTGTAAAGCCAACTCGCTTATCATAAAAAAGTCCCGATGAATTTATCATCGGGACTTTTTTATGAGGTACGTTTAATGAATTAGTTCTCCATTAAACTTTTCAACTTACTTGACAAGAAAAATAAAATGATGGACGCAATACCTGCCATGAAAACAAAGAACATGAAAAATTCATGAAGGTTACTAATTTGATAACCTGCGAAAGAAGTTACGTTTCCGTTCTCAGGATACAATGCGCTAAACACACCTGCCAACTTATTAGCAAAGGCATTTGCAGTGAACCAAACTGCCATTAATAGGGAAGCAAATTTGACGGGTGCTAATTTATTGAATAATGAAAGACCAATTGGAGACAAACAAAGTTCACCAAAAGTATGCATCATATACATACCGATTAGCCAAATCATACTTACTTTAATACCAGCCCCTACTCCATTAACTCCTGTTGCAATCCATAAATACCCAAGCGCTAATAACAATAACCCCATGGCCATTTTAAATGGAGAAGAAGGTTCTTTATTTATTTTCCCTAACTTGATCCAAACCCATGCTACCAAAGGCGCAAGGGTGACAACAAATATGGAATTTAATGATTGGAAGAAGCTCGTAGGTACTTCAAAAAAGCCTAAATCTCTTTGTGTATTTTCTTCTGCAAAATAAGTAAGGGATGCTCCTGCTTGTTCAAATGCACTCCAAAAAAAGATTACGAAAAAAGAAACGGTGAACAACACGGCCACTTTTTTCTTTTCAATAATAGTCAACTTTTTATCAGAAAAAATAATAAAAGCAATTAACGAAATACACCCAACCAATAGCCATAAAAAATAGCTTACTATTTTAATGTCCACATATACCATTGCAATAGTTAAAAGACTAAGTAAAAATAAAAATCCTGCCATTACAGGTATCTTTTGAAAAAAGGCTGGTGCATCTTTTGGTGCTTGGCCAATGGCTTGTCCTTCTGCATCTACTAAGTACTTTTTCTGGAATACGATTTGTGTAATTACGCTTAAAATCATGGCAACACCCCCTGCAAGAAATGCCCATTTAAAATCACCACTAACGCCAGTGTCTCCAAAAGCACCACAAACTATAGGTCCTAATGCACCACCTGTATTTATGCCCATATAAAAAATGGTATAAGCGGCATCAATTTTCGAATCTCCCTTTTTATACAACTGCCCCACCATACTTGAAATGTTGGGTTTGAAAAAACCATTACCCGCAATCATCAATCCTAAACCGGTATAAAATAAGGGCATTGCAATTGCCGCATTATCATAAAAATGACCACAAAAAAACAATACAAATTCACCAATCGCCATTACTAACCCGCCTGCAATAATAGAACGGTTATTACCCCAATATCTATCTGCTATATATCCGCCCAATAAAGGTGTTAAATAAATCAACCCCGTGTAACTTCCATACACCTGAGAAGCAAAAACTTTATCAAAAAGCAAGGCCTTTGTTAAGAATAATACCAAAATAGCGCGCATTCCATAGTAATTGAATCGCTCCCACATTTCTGTTGCAAACAAAACATATAATCCCTTTGGATGCTTTTGTGCTGCTGTTGACATAATCAATTGTTTATTTAATTGACCCAAATTAATAAAATACCTTCAATAATTTTTACTTTCGTGTTGCAAAACAACATATATGAATATTTTAATCATTGGAAGTGGTGGAAGAGAACATGCATTGGCTTGGAAAATGGCACAAAGTCATCAATGTGACCAAATATTCATTGCGCCAGGTAATCCAGGCACAGCCAATATTGGGACCAATTTAGATATTCAAACAAATGACTTTGCTGGTTTAAAAAAAGCAGCCTTAGAAAAGGGGATTGATATGATTGTTGTAGGCCCCGAGGACCCATTAGTGAATGGCATATTCGATTATTTCGCAGCAGATGAACAAACCCTGCATATTAATGTGATAGGCCCCTCCAAAGAGGCAGCGCAATTGGAAGGTAGCAAGGCCTTTAGCAAGCATTTTATGCAACGACATGGAATTCCAACTGCATCCTATGCCGAGTTCACGCAATCCAATTATAATGAGGGTATAGAATACATAAAAAAACACACGCTTCCAATCGTTCTGAAAGCAGATGGTTTAGCGGCTGGAAAGGGCGTTATTATTGCGTTTACACACCAAGAAGCCCTTGCAAGTTTTGAAGAAATGATTCAAAACAAGCAATTTGGAGAAGCTAGTTCAAAAGTAGTCATTGAACAATTTTTAGAGGGGA
>JBDKFR010000053.1:0-5482 GCA_039798645.1 Bacteroidota bacterium
AGAAGAAATTTTAACGTTAACTTTTTAGTTTTCAATAATCAAATTTATGGTTTAACTAAAGGTCAATATTCTCCAACTTCTGAAGTGAATAAAATCACGAAGAGTACACCTATGGGAAGCATTGATCATCCATTCAATCCTGCTGCTTTAGCAATGGGTGCGGATGCAACATTTGTAGGACGTACCATGGATCGTGATCCTAAGCATATGCAATATATGATCACAAGAGCAGAACAACACAAGGGAACTAGTTTCTTAGAGATATATCAAAACTGTAACATCTTTAATGATGGTGCGTTTGAAATTTTTACTGAAAAAGGAACTAAGCCTTTACATACTTTATTTGTTGAACAAGGAAAGCCATTGACTTTTGGTGCTAATGGTGAGCAAGGTATTCGTTTTGACGGCATGCGTCCTGAAGTAGTTACCTTAGGTGATAAATACAGCGCTGATGATTTATGGATACATGATGAGAAAGATTTTTACAAAGCGCAAATCTTAACACGTTTATTTGATAATCCTAATGAAGTAGGTGCTGTTTTCCCTCGTCCTTTTGGTGTTTTCTTTACTGCTGATCGTCCTTGTTATGAGGATATGATGGCTTTACAATTAGAAGAGTCATTAGTGAAAGGTGCGGGTGATTTAGATAAGTTAATTCGCGGTCGCGAGACTTGGGAGATTAAATAGAATCCATTAAAGATCGATATAATTTCTTTTAAGGGCCGTCATTACCATGGCGGTCCTTTGTTTTACCTGTAACTTTTTAAATATTCGATCGCGATAGCCATAAATGGTATTGACGCTTTTTTGTAATTCTTTTGCTACCTCCTCATAGCTTTGGTCTTTTGCACAAGCTTGTATAAATTCAATTTCATTATTGGTTAGTGGTGTTTTATTATACTGCAGCGCCTTTACATCAAACTCACTCATTTTATTAGTGGTGATTAATTTTAATTTGTCGGAGGACAACTTAAATCTAGTTCTTGTTAGCACACAACTTTTTAAATCAATGATTGGCTCATCAGTAAAAAATACTCCGTCCAATCCATGTTTTAACAAATAACAAATACCCTTCATAAATTTTGCATCTGATTTCAATAAAATATAAGCATGTTTGCTTTTTGATTTTATGGCTTTTATAATAGTTGTTAATTGTGCGTAATGATAATCATCTGAAATAATACATAAGTCAGGGTGGGTGGAACGTTCATGAATAAAATTTAAAAAGAGTTGTATATCACCACTATTATATATGACTTTACAATCTGACTGTTGTTCAATGGCTAAACTAAAAGCATTTCGAGTAAGTACTTTTTGTTCTAAATAAATAACACTAAACATAGGTTGTGATTTATACAAATAAAACATAAAGTATTGGTAATAAAAATGGGTACTTTTACACTTTATAATATATGCTAATTAGTATTCATCCCGACAATCCGCAAACTAGACAACTTTCAATGGTAAAGGAATGTTTAGAAAGTGGAGGTATTATTGCCTATCCCACTGATACCATATATGGTTTGGGTTGTGATATTTTTCATCCCGAAGCAATTGAGAAAATATGTGCCATAAAAAAAGTGAATCCTGAAAAAGCGAATTTAAGTTTTATATGCTCAGATCTAAGTGACTTGAGCTTATATGCTAAAGCAATTGATAATTCTTTGTTTCGCATTTTAAAAAAAGCATTGCCCGGTCCCTTTACATTTATATTACCGGCTAGTAAACAAGTGCCTAAAATTTTACAATCCAAGAAAAAAACAATTGGTCTTCGTATTCCAAATAATAATATTGCCCTTTCAATTATTAAAACATTAGGCCATCCTATTTTATCGGCAAGTTTTCCAGGTGATGCGATTGAAGACTATACCGACCCTGAAATTATTTACGAACATTGGGGCAAACAGATTGACATGGTCGTAGATGGTGGTATAGGTGGCATTATTCCCTCAACCGTTGTGGACTGCACCACTGATCATTTTGAAGTGATTCGACAAGGTGCCGGGGTTTGGGATTTTTAGATTTCCCAAAATTTACTACTTCATTTTAAGAAAATTAATTTTCCTATTATTCCCCGCTACATTAAGCTAAGTTGAGGAGGCAGAATATTAAAACTTTTGCGGTGCTCGAAACATAATCCATGTTTTTCAATTGCAGCACGATGAATGGCTGTACCATATCCTTTATTTTTATCCCATCCATATTTTGGATATTGTAAATGTGCGTCTTCCATGTATTGATCACGCGCTGTTTTTGCTAAAATACTTGCCGCTGCGATATGTGCGTATTTACCATCTCCTTTAACAATAGTCTGGTGGGGCGTTTTTTTATAAGGATAAAATCGGTTTCCATCGACCGCTATAAATTTTGGACGTTTTTTTAATTGGTCCAAAGCAAGGTGCATACATTTTATGGATGCTTTTAAAATATTTGAGGCATCAATTTCTGCAGCTGTTTGTGAGGCAATGGCCCAAGCGATTGCACTTGACTTTATAATGGGTTCCAATTCACGTCGTTGCTTTTCAGTTAATTTTTTGCTATCATTTAGTAAAGGGTGATAAAAATCAGCAGGTAAAATGACTGCTGCTGCAAATACTGGTCCAGCATAACATCCACGTCCCGCCTCATCGCAGCCTGCCTCTAGTAATTCATTTTGATAAGCGTTTAATAACATGCCATAAATTTCTTGTTTCTTTTTCACAAACCAAAATCAATTTCTTATTTAAAATACAGCTATGACTTACCCAATCCGATTACTTAGTACCTTTGTGCTATTATTATTTGAAGTATACACATGCAAGCAGTCGATCATAAATCAAAAGCCGTTGCCAATTGGTTATTATTAGGAGTTGGCATGACCATTATACAAATTGCCCTTGGTGGTATTACCCGCTTAACAGGAAGTGGACTTTCCATAACAGAGTGGGACGTAGTAACGGGTGCACTTCCCCCAATGAATGAAGCAGCATGGCAATTGTTATTTGATAAATACAAAACGACTCCTCAATTTCAATTACTCAATTTTGATTTCACTTTAGCAAATTTTAAGTTCATATTTTTTTGGGAGTGGTTTCACCGTTTGTGGGCGCGAACGATTGGACTAGTTTTTGCCATTGGTTTTATTTATTTCTTAGTTAAAAAATATTTTAAACCATCTATGATTCGTCCTTTGGTGGTTTTATTTTTATTAGGTGCTCTACAAGGCGCTATTGGTTGGATCATGGTAGCTAGTGGTTTAGAGGGGGATGCGGTATATGTAAAACCTACTCGCTTGGCACTTCACTTTATTTTTGCACTAGGTTTATTAGCATACACTTATTGGTTCGCACTTTCTTTAAAAGTGACACCCTTATTGGAACAACAAAATTTAGGCACACCGAAAAATGATCAAGCATTTTTAAAACATTTAACTAGCATCAAAAATGTTGCATGGTTTATTGTTGCTATTTTGATCGTACAATTAATTTATGGTGCATTGATGGCAGGACACAAAGCAGCAAATGTTGCCGCCACTTGGCCTACTATTAATGGCCAATGGGTTCCGAAAGGATTAGCAAGTAGTGATGGATTTTTATTAAATGCAGTGAATAACAAAATTTGGATTCACTTTGTGCATAGAGGATTAGCCTATTTATTACTAGTTGTCATTATTTTATGGTCCATAAAACTTTTCAAAATTAGCGGTAGCTTTTTTTGGATTACAATTCGTCGAATGCCATTAACATTGGTATTTTTTCAAGTTGCTTTAGGCATTTTTACGGTTTTGTCAAGTGCACATATTATACCAGGTGTTTGGGCAAGATTTGAATGGATGGCACAATTGCATCAATTGGTTGGTATGTTATTATTATTGAGTGTGGTGAATATTATTTATTATACCAAGCAAAATTGATTTTATGAATAGAGACATTTCGAGTATCAGAAAAGACTATCAGTTGGCTTCGTTAGATGAAGCTTCAACTGCAGCTAATCCTATAGATCAATTTGAACACTGGTGGGAGGATGCCATACAAAGTAATATTGATGAAGTGAATGCGTTTGTATTATCAACTGTTAATTCAAATGGAACACCAGCTTCACGTGTCGTTTTATTGAAAGGGTTTACACCTGATGGCTTTGTTTTTTTTACCAACTATGAGAGTAATAAAGGAAAAGAAATAGCAGCAAATCCTAATGTGGCGATGAATTTTTTTTGGAAGGAATTAGAAAGACAAGTGCGCATTACGGGGACCATTAAAAAAGTTAGTACAGAAGAAAGTGAACAATATTTTCATTCTCGTCCAATTGGAAGTCAGGTAGGTGCATGGACTTCACCACAAAGTAAAGTGATTCCGAATAGAGCTTACTTGGAGGATTTAATGGCCATGAATTTAGAAAAATATAAAGAGGGAAACGTGCCACTACCTCCTCATTGGGGCGGATATATTGTTCACCCTACAAGTATTGAATTTTGGCAGGGTAGAAGCTCTCGTTTACACGACCGCTTACATTATTCATTGAATGAAAATCATATTTGGGATAAAGTGCGTTTAGCACCTTAGCATTGAAGCTTTATTTCTGAAAGCATATTTTTATAACAAAAAACCCAAGGCATGCCTTGGGTTTTTAAAAAATCAAAAGAGGAAAAGTAAAATGATATTTATTTTCTCTTAAATAATCTTTTACTTTTTTCTACTAATTACTTTTTTTGCAGCTTCCACAATATTCACTGCATCTAAACCATACTTCGTTAACAATTGGTTTGGTGTTCCACTTTCTCCAAATGTATCGTTGGTTCCTATAAATTCTTGAGGTACTGGACAATTTTTTGCTGCAACTTGTGCAACTACATCACCCATTCCACCAATAATATTATGTTCTTCGGCTGTTACTACGCAACCCGTTTTTTGTAAGCTTTTTATAATAGCCGCTTCGTCTAAAGGTTTAATTGTATGTAAATTTATTACCTCTACGCTAATCCCTTGTTCTTCTAATTGTTTTGCTGCTTCAATTGCTTTCCATACCAAATGACCACATGCAATAATAGTTACATCATTTCCTTCCGCTAATATTTGTGCTTTACCAATTACAAAATCAGATCCGTCTTCTTTTGTAAAGTTTGGCCATTTTGGACGACCAAAACGTAAGTATACAGGACCATGATAACTAGCCACTGCTTTTGTGGCAGCTTTCGTTTGGTTATAATCACATGGCACAATCACGGTCATACCAGGTAACATTTTCATTAATCCGATATCCTCTAATATTTGGTGTGTTGCTCCGTCTTCTCCTAATGTTAATCCTGCATGTGAAGCACAGATTTTTACATTCTTATCTGAGTATGCAACTGATTGTCTAATTTGATCATACACTCTACCTGTGCTAAATCCAGCGAAAGTAGTGGTGTAAGGAATTTTTCCACCAATAGTTAAACCTGCAGCAATACCGATCATATTGGCTTCTGCAATACCCACTTCAATAAAACGCTCTGGCATTTCTTTCA
>JBDKFR010000054.1:0-4698 GCA_039798645.1 Bacteroidota bacterium
TGACCAGCACGAATATCAGGACTGCTCATGGTAATACCACGAAGTGGATGTTTGCGTCCTAAACCAATAACAGTAGCGCGATGTGGATCACACAAAATAATTTGTGCACCCATATCAATTAATTTATCTGTAAAAAATAATCTGCTCTCAAACATTTTTTGATGAATCAACACACTTCCTCTTGCTTGTGTTGCAGTGACTAAAACAATACTTAATAAGTCGGGTGTGAATCCTGGCCAAGGGTTATCATATATGGTAAGGATACCACCATCCATATAAGTTTGTATTTCATAATCCTCTTGTGCAGGAATAAAAATATCATCACCTTGAATATCAAAATCAATTCCTAGTAATTTAAACTTCTCTGGTATAATACCTAAATGTTTTACACCTGCATCTTTAATGCGTATTTCACTTTTAGTCATCGCGGCGAGTCCAATGAAAGAACCAATTTCAATCATGTCAGGTAAAATGCGATGTTCCGTTCCTCCTAATTTTTTCACCCCTTCAATGGTTAATAAATTACTTCCTACGCCAGTAATTTTTGCCCCCATATTATTTAACATACTGCATAACTGTTGCAAGTATGGTTCGCATGCAGCGTTGTATATAGTAGTGATGCCTTCTGCTAAAACTGCTGCCATTACAATGTTTGCAGTTCCAGTTACGGATGGTTCATCAAGTAACATGTAGCAACCTTTTAGTCCATTTGTTTTAATGGTAAAACAAGCTAAATCTTGATCGTATGAATATTTAGCACCTAATTTTTCAAAACCAATAATATGTGTATCTAAACGACGGCGGCCAATTTTGTCGCCACCTGGTTTAGGTAAATAAGCAATATTAAAACGTGCTAATATAGGACCAGCCAACATCACAGAGCCTCTTAACCGGCCACTCTTTTTTCTAAAATCTTCGGAAGCTAAATATTGTGGATCTATTTTATCCGCTTGAAAACGGTAAATACCTTCGTTTAATTTTTCAACCGTTACACCCATTTCATGTAAAAGCTCAATTAATAAATTTACATCTACAATGTTGGGAATATTAGAAATGGTAATGGGATCATTACTTAAAACAACAGCTGATAAAATTTGTAAGGCTTCATTTTTTGCACCTTGAGGAATTATTGTTCCTTTTAATGCATTACCACCTCTCACTTCAAATGAGCTCATAAAATTGGGTTCTAGTAACGCTTTTTAAAATTGCGGTTATTGTTGTTACGTCCACCTGCACCACCACCGCCACGATTGTTGCGATTGTTGTTTTGCCATCTACCACCTGCTGGACGATAATCATCACCAAAATTCTGATTACGATGTTTAATATAAGGTGTGTTGCTAAACTCAAGACCACCACCAGTGATGGCGTTTAGCTCATTTCTAATTGCATCGTCTTGTACTAATTCTTTATGCCAATTACTATATGCTAATTTCATATAGTGAGCGATACTGTTTGCAAAACCTGCTTTCTTTTCTTCGTCGGTTTCAGCCATCGCTTTATCAATTACCAATTCCAAATTTTTACCTAAATGCGCATATTTAATTTTGCGCTTAGGGTAAGGCAATGGATCTGGTTTTTGCTTGTAAGTTTCTTTAGTAGGAACTGGATATGGACTATCTACATCTAATTTAAAGTTGCTCATAAAAAACAGGTGATCCCATAATTTATGCTTGTAGTCCTCAATATTCTTTAGGGATGGGTTTAAAAATCCCATCAATTCAATCACGACTTGTGCTTGTTCTTGACGCTTGGCCTTGTCTTCAATGGTCATAAGATGGTCAACCATCCTTTGAACGTGACGGCCATACTCCCTCATCCCCATTATGCTTCTTGCTGTATTGTACTCCATGTATTAAATCTTCCGAATAACAAATGTAGGGGTTTTATGGGTAATTTTCGCCACATCAAAAACCACTTTTGCGTATATTCGTGCTATGGAGCAATTGTTACAACAAATAGAAGCCATTAAAGCGGAGATCGCAGCTACTGTGGCAACAACCCCGGACGCGGTTGAACAATACAGAATCAAATACTTAGGAACCAAGGGTTTGGTAAAACAAATCATGGGGGAGATGAAAAATGTGCCCAATGAGCAAAAGAAAGAATTTGGTCAAATATTGAATGCTTTTAAAATTGTGGCTGAAGAAAAAATGGCTCAATTGCAGGAAGCTTTGGGTGAAAGTGGTGAGCAAGGGGGTGCTAATTTTGATTTTACCCTCCCTGGTGATCCAGTTGCCGTTGGAACAAGACATCCACTGAATTTAGTGCGCAATCAAATGGTTTCTATATTTAAGCGTTTAGGATTTGCAGTTGCTGAAGGACCTGAGGTAGAAGATGACTGGCATAATTTTGGTGCCATGAATTTGCCAGCCGATCACCCAGCGCGTGATATGCAGGATACTTTTTATGTACAAGAAGCGAGTGAGAATAATGCTGCTTGGTTATTAAGAACCCATACTTCAAGTGTTCAAGCACGTGTGATGGAAACACAAAAGCCACCTATTCGTGTAATATGTCCAGGACGTGTATATCGTAATGAAACTATTTCAGCAAGAGCACATTGCTTTTTCCATCAGGTAGAAGGATTGTATATTGATGAAAACGTAAGCTTTGCTGATTTAAAGCAAACACTTTATTTCTTTGTACAAGAAATGTTTGGTAAGGATGTGAAAGTAAGATTTCGTCCAAGTTATTTTCCTTTTACCGAACCAAGTGCCGAGATGGATATTAGTTGTCAAATATGCGCAGGTAAAGGATGTAATATTTGTAAACATACAGGATGGGTTGAAATTTTAGGTTCAGGAATGGTGCATCCAAAAGTGTTGGAAAATTTTGGCATAGATCCTGAAAAGTATACTGGCTTTGCATTTGGAATGGGTGTTGAAAGAATTGCCCAATTAAAATACCAGGTAAACGACTTGCGTTTATACTCTCAAAATGACCTCCGCTTTTTAGAACAGTTTAAGTCTGTTTGATAAAAATTTATGCTACATAATACCAAGGGCATTGTACTTCGCGTTACTAAGTATGGGGATACGAGTTTAATTATGACTGCGTACACCGAGCTTTTTGGATTACAACAATACATTATTAAGGGCGTCAGAACAACAAGTAAAAAAGGCGCTAATAAAGCAGTGTATTATCAACCTGCAGCCATTTTACAAATGGAAGTTTACCATAGTCCAATGAAAGCATTGCAAATGGTAAAAGAAGTTAACTGGGATACGATATATCAAAATATTTATTCTGATGTGATTCGAAATGCAGTATCCACCTATATTGTAGAGGTATTACAACAAACTTTACAACCTGAACCGCATCCCGAATTATTTTATTTAATTGAAGACACTTTTAAGCAATTAGATAAAGGAGAGGCCGCACTTGCAAGTAATTTGCCTATTTATTTTTTAATTCATTTGAGTGAAACATTAGGTTTTGGATTGCAGGGAAATTATTCTGATGATACATCCTATTTAGATGTGAAAGAAGGGCAGTTTGTAAAAGAAAAACCTTTACACCCCTATTTTTTAGAAGGACAGGAAGCACAAACAGCAAGTACCTTTTTACAAGTTCAATTTTATAATGATTTGGAAAATATTTCATTGAATGGTTCACAACGAAAAAAAATTCTAGAGTTATTCCAACTCTCGTTGAGCTGGCATTACAAAGGATTTAAAGAAATTAAGTCTTTGTCAATATTACAGGCGGTTTTACATTAATCATCTTAATAAAATAACATAGAATATTTTATTTAAAGCCTATAATTCCATTATATTTATAGCAATTAATTTTTATGGAAGTACATCACCCACATACAGCACATAGTAGTAATCATCAAAAAAAACTAATCAAAGAATATATTTCTGAATTCTTGATGCTTTTTTTAGCAGTTACATTAGGTTTTTTTGCTGAAAATAAAAGAGAACATTATGTTGAACGCGAAAGAGAACATCATTATATGCAAAGTTTTTATGAAGATTTAAAAAGAGATACTGCAGAATTAAACTCAGTTAGAAGAACCTATACAAGACAAATTAAATATTTAGATACTACAGTAAATATTTTATTTGCAGGTAAAACAGATACTCAATCAATACGCAAACTTTATGAATTAAATCTTGGAACACTAGGAAGTAGAGGAGTGCGACTTATTGAAAGAACTACGGCACAATTAAAAAACGCAGGGGGTTTAAGACTTGTTGAAAACAATAAAATTAGTGATCAGATAGCTGTATACTGGCATTGGGCTTCCTTTATTCAAGCGTATGGAGAATCCACCGAGGAGTTAAAAATTAGAGCAAGAGAAAAGTCTTATTTAATATTTAATAGTGGATATTATCAAAATCAGGAAAGAGGAAATGTTAATAGTAAAGTAAAGGCTGGTGCTCAATTAATGACAACTGATAAAAATACAATAATTGAATATGCAAATAGGCTGAATCATATTAAAAACGCTTATAAAAATGTTTCTATAGCTATGTTAGATTCTACTCAAAAAGTTGCAACTAATATAATGGACGAACTTAAAAAAGAGTATCATGTAAATTAAACATTATGGAAGTACATCATCATTCACATCATCCTAAAAAGTGGAAAGAATACATCACTGAATTTTTAATGTTGTTCTTGGCAGTAACTCTGGGATTTTTTGCTGAAAATGTAAGAGAACATCAAATAGAAAAACACAGAGAAATT
>JBDKFR010000055.1:0-4296 GCA_039798645.1 Bacteroidota bacterium
GTATTAGTTGAATTGAATCCTGAAGTTCGTCCAACATTAAAAGCTGCTGGACAATTGAAGCGTGATCCAAGAAGTGTTGAACGTAAGAAGTTCGGTCACAAGAAGGCACGTAGAAGCTTCCAATTTAGCAAACGTTAATCGAAAGATAAATTACCTATTAATTCATTATTACAACTTATACAAATGGAAAATAATACTTCACTTCAACAGCAACTTTTGGAAGCTGGCGTACACTTTGGTCACCTTAAAAAGAAGTGGAATCCAAAAATGTTACCTTATATCTTCGCTGAGAAGAAAGGTATCCACATCATTGATTTAAACAAAACTGTAGATCATTTACAAGAAACAGCTGCTGCTTTAAAGCAAATCGCTAAGAGTGGTAAGAAAATTATGTTTGTTGCTACTAAGAAACAAGCTAAAGAAATTGTAAGTGAGTGTGCAAAGAAAGTAAACATGCCTTATGCAACTGAGCGTTGGTTAGGTGGTATGTTGACTAACTTTAATACTGTTCGTAAGAGCGTTAAGAAAATGCAAAGCATTGAAAAAATGTTGAACGACGGTAGTGCAGACAGCTTAACTAAAAAAGAGCGTTTAACATTAGGACGCGATAAAGACAAAATGGAAAAAGTATTAGGTGGTATCGCTCAATTGGGTCGTTTACCAGCAGCTTTATTCTTAGTTGATATCGGTCACGAACATATTGCATTAGCAGAAGCTAAGCGTTTAGGTATCCAAACATTTGGTATGGTAGATACTAACTGTGATCCTAATAAAGTTGACTTCTCTATCCCAGCAAATGACGATGCTACAAAATCAATTGCTATCATCACTAACTACATCACTGCAGCAATCGCTGAAGGTTTAGCTGAGCGTCAAGCTTCTAAAGAAGATGAAAGTGAAGTAGAAGAAGGCAATAACGAATTAGAAGCAAAAGCGAAGAGAATGGAAGCTGAAGCAAACGCTGAAGGCGGAAGAGCTAAGCGTGGTGCAGGTGCAGGTCCTTCTGCTCCAGGTGCTCCTAAGCGTCGTACGACTACAGGTTCTCGTGGTCCAGTTAGAAAATAATTAAATTTCCCAATTGGGTTGTTGGTCTCTATGTAAATAGATACCAATGACCCAATTGTATTTATTTAACTACGACTATATTAACTAAATATTAATTAGACATTTTTAAAAATAATTTTATGAGCGCTATAACAGCACAAGACATTAACAAATTACGTCAAGCTACAGGTGCCGGTATGATGGATTGCCGTAAAGCATTGACTGAAACAAATGGTGATTTTGAAGGAGCTATCGATTGGTTACGTAAGCAAGGACAAAAAGTTGCAGCTAAGCGTAGTGATCGTGAAGCAAAAGAAGGTGTGATTATTGCAAAAACATCTGCTGACAATAAAACAGGATTTGTAGTTTGTATTGCATGTGAAACTGATTTCGTTTCTAAGAACGCAGAGTTTGTTGCATTTGCTCAAAGCATTGCTGACGCTGCAGTTGCAAACAATGTAAAATCTGTTGATGAGTTAAACGCAGTATCTATTAACGGTACTACTGTTGCAGATATGATCAATGATAAATTAGCTGCAATCGGAGAAAAAATCTCTGTAGCTAAGTTTGAAAGAGTTGACGCACCATATGTAGCTTCTTATATCCACGGTGCAAACCGTATGGGTGTATTAGTTGCTTTAACTGCTGAGGCAGCTGAATTGGGTAAAGACTTAGCAATGCAAATTGCTGCGATGAACCCAGTAGCGGTTGATGCTGAATCAGTTCCTACTGAAACAGTTGACCGTGAAAGAGCGATCATCATTGATACCATGAAAGCTGATCCTAAAATGGCAGGAAAACCTGAGGAAATGATTGCTAAAATTGCAGAAGGCAAGATTGCAGCATTCTTTAAAGAGCAAACTTTATTAGCACAGTCTTTTGTTAAAGACGGTTCTAAGACAGTGGGCGAGCACGTTAAGAGCGTAGGTGACATTAAAGTTACTGAGTTCAAGCGTGTTGCTTTAGGTTAAACCGCAAGTCAGCATTGTCTGGTTCAAAAAATACAGATGATTCAAATTCCTAGGAACTAAAACTAATAGGAATCAAAATAAAAAAAAGGAGACTATTGTCTCCTTTTTTTTATCCTATATGTTTATCTAATCCCATCGCCATCAAGAAGGTTACCAATTCCTCCTAAAATACTACCTTCTTCTTTACGTGTTGTTGTTGCATATGATAAAATTCGTCCAGCTAATCTACTAATTGGTAAGGTTTGAATCCAAACTTTACCTGGACCAGTTAAAGTTGCATAAAACAAGCCCTCTCCACCAAACAAAGTGTTTTTTACCCCACCAACAAATTGAATATCATAATTTACAGTCGAAGTAAATCCTACTATACAACCGGTATCAATTTTTAATAATTCTCCTGTTGTCAACTCTTTTTCAATAATATGCCCACAAGCGTGTAAGAAAGCAAGACCATCTCCTTCCAGTTTTTCCATTATAAAACCTTCACCCCCAAACAAACCAGTACCTAGTTTGCGTTGAAATTCAATTCCAACACTAACCCCCTTTGCAGCGCAAAGAAAAGCGTCTTTTTGACAAATGACTTTGCCATTTAATTTGGATAAATCTAATGGAATAATTTTTCCAGGATAAGGGGAGGCAAAACTCACTTTTCGCTTGCCACTTTGGATATTGCTAAATGCAGTCATAAATAAACTTTCTCCCGCTAAAATACGTGTACCAGCTTTTAATAATTTACCAAAAAAGCCTGTATTTTCTTGTGACCCATCGCCAAACAGCGTTTCCATTTGAATACCATCCTCCATCATCATAAAAGCGCCTGGTTCAGCAATTACGGTCTCTTGAGGGTCAAGTTCAATGCTTACATATTGCATTTCTTCCCCAAATATTTGATAGTCTATCTCATTTGCATTCATAAAATATATTTACTTTAAAATTAGCAAAACAGGTTTAAAGTATAAAATTATTACTAACGGCACCCATTAGCAACTAATTCCTTATTCAAAATTTGTATCTTGCAAGTATAAATTAAAGTGATTATGCAACCCAAGTACAAACGTGTATTATTAAAGTTATCTGGTGAAGCCTTATTGGGAAATGAAAGAACAGGTGATCCATTTAATCCAAAGATCATTGAACAGTATGCTAATGAAATTAAAGAGGTGGTAGCATTGGGTGTGCAGGTGGCGATAGTTATTGGCGGCGGTAATATTTATAGAGGAATGAATGAAGCCGATAGTGGAATTGAAAGAGCACATGGTGATTATATGGGTATGCTTGCAACGGTAATTAATGCCATGGCAATTCAAGCGATGTTAGAAAAAATTGGCGTGTACACACGTTTACAGTCAGCGATTAATATGGAGCAAGTGGCCGAACCGTATATTCGTCGAAAAGCACTAAGACATTTAGAAAAAGGAAGAGTTGTCATATTTGGAGCTGGAACTGGTAACCCTTATTTCACAACCGATACTGCAGGTTCTTTGAGAGCTATTGAAATGAAAGCGGATGTTATATTAAAAGGCACTAGGGTTGATGGTGTATATGATGCGGATCCAGAAAAAAATCCAAATGCTAAAAAGTATGAAACTATTAGTTTCCAAGAATGTATTTCAAATAATTTAAAGGTAATGGATATGACCGCCTTTACTTTATGTATGGAAAACAAACTTCCAATTATTGTTTTTGATATGAATCAACCTGGCAATTTAATGAAGTTGGTAAAAGGCGATGCTGTTGGAACTTTAGTTAAATAGTCATTTCAACAAATAGGATCAACCGCTGATGTAATAAACGTAAAGAAATCAATGTTTTTAGAGAGGCTGGATTAAATTTATAATATGCGAAAACACAATTTTATTTTCTTACTTCTTGCCCTAGCTTTTTCAAACAAAAAATTAGTAGCACAAAGCAATTTAAGTTTAAAGGACGCGGTAACTATTGCGATTCAAAACAGCTACGATATCAAGCTAGTAGAAAATAGTGCTACAATAGCTAAAAATAATAATAACTATGGTGTAGCGGGAGGACTACCTACAGTAACTGCTACGGGTACTAATAACAATACACTTACTTCAATTAATCAAACATTTCCGGACCCAGCTAGAAATACCAAAAGAACAGATGTTGATGGTATGACATTAAATGGAGGATTGACGGCAACTATGATTTTATTTAATGGCTACAGAGTTGCTGCAACAAAAGATCGTCTAGCAAGTATCGAAAAACAAACTGCCGCTGCTTTACAAACACAAATGTTGAATACAACTTCAACAGTAATGCA
>JBDKFR010000056.1:0-10133 GCA_039798645.1 Bacteroidota bacterium
TTATTATATAGTACTAATTGAAATTGACCAATTGAAATATTTTTTTGAGACTGGACCATATATCCTGTTTCAAACCTAATATCCTTGTTAATTGCATAGCCAAGTCCAACATAAAAACGATTACGATCAAATTTTGTATTTCTTAAGTCGACGAATAATTCATTAAATGAAGAACCGTATATACTATGCTTGTTTAGTAATTTGCCATTAAGTGATTTCTGTAACGAAATAAAGTACCTTGTCCTTAATCCGAAATCATTTGAAATAAACCTTTCTTCTAATCTAAATCTGTGTATAGTAAAATAATCTTGATAATTTTTTTTGTACAAATATTGCTGATAGACTCTTTTTTCTTGTAGCGTTGCTTTGCTTACTATATCATCATCAAACTGAGTATTAATATATGCCAATCCCAATAACACATTATGATTGTTTGGAGTTAAATTATAACCCAGCCCGGCTCTTACTATTCCTTGGCTTTTCTGCTCTAAAATTTGCTTAATTCTATATTGAAAATCAGATTGAATATTCCATTTATTATTAATCTTTTGATTCCCAAAATATACAAACCAAGTACCAATTTGATTATTTTGTGCATTAAGCTCAAAAAAACGCATAAAGATTAGAACAATCAACAACTTTTTCATGTACAAACAATTATTGTGATCAGGTATACAATTTATTGGGTAATGATTTTATTATAACCCATACCTAGTTTTAACTGCATTAAAATTATTCAAAACTTCAGTTGCATTTAACTCTCTGTTATATATGTTCACAAAAGGAATTTTCCCATTGAAGGTATTATTACTTCCACCTGCTCCACCAAAAATATAACCACCTATGTTAACTGTTGTTGTTAAACTTTGTGCACTTATTGTTGATGCAACTGGTGTGGCTACTGATATTCCATTTTTATAGAGATTTAAAAAACCATTACTCCATGTAAATACATAATTATACCAACCTAAAACTGTAGGTATTGGTGTTGATATGCTTTTATAAACACCGCCATTTTGGATAATTCCAGTAATATTCCCTCCTGTCCAATACATATAATAAGACTGCCCATTTCCAGCACCATCTATCGTTCTGCCAATCAAATTGGTTAAACCAAGCTGCGTTAAACTATTAGGACTAATCCAAATACTTAATGTACCAGCTGTTGTAACATTAAGAGAGGCATTATGTGCTACAGAAACATAATCATTACTACCTGAAGTTCCACTAAATACAATTGCACCTCCTTCGGCTGAACTATATGAAATAGGCCCTACAAATGTTCCAACATTATTACTAGGACTCAAATCTGTCCATGTAGTTCCAGAACCCGAATAGGAAGCGGGATTTGCTGCATCGAGATATAATACCAAGCCATTTGTAGCTATTGAGGGTGCTTGAAAAGGAACTGGTTGAGGTACAAAATTGAATTGATTATTTACTTGAAACAATTTTCGTTGTGCATTACCAAAAAATGATACAAAGAGCAATAATAATATAAGCAGTTTTTTCATTGAATTCATAAAGTCAAAAGTACTAAGTAACTAATGAAAATTAGCTAATAATTTTAGCGCACCTTATTTTATTGGTATTTGCACCGCTTTCGTCTGAGAAGTATGGGCTGAGAAAAGGCCTAATGCACCTCCAGTTATATTATTAGGTGGATTGGTTGGTGCCGTTCCTCCTCCGGGTCCTGCTCCACTTTGCTGACTTAATGTATAATAAAATAAATGTGCCGAAGCGCTAATACATTGCATTTCGACTGACACTATATCAAAAAACTTAATTGAAATTTCATCGCTACCATTATTTAAGGGACGTTGATTTATTTTTCCATTATTTAAATTATCAGTGAAAATGTTATAGTTATTATCTAAAGTATCATTGATTCTTTGAATGAATCGATAACTATTACCTAATTCTAAAGGGTCTGCAAAAACTGGAATAATACTGTACCGATTTTCACCATTGATTGGAAAATTGTTTATTCTAAGGCTATCCAAATTTACCTTATATGGCATTGTAGATTGAGCTGTATAATGCTGACCATCAACATTAACATCTAAGGAGTATGTTCTTCCATAAACACCTTTTATTAATTTAGTTCTATAAATTCCTGCAGTCAAATATTTTAGAGTATCCTTCACGCCTGAATTATCAGAAATGACTACAATGCCATTACTGATGATTGGATACTTATTAGGCTCATTAAGATTGATTGACCTGGAAAGTTTTACAAAATAAGGCCCAGGCTGATCCGTGATATCACCTTCAATCACCACCTTTGATTCATTGTCATCAATTGGAAGTGTGATTATTTTTTCACAGCTAGCAAATAGAAGCGCTGTAAAAATTAAAAAGTTATATTGTTTGAATTTAATCATCATTAAAATTTAAAATTGTAGGTAATACTTGGCACCCATCTAAATAATGCAGTTTGAATAATTTGTGTTTTGGTATTATCTAAAGGATCGTCTTCAAAAGATATTCTGTAGGCATTTTCACGTCCATAAACATTGTACAAACTGAAATTCCAAGAGCTCTCCATTTTATTGCTACGCTTATTTTCATAAGTCACACTTAAATCAAGGCGATGGTAGTCAGGCATCCTATTAGCATTCCTTTTTGCATATTGGTATATTGTTTGCCCACCTAATGAATACTTGCCAGTTGGAAATGTCACGGCATTACCCGTATTGTATACAAATACACCGGAAACTGACCATTTATTGTTTACTTCTAAAATGGTGACAACCGACACGTCATGGGTCCTATCTTGTTTTGCATTATACCAATTCCCATCATTAATGCCTTCAATTTTTCGCTCCGTTTTAGATAATGTATAACTTATCCAGCCAGAGAATAATCCAATTTTCTTTTTAGCTAAAAATTCAAAACCATACGCCCTTCCAATACCATATAACAATGCACTTTCAACATCCGTAATGGTATTAATATTAGTCCCGTCCTTATAATCTAATTGATTTTGCATAGTCTTGTAATATATCTCTGCCCCTAACTCATATGTATTATTTTTGAAATTCCTAGAATACCCAACACTTGTCTGATCCGCCAATTCCGGATTGATATTATAGGAGTCCCCAATCCATTGATCCGACGGACTTGCTGCAGTTGAATTACTAAGTAAATGTAAATGCTGCACATTGCGTGCGTAGGCAAATTTAAAACTACTTAAATCGTTTATTCTATAATTACTAGTGATTCTAGGCTCAAGGTTTAGGTAAGTCTTCCCGAATGAATTTTTTTGAAGTAAAATCGAATTCGTGATTACATCATTAGTATATACATTATATACATCGCCGCCCATAATTGTATAACCTGACACCCTTAATCCATAATCCAAGGTTAATTTTGAATTTGCTTTGAAATTATTATTAAAATAAATGGCATTTTCTAATCCATTGCGACCTACTTTATTGGTATTATTTTTAACTGTGCCGCTAAAAATACTAGGCGTAATAGTATGTAAAATAGAATTGAAGCCAAATCGAATGGTGTTTTTTGGATTTAAATAGTATGTATAATCTTGCTTTAAGTTTACATCCTTAATATTTGAATTGACATTAAAATTAGTTTCGCCATTTTTTAATCCAACATTATAACTATAGTCACTATAAATTAAAGATGTGTTTAAAAATAATTTATTGCTAATAACTCTATTCCATCGAATGGTACCTGTCTTATTTCCCCAATTAATTCCAAAACTACTTCCTAGCCCTAACTCATCGTTACCAAAATAACCAGAAAAATAAATTCTGTTTTTATCATCTATTTTATAATTTGCTTTTGCATTAAAATCATAGAAGTATAAAATATTGTCTTTGAATTTTTCACTTGCCTTTAAAAAAACATCTGCGTAAGTTCGTCTTCCTGATAATATAAAGGATGATTTATCTTCTTGAATAGGCCCTTCAATACTAAGTCTACTACTTATCAAACCTATCCCACCATTCACTGTATATTTTTTATTATTTCCTTCTTTCATTTTCACATCTAGAACCGATGATAGTCGTCCACCATATTGTGCAGGTCCATTTCCTTTAATCAAAGTTGCATCCTTAATAGCATCACTATTAAACGTACTAAAAAAACCCAGCAAATGTGATGCATTGTAAACGGGTGCCTCATCGAGCAAAATTAAATTTTGATCTGCTGCACCTCCCCTAACATAAAAACCACTATTCCCTTCACCTGCAGATTTTACACCTGGAAGTAATTGAATTGTTTTTAACACATCTTTCTCTCCAAAAATAACAGGCACTTTACTAATGGACTTCATATTTAAAGTTTCTGTGCCCATTTGAGCTTTAATCAAATTATCGTCTTTACGTTTTGATTCTACCACTACCTCCATTATTTGATTCTTACTTTCCAATAAAACAGGGACTGTCAAAGATCCATTCAAGGTAATAGGTATTCTTTTTTCCTCATAACCTACGTAACTAATTTTTAAATCATATTTACCCTTGGGCAAGGAGATTGCGAAAAACCCATATTCATTTGAAGTCACCACAACATTAGAAAGTTGATCTACTTTAATGACAGCACCCATAATTGACTCTCCACTGAGTTTATCTTTAACTGTGCCATTTACGGTCGTTTTATCTTGAGCTTGAATTTGCGAGGTAATTCCAATGACTATTAGTAGGAATAAAGTTAGTTTTCTGAACATGAATTGCATGCGCAAAAATACTACTTTACAAGTGACAATTAAAGTAATATGTTGTTAAGATTCTGTTACTGTAATATGTGTAAGATATTAGGTCAACATGGTTGAAAGACCCTATAATTCCATCTTCCCGAAAATTATAAACCAGATTTTAAATAGCTCCAGCCAGCCTCTTGTTTCAAAACAATTTCAACTACTCCAGAAGGCACAATTCCCGCCTCTTTAATTATCATATCAGCTGAAATATTATGTTTTCGCATGGTGTTTTGACAGGCAGAAAATTTAACACCTTGTGAAGCTAATAACTGAATATCATTTATGAAATAGGTTTTGTCTTTTACCAAAAAATCGATAGCCTTACCGTGAACTACCACTTCAATATTTAAATTCGTCGTCCAAGCTTTTTGAATGTTTTTAATATTACCAATTACACTTGACCAACTTGCCGTATCTGCCGTATTTAACTGCACTACTATATTATGCTCTTTTACTTCAATTTGCTTTTCATTAATTTGACTATACCCATAATTGAAAGTGGTTAAACTTAAGACGAATAATAGAATGTATTTATATTTCGGTATCATAGCGTTATTAATTTTTATAACTAAATATAAGAAACATTGACAATCCTTTAATAGTTTTCATAATAATGTTTAATATTATGCAATGAAGCAATTAGTCAGAACTGCAATTTTAGTCATTATACTATTAATAACTTTCTCTGCAATTAAGCTTTATTTTGTTTGGCAAAAAAAGGATCGCAATACTAATTCTCAACAGGCTCAAAAAGCATGGATTGCACCCGATATCGCTTCCGACACTTCAATTAAAGGCGAGGATCGCTCCATTGTCTTATATGGCCGAGAACTTATAGCACATACTTCAAAGTATTTAGGACCTAATGGTACCGTAGCTAAATTAACCAACGGTATGAATTGCCAAAACTGTCATTTAAATGCAGGAAATCAACCCTGGGGTAATAACTATGGTGGTGTATATTCAACTTATCCAAAATATAGAGAAAGAAGTGGAAAAGTTGAAACAATTTATAAAAGAGTTGCCGATTGTATGGAACGCAGTTTGAATGGCAAAGCCATTGATAGTAACAGTAGAGAGTTTACTGCTATTTATGCTTATATAAAATGGCTTGGCAAGGATGTAAAAAAGAATGAAAAACCAATAGGATCAGGAATTGAAAAAATAAAGTTTTTAAATAGAGCAGCGAATCCTCAAAAAGGTAGTACCATTTTTATTAGCAAATGTCAAGTTTGTCATGGGAATAATGGACAAGGTCAAATGCAAGCTAGCAGTAATGAATATCTATATCCTCCTGTTTGGGGAGAGCATAGTTACAATGATGGGGCTGGACTATATAGAATAAGTAATTTAGCTGGGTATATCAAAAAAAATATGCCCTATTTACAAGCAACACATGAAAAACCAATTTTAAGTGATGAACAATGTTGGGATTTAGCAGCTTTTATAAATTCGAAACCAAGGCCACATATGAATCAGTCAAAAGATTGGCCAGTAATCAATAAAAAACCATTTGATTATCCATGGGGACCTTATACTGATAACTTTACCGAGGAGCAACATAAATATGGGCCATTCCAACAAATAGTTGGGCATTCAAAAAAATAATTTATTCAGGCATTTAATTACGTGATTTATTCATTGGTATATAACCACAGGAATTATATCCACAGCCAACTTTATATTTTGCTGCGATAATTGCATAGACGAGTAATAATAAGCCAAAACTACCTGAAGTATAGTCGTTCTGAATATATCCCGTAACCATCATTGTAATGCCTAGTACTAATCTAAATGTCAAAGTGAAATCTATTTTTGATAACCAATTTTTCATTTTCATATTTTTTTCAAATTTAAATTTGAAAAGTCCTTTGCTCGGTGACATTTATTACATTGTTGTAAAAATTGTATATTCACACTTGAATTGATTTTAATTATGTTATCAAAGGAAGACCTTATAAAAATATTCCCAGACTTTGAAGATGGTTTATACCAAGCTATCATTAAGGAAGCTGAGTTGCGAGAAGCTAAAGCTGGAACTACCCTTTTAAAAATGGGTCAAAATATAAAATCAGCTATGCTTGTTGTTGATGGCACAATTAAATTGTATCAAGAAGGCGAGGATGGTGGAGAATATTTTATGTACCATTTAAATCCAGGAGAAGCTTGTGCCGTAACCTTGGTTTGTAATTATCATCATGAACAAAGTCAGGTATTAGCTAAGGCAATTACCGATATTCAATACCTTGCCATTCCCATAGAGTTTATGGAAAAATGGTTAAATGAGTTTAAAAGTTGGCACTATTTTGTTATCAGAACCTATCGAAGCAGGTATGAGGAACTTCTTAAAACCATTAACGAAACTGCTTTTAAGAACATGGACGAGCGATTAGAATTTTATATTATTAGACAGGTCAAGCAATTTGGCAATACCGTAAAGCTTACACATCAAGAAATCGCCAATGATTTAAATACTTCAAGAGAAGTGATAAGCCGTTTACTTAAGAAAATGGAAAATAACGGATGGATAGAAATGAATCGAAATTCATTTAACTGGATGAAATAAAAAATCGACATTAATTCCAGCAGTGTGATAAATATCACCTTATTTAATATCAAATTAGTTCAATTTTGTGTTAGTAAACAAAAAATACTATGCAAAATGTAATTAAATCCATAAAGGAAAAAAAAGGTACTTTATTAGACGTAAGAAGTGTTATGGAATTTGAAGAAAATCATATTCCAGGTGCAATTAATATCCCACTTGATACCATTGAAGCAAACATTAAGCTAATATCCGAAATGCAAAAACCTATTGTAGTTTATTGTTTAAGTGGAGGCCGTAGCGGAATGGCTGCTGGCATTCTTCAACAAAATGGCATATCAGATACTTACAATGGAGGTGGCATTTTTTCATTAAATAATATCATAAATAATAATTAACATGTTTAGTTTTTTAAAAAAAATATTTGGCGCAGGTACTGATTATAAAGCACTGCAAGAAGCAGGGGCCATCATTATTGATGTTCGTTCTCCTCAAGAATTTGACCGAGGTCATATTAAAGGTTCAAAAAATATACCAGTTAATATTATACAAAGAGAAGTGAACAGTATTAAAAAATTAAACAAGCCCGTTATTACAGTTTGTCAAAGTGGAGCGCGAAGTGGCATGGCAAAATCTGTATTAAAAGCTGCAGGCATTGAAGTATATAACGGTGGTTCTTGGTTTGGTTTAAGATCGAAATTGAATTAACCATGACAGCACTACTTAAAAAATACAAGATAGATTTAATTGGCATTGCCATAGGAACACTTGCGGGTTTTTTATATTGGAAATTTATTGGATGTTCAAGCGGCACTTGTATGATTACATCCAGGCCCATCAATAGTAGTTTGTATGGTGCATTAATGGGTTACTTAGTAGCTGGTATGTTTAAGAAGGGAAATCCTAAAAATCACTAGACGTTATTTAAAATATTCACCAAAAATAAACGATTATGAAATCTAACATGGGATCATTAGACAAAACAATTAGAATAATTTTAGCAGTTGTTTTTTCAATGCTATTTATTACTAAAACAGTAGAAGGCCCAGCATCAATAGTGCTACTAGTTTTAGGTGGAGTATTTTTATTAACCAGCGCGATCAGTATTTGCCCATTGTACTCGATTTTGGGACTAAATACTTGCAAAAAAAATAACACTACTAAATAACATTAAATAAAAGAGGAGCACATTTTCATGTCTCCTCTTTTATTTTTTTATGTTGAAATACAAATTATTTTATTGTAAAAGTATACCATCCCATAAAACCGATCTTAACTCAAGCGATTTCAAAGATGCTTGTTTAGCCTCTTCCCATTTACTTTCATCATCGCCGCATAAATCGGCTACCATTTCTAATGCTAGTAAACTATGGTGCCCTCCATCTACTTCGATATGTCTTTCGATATAATATTTAAAAATGGATATTTTCCCAGGATTATCTCCGTCAATTTTTTGAAGTATTTCTGTAAACATATCTGGTATTAAATCCTCTCTTCCAAAAGTAAAAACGGCAGCTTTAACATGTAAAGGCGCGTTTTGTGCAATATCAAAGGTGAAATTCAAAAACTGTTTAACTTGAATTGGCATATCAGTGCTTTCAATGCTTTGTTCAATTTTGCTGCCTGATTTAATTTTTTCTATCACTTGTTCAATCCAAACAGTACTTGCGCCCATTTGTTTCATTGCATTTAGGTATAGTTCAAAGTGACTAATTCTGTTACCATTTTCATCAACATCCGATTCTTCCCCTGTGACAATTTCATTAATTAAATATCTTGTATTAGCAGTGCCAACTGGCATCCAAGGCAAACTAACTGAGGTAAGTCCAATTTGCAACGACTTTAACAAACTCATAAAATCCCAAACTGCAAAAACATGTATGGAAGAAAACTTTTGCAAGCCTTGCAAATCATTAATTTGCGCATAAACCGGGTGCGCTAAAAGTTGAACTCTTGCACTTTGTATGTGTTCCTTAAGTTTTGAAATTTGATTTGACATGATTTGGGGTTTAAACAATTTAGATGGGAGCTTGTTATATTATTAGCTAAATGTATTAAGGGTCTTATTAATTTGCTGCAAAGAAACAATCAATTGAAAAACTAAAAAAACCTTTTAACAGTTTGAATAAAGATTTTCCATATATCATAAACAAAGAGGGTCAAGCCATCTATTTTGGAAGAATTATTTCTGAGGAACAAATAAACGTTTTCTTTGAAGAATTAATAAACAAAATCGCTTGGAAAAATGAGGTCGTGGTCATGTTTGGAAAAGAAATTACCACCAAAAGAAAAGTAGCTTTTTATAGCGAACCCAACATTCAATATCGTTACTCCCAAAGAACCAAAAAAGGATTATCATGGATTCCTTTGCTTCTTCAAATCAAATGTATTGTCGAATCCTATACACAAAGCCAATATAATGCCTGCTTATTGAATTTATACCATAACGGAAATGAAGCAATGGGATGGCATGCCGACAACGAAGTAGAAATTATCCCAAATAGTTCAATCGCTTCCCTAAGCCTCGGTGCAGCTCGAAAATTCTCATTTAAAAATAAAGCCACTAAAGAGACGAATAGCCTCCTTCTAGAAAATGGATCCTTATTAGAAATGAAAGGAGCGCTACAAAATCATTGGCTTCATAGCTTACCAAAATCATCAAAAATCATGATGCCTAGAATAAATTTAACTTTTAGGCAAATGATCAACCAATAAGAATAACTTGAAAAATAGCAATAATAAAAATATTAAAAAACAAGATCTCCCAACTAAAATATGCTTGCATTGTAACCGACCCTTTAGTTGGCGAAAAAAGTGGGAGCGCAGCTGGGATGATGTAAAGTATTGTAGTGATGCTTGTAA